>JABEVG010000106.1 GCA_013044075.1 Gallionella sp.
AGTGTCTGTTGTTTCATTACCATCTTCCCGTGTTTGTGTTCTATGGCTATAACGCACGACCTGTGGAATGGGTGGACTTGATCAGCGTTGCCTTAAGTTGCTGAAGAAAGACTCCGCCACCGCGTTGTCATAGCAATTACCGCGGCGGCTCATACTCGGCGTGAGCCGGTTGTCTTTGCACCAGCGGGTAAAGTCATCACTGCCAAACTGACTACCCTGATCAGAATGGATGATCACCGGTTGCTTAGGCTTTCTGCGCCATACGGCCATCATCAAGGCATCCAGTGCCAGTTCAGTTGCCATGCTGGGCTTCATCGACCAGCCGATGACCGCACGTGAGTAAAGGTCGATCACGACCGCCAGATAAAGCCAACCCTCATAGGTACGGATATAGGTAATGTCAGTGACCCAAGCCTGGTCGGGTGCGGCAAACGTGAATTGCTGCGCCAACCAGTTGGGTGCGGCGATGGCAGGCTTACCCGCTTTGTGACGGGGCCGTTTATAGCCTCGCACCGACTTAAGCTGAACCTGTCTCATCAGTCGTGCGACCCGCTTCACCCCACAACGTGTGCCGGCCTCGCGCAGATCACGATGGATACGTGGGCTACCGTAGATGCCGTGGCTATCCTCAAAGGATTGCTTGATGTCGATCAGCAGGGACTCGTCCGCCAAGGTCCGCTCGGATTTGGGGCAGGCTTTCCAGGCGTAATAGCCGCTGCGATGAACTTTGAGTACGCGGCACATGCTGCTCAATCGAAACTCACGGCGATGCTGGTCAATGAACGCGTACTTTACTCGGACACTCTGGCAAAGTACGCGGCGGCCTTTTTTAGGATGTCACGTTCTTCGGTGGTGCGCTTCAACTCCGCTTTCATCCGACTGACTTCGCTTTTAAGGGCGAGCACCTCATCCTTAACCGGCACTTTGGCAAGTTGCTGGCTTTGTTTAAGCCAGACATAAAGGCTTTTGCCTGAGATGCCCAGTCGGGTGGCAACCTCAGCGACAGCATGGCCCCGCTCGGTGATTTGCTTGATCGCTTCCGCTTTAAATTCCGCTGTATATCTGATGCGACTCATTTGCTTCACTCCTCTTCAGTTTCGACATTATCGGATGTCTACTGAAGCGGGTGAAGTCCAAATCGGGTTTCGGCTAGATATCTGCAAGCTGTGGTTTTTTACAACACCCGTTGAAATGCACACACTTTTATAATGGTTATTGATAGTATCTGTGCTGGGTGCTGGTAGCTTCAATTGCAATCGCCGCAACAAAAACGGTAATGCATTTAAACCATTCAACCAGCCAGCCGTTCCGCAAAGGGGTTGGTTTTTGGTGTCTTGTTCCCCCGCAAACCCGCTCGGGAGCTCGCGTGATCCGCCCCAAACCGGATTGACAGTTAAACGTCGTTTTCACTATTAGCCGCGCATTTTGATGCAAAAACATAAAAGTAGAGGCGAGCGAACGCGGCATATTCGCCGCCTGATGTGGGGCGCGGTCGGCTCGGTGCTGCTGGCGGTGGCGTTGGGCGGCTATGGGTTCACCCGAGTGGTGCGGCAGGTGGACGATGAAGCGCGCCACCAGAGCCTCGCTTTATTGCACATGGAAGATGCGGCCACCGCCGCGCAATTCGTCCTCGCGCGGCAGACGCAGGAATGGAAAGACATACTGCTGCGCGCATATGATCCCGATCAGCTTGCCCGGCATCGCAGTTTGTTCGGGCGCGAAGCAATCGATATGCAGCTACATCTACAGCAAACACAGAAGGTCATCCGTGACAACGGCATGGATACCGCCAATCTGGTCGACCTGCAAAATCAAGAACAAACCCTGCTGGACGAATACGCCGCCGCCCTGCGCAAACTCGACGCGCGCGACCCTTTGTCCTACCGCCGAGTGGATCAACTGATGCGCGGCAAGGACAGAGCGTTGCGGGACGGACTGGCGGGTTGGCACGCAAAGCTGGAAGCGGAGATCGAGCGCCGCGCCAAGGGCTTCGGTGCATCGGGTGTAACGGGCACAACGCAGTTTTACGGGCTGGGGCTGCTGGCGGTATTGTTACCGCTGCTGTCACTGACGGCCTTCATTGCTGCCTACCGCGCCTTGCGCGAGATCGTGCGGGGCGATGCCAGCGTCCGCGCGATTTACCAATCTATCGGCGATGCCGTGCTGGTCGCCAATATGCGGGGGCAAGTTGAATCGCTCAACGCGACCGCGCAAAAGATGACGGGCTGGAGCGATGAC
Organism: Gallionella sp.; assembly: GCA_013044075.1. Classification (GTDB taxonomy): domain Bacteria; phylum Pseudomonadota; class Gammaproteobacteria; order Burkholderiales; family Gallionellaceae; genus Gallionella. The sequence goes on from JABEVG010000106.1 coordinate 2,239, forward strand.
CAAGCGCGCGGCGAAGCATTGTCTGACGTGTTCCAACTGTACGATGCCAACAACCAGTCCCGTGTGGACTCACCGGCGGAGATCGTGCTGCGCGACGGCTGCCCGATCCCGATGTTGAACGGCATGCTGCTGCGCCGTCGCGATGGCAAAGTGGTGCCGGTGGAAGACTCCGCAGCACCCGTGTTAGACGAGCGCGGAAAAATGATCGGTGTGGTGATGGTATTCCACGATGTGTCGCAACGTTACGCCATGCTGAGCGACCTGCGCCACGAGCGCGCACTGTTTAAACAGACCTTCGATCTGGCGGCGGTCGGCATGGCACACCTCGGCATGGACGGCAAATGGCTGCGCGTGAATCCCAAGCTGTGCGAGATCACCGGCTACAGCGAGGCGGAGTTGCTGCAACTGTCGTTCAAAGGCATCACCCACCCCGACGATTTGGCGCGCGACCTGGACAAGATGCGCGACTTGGAGTCGCACCATATCGATGCCTACCACACCGAAAAACGTTACATCCGCAAGGATGGTTGTAGCGTCTGGGTCGCACTGTCCGTTTCCTTCGTGTGGAAAGAAGACGGCACGCCGGATTACGGCATCTCCATCATCGAGGACATCCAGTCGCGCAAAGATGCCGAGCGGGAAGGCGCGGCGGCACAGCAACAATATCAGGCCTTGTTCGACCAGATGCCGGAAGGCGTGCTGCTGATCGACGAAAATATGCGCGTCATCGCGCACAACCGCAAGGCCTTGCTCGAGTTGGAGTACTACAGCGCGGCGTTACTGCAATTGCACGTCCGGGATTTTGAAACTGCCGACGAGGCGGCCATCGCGGCGCGCCTGCAAAAATTGCAAAAAACCGGACGCGACACCTTCGAATCGCGCTATCGCACCCGCAGCGGCCGCGTGCTGGAGGTGGACGTGTCGGTGCAGCGGGTTCATCTGCCCGATGGGCGGGCGGTGCTCCAGACGCTGTTCCGCGACATCACCGCACAAAAACAGGCTGCCGCGCAGATCGAACATCTGGCTTATCACGACCAGCTCACCGGGCTGGCCAACCGCCGCTTGTTGCAAGATCGCATCGCACAGGCTCTCGGCTCGGCGGTGCGGCGCAATGCGCAGATAGCCTTGCTATATCTCGATCTGGACCATTTCAAGGATGTGAACGACAGCATCGGCCATCAGGCCGGCGATCATCTGTTGCGGGACGTGGCGGGCCGCTTGCAGGGCTGCATCCGCAAAGAAGACACGCTGGCGCGCATCGGCGGCGACGAGTTCGTCATCATGCTGGGCGATGTGGGCAGAGCGGAAGATGTCGTGGGTGTGGCAGATAAGATCATTCGGGAGATCAACCTGCCGTTCGAACTGGGCCACAATGAAATGAACGTCACGCCCAGCATCGGCATCAGCCTGTATCCGCAGGACGGACGCGACAGCAACACGCTGCTCAAGCACGCCGATGCCGCCCTGTATCAGGCCAAACAAGCGGGGCGCGCCACTTATCGTTTCTTTACCAGCGCGCTGCACGTCGAGACGCTGGAACGGCTGAATATTCAGCGACTGTTGCGCAAGGCGGTGGAAAACCGGGAGTTCGAGTTGTATTACCAGCCGCAAGTGCGTCTGCGTGACGGCGTTATCGTGGGTTGCGAG
>JABEVG010000107.1 GCA_013044075.1 Gallionella sp.
GTATGCACTCAGCACACTAAATTTGGTGGCCCGGGGCGGAATCGAACCACCGACACAAGGATTTTCAATCCTCTGCTCTACCGACTGAGCTACCAGGCCATTTCTTTACCTCTCACGAACGATGCAGTCGATTCGCGAAGCCGCGCATTATACCGATAACCGGATAAATGACAAACCAAACCCGCTTTACAGGACAAATGAGTATGGCGAATGCCGGATGTGAGATTGAATTTCGCGTGATTTTTTGATTTATATCAAATCGCGCTATCAAATATCGTCATAAAGTGCGCCCGACACTTTTGTCATTGTGGTTATAAAAAGGGGAGAGGCTATGAAGATTAGTGCTAAGAGTATGGCGTTGTTGGGACTGTTGTTGTCTGCATCCGGCGTGGCGACCGCTGCTGTGGATGATCCATGGATGGTGCGAGTTCGGGCGGTCGAATTGAATTGGGCGAACGGGCAAACCAACGGCGTTGCGACCAACAATGTCCAAGCACAGAACACAACCATACCCGAAGTCGATGTGAGTTATTTCTTTACCAAAAACATTGCCACAGAACTGGTTCTGACTTATCCGCAAAACGTAAACATCAATGTTGGTGGAGTTCAGAAGGGGACGATACAGGCTTTGCCACCGTCTTTGCTCGTGCAGTATCACTTTACCGACCTGGGTCAATGGAAGCCATATGTGGGCGCGGGCGTTAACTACACCATCTTTAGCAATCGCAACAACATTCTTGGTGGCGCGGCATCGGTGGATCAATCCAGCACCGGTCTGGTCGCTCAAGTGGGCTTCGACTATATGTTTGACCAGCATTGGGGATTCAACGCGGACGTTAAATACGTCCAGATCAAAACCAATGTGAATGTCGTTGGAGCTGGCAATATCGGTACGTTAAATTTGAATCCGCTCACTCCCGCCATCGGCGTGGCTTATCGCTTTTAACTTTAAGCACCGGCTCGACCTGACCGTATAAGTCAAGCGTGTGGCCGTAAACTGATACCCAGGCTGCGCCTCGCAGCTTGGGTATTTTTGTATGTGCAAGTACCTTCGGCTTGAATAGGCAGCGAGTCCAGACTTCCTGTTCCGATTTGATCCGGCGTTAGGACAAATCGCCGCTATCGCCTACAATTTTCGGTTCTGAAAATCATCGCTTCAAGGAACGACCATGACCACGCTGACACGCCGTGATTACCGCACCCTGTCGCTCGCCGCTCTGGGCGGTGCGCTGGAGTTTTACGATTTCATCATCTTTGTGTTCTTCGCCGTGGTGATTGGCAAATTGTTTTTCCCAGCCGACATGCCGGACTGGTTGCGTCAGGCGCAGACCTTCGGCATCTTTGCGGCGGGCTATCTGGCGCGTCCCCTGGGTGGCATCGTGATGGCGCACTTCGGCGACCTGCTGGGACGCAAGCGCATGTTCACGCTGAGCATCTTTTTGATGTCGGTGCCGACGCTGGCGATCGGCCTGCTGCCGACTTACGCGAGCATCGGCATCTGGGCACCGATCCTGTTGCTGGCTCTGCGCGTGGTGCAGGGCGCGGCCATCGGCGGCGAGGTACCGGGCGCATGGGTGTTCGTTACAGAACATGTGCCGGCACGGCACGTGGGATTCGCCTGCGGCACGCTGACGGCGGGATTGACCGGCGGCATCCTGCTGGGTTCGCTGGTGGCGACGGCGGTGAATCATGCCTACAGTCCGGCTGAATTGTTTGCGACTGGCTGGCGTGTGCCTTTCATCATTGGCGGGATATTCGGTTTCGTGTCAGTATGGTTGCGCCAGTGGCTGCACGAAACCCCCGTGTTCAAAGAGATGCAGGTGCGTCAGGCTCTGGCCGACGAGTTGCCGCTCAAGCGAGTGATACGCGCTCACAAATCTGCCATCGCGCTGACCATGTTGCTGACCTGGCTGCTGTCGGCAGCCATCGTGGTGATGATCCTGATGACGCCGACGCTGGTGCAGAAACTCTACGCGATACCGGCGACGACGGCCTTGCAGGCGAACAGCATCGCGACCTTGCTTTTGAGCCTGGGCTGTGTGGTGTTCGGCGCGCTGTCGGATCGCTACGGCGCGGGACGCGTGCTGATGCTGGGCTGCCTGATGTTGGGTCTGACGTCGATGCTGTTCTACATGCAGATGGCGACCGCACCGGAAAATATTTACGCGCTCTATGCACTGTGCGGGTTCTTCGTCGGCGTGATCGGTGTGGTGCCGAGTACGGCGGTGCGGCTGTTTCCGCCCGTGGTGCGTTTCTCCGGCTTGTCGTTCTCATACAACGTGGCATATGCGATCTTCGGCGGGCTGACACCGGTGATGGTGAGCATGCTCTTACCGCTGGATAAACTCGCTCCCGCGCATTATGTGCTGGCCTTGAGTGGTCTGGGTATTGCGCTGGGCACGGTGTTATGGCGGCGCGAGCAGGTTACGAAGGCCTAGGTGATTTATGAGACAATGCGCGCCACAAAAAATAGCGCGCATCAGTTGGTGCGCGCTACAGCCACTCAATCAGGATAGAACGTGTTTCTCGATAACTTCAAAAAATTACTCGCCGACGACATGGCGGCAGTGGATCAGGTCATCCGCACGCGCTTGCGCTCGGAAGTCGTGCTGGTCAATCAGATCGGCGAATATATCGTCAGCGGTGGCGGCAAACGGTTGCGTCCTGCCTTGGTGGTGTTGTCCGCGCATGCCTTCGCTTATTGCGGCAAGCAGCACCACGATCTTGCGGCGGTGGTGGAGTTTATCCATACCGCAACGTTGCTGCATGACGACGTAGTCGATGAGTCGGAACTGCGGCGCGGCAAGGCCACCGCCAGCGCGTTGTTCGGCAACGCGGCCAGCGTGCTGGTCGGGGATTTCTTGTACTCGCGCGCGTTTCAGATGATGGTGGAAGTGGGTGAGATGAGCGTGATGCAAACGCTCGCCGACGCGACCAATCTGATCGCTGAAGGCGAAGTGTTGCAGTTGCTCAATTGCCACGATGCCGGTGTCGATACTGATAATTACATGCGCGTCATTCATTGCAAAACCGCAAAATTATTTGAAGCCGCGATGCGTCTCGGCGCGATACTCGGCAAAGCCTCCGCCGCCGAGCAGGAAGCCGCCGCGAAGTACGGCATGCATCTGGGCACGGCGTTCCAATTGGTTGATGACGTGCTCGATTATTCCGCCAACGAAGCGCAGACCGGTAAACATCTGGGCGACGATCTCGCCGAAGGCAAACCCACATTGCCGTTGATTTACGCCATGCAACACGGCACCGCCGAACAAGCCACCGTGGTGCGCAACGCGATTGAAAATGGTGATGTCGAAAAATTCAGCGCAGTGCTGGAGATCATCCACGCCACGGGTGCTTTGAAATACACGAGAGAGATCGCGATGCGCGAAACCGAAGCCGCCTGTGCCGCGTTGGCAGGACTACCCGACTCTGTACACAAACAATGTTTGTTGGACCTGGCGCACTTCGCCGCGACGCGGGAGTTCTAGTCAAGGGAATGACGATGTGTATGGGTTGTTCGGGTATTCCTAAAGTGGTGCGAGTATCAGCAGCACCCGATACGGACCGTGCGCGCCCAGTGTGACGGTCTGTTCGATGTCGGCAGTGCGCGACGGGCCGGAGATGAAGTTCACCGCGCGCGGTGGCTGGCTGAATTCTTTGCGCATCAGTTCCCACGCATCTTCCATGGTCGCGACAATGCGTTTGGGATCGACGATCGCCACATGCGTTTCGGGCAACAAGCTGGTGGTCGCGGGTGTGTCTGCACCGCCTAACATCATCAACGTGCCGGTCTCGGCAATGGCGCAGAACGCACTGGTCACACCGACTGCATCAGTATCATTAAATTCACGTAGCGATATGTTTGCCTCCTCTCCCTTAGGGAGATAACCAGCGACTTGCCCGCTTGCGGGCTTAGTCGAATGGCTAGTTGTTCCATCAGGATTGAGGTGAGGGAGGGGCGGGTGAGAGTGGATTTCCAAACCTGCTGCAAGCCACGGTAAATCAGCCAATTCCGGCCAGCATACGCCACTCATCGGCAGCGATTTTTCACGCAAATAATCCGCCAAAAGTTGTGGCACATTTTTACTATCGTCGGTTTCCAGCACATCGCTGGAGAGTTTCAGTGCGCGCGCTTTGAAGTGGGCGACCAAGTCATCCGGGATATTCGGACGCGGGCCGCGCGGGTGTTGCGCGAGATGTTGTGCAATCACTTCGGCGGCATTTGAATTTGGCGTTTGCGCCTTGCGTATCTTGTTCAAAATGTTGTCGCGCGCGCTCATTTGTTGTGCTCCTTGCGATACAACTCGCGGAAAGTCTTGCCTGTCGGCGCGGGAAAATCGCGTCCATTTGTCCAACCGCTCGCGCCCGGCAAGTTATGCAGCAGTTTTTCTTTGCCGCCCAAAATAGCCATGAATTTCACGCCGACTTTGGTGGCGAACGCGTAGAGCTTTGGATGCAACGCAAACCATGCCCAGGTCTTGAGCAGCAAGGTCTCCTGACGTGATTTCATGCCGCGTTCCATCTGCTTCTCGCGCAATTTTCGCAACAGGTCGGGCAAGGGGATCTTGACCGGGCAGACCACCGCGCACGCGCCGCATAAGGTCGAAGCGTTGGGTAGATCCGGTGAGTTTTCCAGTCCCGATAACAGCGGCGTGAGTATCGAACCCATCGGTCCGGGATAGACCCAGCCATACGCATGGCCGCCGATGTTCTGATAAACAGGACAATGGTTCATGCACGCGCCGCAGCGTATGCAGCGCAACATGTCTTGCATCTCACCGCCGAGCAGACTGCTGCGTCCGTTGTCCAGCAGGATGATGTGGAAATGTTCCGGGCCATCGGGGTCGGTGACAGATTTTTTTCCGGTCAGCATCGACACGTAATTGGTGATGGATTGTCCGGTGGCGGAGCGCGGCAACAGTCGCAGCAGCGTGGACACATCTTCCAAGGTCGGCACGACTTTTTCGATACCGGTGATGGCGACATGGACGCGCGGCAAGGTGGTGACCAGGCGACCGTTGCCTTCGTTGGTGACGATCAACGCCGACCCGGTTTCGGCGATCAAAAAATTCGCGCCCGAGATGCCCATGTCCGCGTTCAAGAACGCCGGACGCAATATTTCACGCGCCTCGCGGCATAGTTCGGCGATGCCGGTCTTGCGCGGCAAGCCGTGTTTTTCCGCGAACAGATCGGCGACTTCCTCTTTGTTTTTATGCACCACCGGCGCGACGATATGCGACGGGGCTTCCTTGGCGAGTTGCAAAATATATTCGCCCAGATCGGTTTCCATCACAGTGACTCCGGCGCGCTCCAACGCGTCGTTCAGCCCGCATTCTTCGCTGACCATAGACTTGGATTTTGCGGCGGTCTTCACGCCATGTTGCGCGGCGATCTCGGTGACGATGCGGTTCACGTCCTCGCCCGTTTCCGCCCAATGCACGACAGTCCCGCGCGCCGTTGCCTCCCGCTCGAAATGTAACAGCCAGTGTTCCAGATCGTTCAACACGCGATTGCGTATTCCGGCAGCGGCATCGCGTGTTTGCGGCAGATCGGCGATCTCGCTGATGACCGCCGAACGGCCTTCGACGAAGCGCGATTGCAAACGCGACAGCGCGCCTTGCAGTTTGACATCCGCGAGCTTGATGGTGACCTGGCGTTTGAATTGCAGCGCGTTGTTTTGCATCATTCCCCCGTGTCGGCGAGGACTTCGGCGATGTGCAACACGCGCGTGCTGTGGTCGCCGTTGCGGCGCAAACGTCCTTCGATGTTGAGCAGGCAACCCAAGTCGCCGCCGACGATAGTGTCGCAATTCGTATCGGCGATGTGCGTGCACTTGTTGTCCGCCATGCGTGTGGAAAGCTCGCCGTACTTGACCGAGAACGTGCCGCCAAAACCGCAACAGGTGGTCGATTCCACCATTTCTTTTATGGTGACATCGGGCATGGTGGCGAGCAAGGCGCGCGGTTGTTGATACACATCGAGTTCGCGCAGGCCGGAACAGGAATCGTGATAGGTCAGTGTGCCGTGAAATTTTCCCGGAACACTTTTGAGCTGCGCGACATTATGCAAAAAATCGGTGAGCTCAAACGTGCGTGCGCCCAGCGCGGTGAATCGTGCCAGCAGCGCGGCATCGTCTTTGAACAGATCGGGATAGTGTTTGACGGTCATTCCCGCGCACGAGCCGGAAGGTACGACCACGTAGTCGAACGACTCGAATTCGGCGAGAAATTTTAGAGCTAATGCGGTAGCGGATTTGCGGTCGCCGGAGTTGTAGCCGGGTTGGCCGCAGCAGGTCTGTTGTTCGGGAACAGCCACCTCGCAACCCGCTGCCTCAAGGAGTTTGATAGCAGCAAAGCCGATGCGCGGCCGCATCGCATCTACCAGACAAGTGACAAAGAATCCCACGCGCATCGTTTTCTCCAAGGGGTTCACAACGAGGCGTAACTATACACTTCCAATGTTTTTCGTCCCTATGCTTGCACGTGCCCGGGATCACTCTCTATGAGTCAATCAAAATGCGGCCTGGTCACGCTTGCCACACACCCAATCCGGCACTGCGCAAGTCGATCCCGATTTCGATTTCTTTCTCGACCGCCTCAGCATAGGACATGGGGTTGAACCCCTCGTACAGATCAGGCAATAAGCGCAGTCCGTATTGCTTGACGTATCGGTTGGATTGGATGCCGGCCTTGTGTTTGTCGAAGCGCAAGTCCGGATCTAATCCCGTCATGCCGACATAGACACAGGGTTTGCCGGAGCGGTAATTCGGGTTGCACCTTTTGAACTTGGCTTCGAACAGGACGTCTTTCGACAGCTCGATCACATAGACATTGTGGTGTTTACCTCGTCCCATCGCATGCTGAAGTTACGATGCTTTTCGACCGGGTGCGGCTTTGGGCATCAATCCGGACAGCCGGTAACTCATGCCTTCTATCTTGTGGCCGCCGATAAATTTGATCGAGTGGCACGACATTACTTCGCCTTGCGAGGAAAGTCCGGCCAGCTCGATACGCGCTGCCGCAAGCGACAGACCGACAGCGGCGGCGATGTCCGTATCGAGACGTTCCCCGTTGATTTTCAGATATTGCAGGATTTTGTTCATGCGCCAGTGTAGCAGGATGGCGTGTGTCGCGGCCGTTGATGTTATCGCTTCAGACTTTCGATGAGCGCGCTGATGCCGTGACGGGCGAGCTGGGCATCTTCGGCGGACTTGACACCGGAGACTCCGACCGCCCCCGCGCATTCGCCCTCTATCATGATAGGCTCGCCGCCTTCCAGCATGGTGAGTCCGCCGGGTATGGTGAGAAAGGCGTTGCGTCCGCCGTTCACCACCTCTTCGTAAAACTTCGATGGCCTGCGCCCCAGAGCCGAGGTGCGTGCCTTGCCGGTGGCGATGTCCATGCTGGTCAGCGGCGCGTTATCGAGACGTTGCAGCCACAGCAGATGTCCGCCATCGTCGGCGATGGCGATGCTGACCGCCCACCCTTGCTTCAATGCTTCGCTTTCACAAGCGGCTGCGACGATCTTTACGTCCGCCAGCGTCAAACAATTTTTCTGTCTCATGCGGTCTCTCCGTTGGGGTGTATTGAAAAACGAAAGTGATAGTCAGCTTGCGGCGTGATAACCGAGCAACGTCGAAAGTTCCGCGCCGGTCGCGAGGACGTGCTTGATCCACTCTTTGCGGCGGCGTTCTATGGGTGCGGACACCGACAGTCCCGCGACCACCTGACCGCTGGCATCGCGCACCAGCGTGCCTATGCAGCCCACGCCGAGCTCGGCTTCCTCATTGTCCAGCGCGTAGCCGCGTTTGGCCGAGGTCAGGCTATCTTGCAATAGTGCGGCGATCCTGGTGTGGGTGTTGCTGGTGTAGGCCGGCAGCTTGGTGCGCTTGGCATAACTGCGGCATGCGGCTTCACCCTGGTCGCCCAGCATCAGCTTGCCGATGGCGGTGACATGCAGGGGCGCGCGACTGCCGATCACCTGCTCCACCCGTATCATGCGTTTGGCGAGGGTGCGTTCGATATACACCACTTCGTCGCTTTCGCGCACGGTGAGATTCACCGTCTCACCCAATTCGTCGCGCAATTTTTCCATCAGCGGCAACGCGACCTTGCGGATGTCCACGCTGGCATGCACGCGGCTGCCCAGTTGCATGAGCTTGATGCCGAGCTGATAGTTGCCGCGCGTGGTGCGTTCCACGTAGCCCTGTTCGATGAGCGAGGCAAGGATGCGGAACGCGGTGGACGGATGCAGCCCGGTTTCTGCCGACAGTATCTTCAGGCTCACGTCTTCGTCCCGCGCGGCGATCGCGTCCAGCAATTGCGCCAGACGCGCGATGACTTGTATGGAATTATTAGGCGACTCTTTCATTTTTCGCATTATGAAATCGATTGTGTATTGTGAAATGATAGCGCAACCGCTATTGTGCTGACAAATCAATTTCCACATCCAAAATCTCTCAAGGAGAAAATGCAATGACAGCGAGCGCGGCGGCCACGCCAAAATTTTGTGAGGGTATCCAGCATTTCGGCAAGGTTTGGGAAGGTTATGCCCAGCATGCCAAAACAGCGGCCATCAAGGAGGGGCAGTCCGCGATCAGCGATGCCGGGTCGGCGGATGCGGCGTATCAAACCCTGTTGATGGCGGACGCGCTGCGTTATCTGACGTTGCAGGTGTGCGGCTCCAAAGGGTCGGGGCATCCGGGCGGCTTCGCCAGCAGTGCCGAGGCTTACGCGTCGCTGGTGATGCTGGGTCACACCAACATCGTGACGGAAGTCGGCCATCACGCGCCGGGATTCTATAGCGCGATGTTCCTCGATACGTCGCTGGAGGCGATGGGTATCAAGACGGTCACCGAGATGATGGCGCGCTTCCGCGAAAAGCACGGTCTGTTGGGGCATTTGTCCGGTGCGATTCCGGGTCTGCTCGCACCCGCCGGTCCGCTGGGACAAGGGCAACATTTCGCGATGGCGGGCGCGTTGTTGCATCCCGGAAAACTATTTCCCGTAACCATCGGTGACGGCGGCATGGGCGAGCCTTATGTGTTGAATTCCATGCTGCACTTCAATACCGCTTATCCCAGGGTGACCAATTTCCTGCCGACTCTGATCTGGAACGGCTACAGCCAGGAGCATCACTCCATGGTGTCGCGTTTTACCAATGCCGAAATGATCGCGTACTGGAAGGGGCACGGCTTCAAGGAAGTGGTGCTGGTCGATGCCAAAGAATTCGACGACAGCAATCAACCCAGTGCCTATGCCGACAGTTCTTATTTCTCGCATAAGCAGCGTTTAGCATTTGCTGCTGCGGTGCTGGCGGGCGTGGACAAGGCGGCGAAGTCCGCATTGGGCGGCACACTCACCGCCTTTATCATCAAGCAGATGAAAGGTACGGGCGTGCATACCGTGGGCGCGAAGTCGCACAACTTGTATCCCGCCGACAGCCTGGACAAGCCGCACATGATAGAAGGCCTGAAGCGTCGCGCCTTGCCGCCGGAAGCCTGGGCCTTGGTGCGCGAGAATTTCGTGCGCGCCGGTGGTGGGGCGGCGGCAAAAACGGCGGTGACCGAGCAGGTGCTGGAGCTGGTGCCATTGGGCAAGATGCCGATACACGAATTCGCCAGAGGTGAAAAAGCCGTCCCCGCAACCGCGATGGGCGCGCTGGTGGCGCATGTCGGTAAGCAAGACAAACGCTACATCGTGACCAATGCCGATGGTAACGAAGCCTCGGCGATGAAGAACATCAACGACGCACTGAAGATACGCCATCCGACCGTCGATCCTTTGTATAACCAGGAGCCGGAAGGGCAAGTGTATGAACCGCTCAACGAGGATGCGTGTGCCGGGCTGACTGCGGCGTTGACTTTGTTCGGTTCGCGTTCGATTTGGCTGTCGTATGAGAGCTTCGCCATCAACGGCTGGCCTATCGTGCAGACGGTGGCGCAGGCGATGGCGGAATTGCGACGCAAAACGCCTTCGGTCGTCGCCATGTTTACGGCGGGCGCATTGGAGCAGGGGCGCAACGGCTGGACGCATCAGCGTCCCGAGATCGAGAATTATTTTGCCGCACAGATGCGCAACGGCAACACCTACCCGTTGTTCCCGTGTGATGCGAATGCGATCCAGGTTGCGTTCGATTACGCCACCAACAGTTTCAACAAGTGCATGGTCATCATCGCGTCCAAGAGTCCGCTGCCGGTGTACATGAGCGTGGATGAAGCGCAGCACGCGATGCAAACGGGCGCGTCCATCATTTACGAAAGCAAGTCCGGCAGCAAAGGCATGGTGGTGTTCGCGGTCACCGGCGACATGGTGTTCCTGCCGGTGTTTGAGGCGAAAGACAAATTGGAGGCGGATGGCTACAAGGTGCGCATCGTCGCGGTGGTGAATCCGCGCCGTCTGTATCGCCCGACCGACGTCGCGTGGGACACCGTTGCCGAGCCGGACAACAGGTTCATGGATGACGCACATTTCGACGCGTTGTTCGATGCCGATGTGTTGCTGGCGGTGAGCGGCGGACCGAGTGCGGTGCTGGAACCTATCCTGCTGCGCACCCGTGCCGCCAAGCGCGACACCTTTGCCTGGAAGCGCGGCGAGACCACCGCCAGCCCGGCTGAGATCATGGAGTTCAACGGTCTGACGGCGGATGCGATGAGTAAACGTGTGCGGACTTTGCTGGGATAAAAAGCATTTAAGTTTTTGAGGCGACTTTGATGTCAGAAACCAAGATCATCGTGCTGGATGACGACCCCACCGGGTCACAGACGGTACACAGTTGTCTGTTGTTGACGCGCTGGGATGTCGCGACATTGCGCGAGGCGATACTCGACGATTCGCCGCTGTTCTTCGTGTTGACCAACACGCGCGGCATGGCGGCCAGGTCGGCGGCAGATGTCACCCGCGAGGTGTGCCATAACTTGAAACTTGCGCTGGCTGAGTTGAAGGATATCGGGCGCGACATCAATCCCATCCTGGTCAGCCGTTCGGATTCGACGCTGCGCGGCCATTACCCGGTGGAGACCGATGTGATCGCGCAAGAGCTGGGACCGTTCGATGCGCATTTCTTGGTGCCCGCATTTTTTGAGGGCGGTCGCGTCACCCGCGACAGCGTGCATTACCTGATGGTGAACGGTCAGCCCGTGCCGGTGCACGAAACGGAGTTCGCTCGTGACTCGGTGTTCGCTTATCACCACAGCTATTTGCCGGATTACGTCGAAGAGAAAACGGGCGGTCGTATCCATGCGACTCAGGTCGAGCGTTTCCTGCTGGCCGAGGTGCGCGGCGACAGCCTGCCGCGTCTGATGGGATTGCAAAACAATGTGTGCGCGGTGGTGGATGCCGAGACGCAAGCTGACCTGAATCATTTTGCGGCGCAACTGCGCGCAGCGGCGGCGCAGGGCAAGCGTTTCCTGTTCCGCAGCGCGGCCAGCCTGCTCACCGCATTGGCGCGTTTGCCCGCACAACCCGTCGCAGCACAGGATATGGCGCGCTATGTGCGCGATGGCAAGCCGGGTGCGGTCATCGTCGGCTCGCATGTCAAGAAGACCACGCTTCAACTCGAGCAGTTGCTCAAGATGCCCGGTGTCACGCCCATCGAAGTGAACGTGGCAAATTTGCCCGCGCACCGTGGTGATTTACTGGAAGAGATCGTGGCGCGCTGCGCGCAAAGTCATGCCGCAGGCAACACGCCGGTGGTATTCACCAGTCGTCTGGAAATGGGGTTCCCCGATCAGGCGACGCGTCTGGCTTTTGGCGAGACGGTCTCCGCCTTTTTGATGGAGGTGGTGCGCAATCTGCCCGATACTTTGGGTTTTCTGATCAGCAAAGGCGGTATCACGTCGAACGATGTGTTGAGCTCGGGTCTGGCGTTGCGCACCTCGCGCGTGGTCGGGCAGATTTTGCCGGGTTGTTCGGTGGTATGCTGCCCCGCCGATCATCCGCGTTACCCGAATCTGCCCGTGGTGATCTTTCCCGGCAATGTCGGCGATGATCAGGCTGTCGCGACCGCGTATACCAGACTGTCCGGCGTGTGAGGCCGGTTATTTTTTTGGAAAGTGAGCAAATATTTTCGGGTTGACGTTATGATTGCTGACATCAGGCTTGCAGGGGGTGCGGCGAGTCCGCATGGCCAAATGGAGGTTGTCGTATTCGGATGTTGGTGTGTTTGTAGCAGTTGCTTTGTTGGTTTCCAGGGGTCTTTCGATTTACTTTATCCGGGAGTGAAATTATGAACATGAAAATCAAATCTATCGTCACCGCTTTAGTCCTTGCCGCGTCTTGTTCGGCTTTTGCCGCCGACACGGTCAAGATAGGCGTGTCCGGTCCTTACACAGGTGGTTCCAGCCCGATGGGTGTCTCGATGCGCGACGGTGTCAGGCTGGCGGCTGCCGAAATCAACGCCAAAGGCGGCGTGCTGGGACGCAAGATCGAACTGGTCGAGCGCGATGATGAAGCCAAGAACGAGCGGGGCGTGCAGGTATCCCAGGAGTTAATCAACAAGGAGAGGGTCGTCGCCACGTTAGGTTACATCAATACCGGCGTTTCGCTCGCTTCACAGCGTTTTTATCAGGAAGCCAAAATCCCGGTGATCAACAACGTGGCTACGGGCACGGCGGTGACGCATCAATTCTTGCCGCCTCAGTATGCCGACAACTACGTATTCCGCACCTCCGCCAGTGACACTATCCAGTCCGCGATGATTGTCCGCGAAGCCGTCGATGGGCGGAAATTCACCAAGGTCGCGATCCTGGCGGACTCAACCAATTATGGTCAGCTGGGTCGCGAGGACCTGGAAAAGGCACTGGCAGCCAAAAACATAAAGCCGGTCGCGGTGGAAAAGTTCAACATCAAAGACGTGGACATGACCGCGCAGTTGTTGAAAGCCAAGGAAGCCGGCGCGCAAGCCATTCTGACCTATGGTATCGGGCCGGAACTGGCGCAGATCGCGAACGGGATGGAGA
>JABEVG010000108.1 GCA_013044075.1 Gallionella sp.
ATAAACAAGTTAAAAAGTTTCGGGTCTGTAGCTCAGTTGGTTAGAGCAGAGGACTCATAATCCTTTGGTCGTCGGTTCAAGTCCGACCGGACCCACCAAATACTAAGGAGTTACGCTGCCGCGTGGCTCCTTTCTTTTTAGCTCTGTCAACAAACTGTCAACGCGGTTTTAGTCGCCAGCGTGCTATTTTTTAGCACGGGATTGCCGCAACCACTCCAATCCACCGCTCTGCTGCCAAATGTCAGAATTATCCTTGAAGTAGTACCACGCCTCATCTTTTCCGCCAATCTGCACCATGCCATCACGCAAACGCGGTTGCTTGGGTTTGTCGGCCAACAATATTTTGGCCACCTCGGGATAGCGTGTGCGTGCGGCGACAAGGGCGAGTTGCGCAGCCTGATCCTGATGATCCATAAATAGAGCCAAGGCAGTGCCATAACTCATGTCAGCCATATCATCTGGATAGTTTTTGGACAGGGTCAGTGCATCGGTGATTCTCCCAAGACGCAAGTAATCGTGGATAAGATTGGAACGCAACCCCTGATTGTCATTGGGGTTCAGCGTCAGTACCAGCCATTCAGCGACGCGCACCGCTTCAGGGAAGTTCTTGGTCAAGCGCAACATGCCAATCAGTCTTTCAAGCAAGCGCAGGGCAGGACGGTTTTCGTGCCAAGCCCATTCCAACTTTAATTCTTCTGCTTGATAGTGCTTGAGCGTCAAGCGCAGCAAGGCTTCGGCATGGCGTAGCGCGGGCAACAATACCACCTCCTCAAAGCCATGAGAAATACGTGCATCCTCTAGTGTGGCTAGCCAGTCGTCTAGAATCTCGAAGCATTGCCAAGACAGCGGATTGTGCTCCAGCCATTCAATATCATCTGCCAGGACTTCCGAATACTCGCCTTGCGCCTCCCATTGAGCGAACAAACCCAGTAGTTTTTTGTCGGGCGTCAACGGACCGGCACTGTCACTCATAGGGTTGAGCGTGTAGTGGCAAACCGGCTCCGGCATCTGCTCAAGCATTGAGACCAAACGGCTCAAATCCGGGCTTAAGTTTTTTGCGATGCCAGTCATGGCACCATGGATATCGCCTTGCGCTACCGTACGCAGATATTCGATCAACGGCCCCTGTGCAAACTCTATATCCCGAGACAAACGGGCAACCCAAAAGCGTGCCCGTTCCGCAGCGCGTTGTTTTTCGCCTTGATTAACCAATAAGGTGATTTCCAAATGGGAGAGCGAAGGATCATTGGGTATCAAACGCTGCAATTCCTGGAACAGCACCCACGCTTCCGCATATTCATTGCGATCAGCCAAGATACAGCAGCGGCGTTGCATCGCCGCTGCGCGAATGTATTTGTTTTTCGCCTCGGAACCCCGCTCCAGCAGTCTTTTTTTCTTTAGCGGATTGCCCAGAATGTCATAGCAATCAAGCAAACAATCGAAGGCGGGCTCGGCTTGCTCTCCCAACTTATTGAAATCCGCGAACAAACCCTCCAGCAATTTCACCGCATCCTGAATGCGGGCCTGTAGCATCCACTGTCTTGCAACGTGTTCCAACTCTTCTGCTGACAGGTATTCAAAAGGCAATGCGGCAAGTTGCTTGGCTGTCAGCGTGTCCAGCACAAACGGCAACATGCTTATATTGGGGAAGTTATCCTGGCTGGGTTCCATGGCCAAACAACAGTGTTTGTATTTGTTTCCAGAGCCGCACGGACACAGGGTGTTGCGCTCCGGTTTGGGCAGCGGACGCGGGCGGAAATGATTACCGGGCAAGGCAGTACGATTCCAAATGAAGCGTGATAAAAAAGACTTGAAGCTGCGCAACCCATCAGGGCTAGCCTGAAACTGCCTGAAAAAAATCGGCGCGACATCTTCCGCATATTGATCGAACCAGCGTAAAAACTGTGTTGAATCCTCTGATTTTAGAATCACTGCAACCGAACGGCTGAACAAAAAATCAAGGTCGTTACTTCCGATGTGATCAGGCTGAGAAGGCATCGATATTTCCATCTAAAAATTGAATGATCGAGATTATACAGATAGACAAGTGGGGTTTTAGGGGCACATCACCGACCGAGCTTCCATGAAAAACGGTGGTGGGGTTGCCGATAAAACCTATCAATTTTCTTTGGTGTCGCTTTGTTCAGCTACCACGCTCGCCCCCAGCGCGGGCTGCTCATCGTCTCCCCAGCCGCCACCCAATGCCTGGATCAATGCCACATTGGCGGTGAGTTGCTGTCCTGCGATTTGCAGTGTCGCGTTGTGCGCGGTGTAGGAATTGGTCTGGGCGGTGATCACGTTGAGGTAGGTGACGATGCCCGCTTTATATTGGTTGGTGGCGAGACGCAGCGATTCGTCTGCCGCCGCCTCGGCTTGCAGCTGCAACTGCGACTCGTCCGCGAGGGCGGCGAGGGCGGCGAGTTGATCCTCGACTTGTTGCAAAGCTTGCAGGCCGAGTTGCCGGTATTGCGCGACCGCCTGCTGGTAAGCGTTTCGGTTTTGCGCGACCAGGGCACTGCGTGCGCCGGCATCGAACAGCGTTTCCGCCAGTGACGGCCCGACCGACCAGAAAGCATTAGGTGCGGAAACCAGATTGGCAAAAGTGGAGCTGCGCCAGCCGCGTTGCGCGGACAGCGTCAATGCCGGAAAGAAAGCCGATACGGCCACGCCGATCTGCGCGTTGGCGGCGGCGACTTGACGCTCGGAAGCACCCAAATCGGGACGGCGCAGCAATAATTGCGACGGCAACCCAGCCGGGATGGCGCGGGGCTGGGGGAGGCTGGGCATGGCGGGCAAACTGAAGTTGGCCGGTGCTTCGCCTATCAGTACAGCGATGGCGTGTTCCAGTTGCGGGCGTTGCACGTTGAAGGCGGCAAGCTGCACCCGCGCATTGGCCAGTTGCGATTGCGCCAACGCGACATCGGCTGTGGTCGCCACCCCGGCGGCGTAGCGGTTCTGGGTGAGTTGCAGGAATTTCTCATAAGCCGACACGGTGCTTTGTGCCAGCGCGATCTGGCTGTCGATCTGGCGTATCTGGAAATAGTCTTGCGCCAGCGTGGTTTGCAGACTGAGTTGTGCGGCAAGCAGATTATCCAGACTGGCCAGCGCACTGGCTTCATCGGCTTCGACCTGACGGCGTACTTTGCCCCAGAAATCGGGTGCCCAGCTGGCACCGAAGCCAAATGTCTTGCCGGTGATGATCGGGGTCGCTCCTGTTGCACCGATGCCGGTTGCCGTGCCGCCGCCGGACGAGGAACGTGTTGAGGAAACGCTGGCACCCAGCGTAGGGAATTCTGCGGCGCGCGCCATGTCGGTGAGGGCCAGGGCCTGCTGATAGGCGTAATACGAGGCGCGCAGACTCTGGTTGGCCTGGGTCACACGGGGTTCCAGCGAATTCAGGGTCGCGTCGGCAAAGACCGTCCACCAAGCACCCCGGGCCGATACGGCGAGCGGGGCGGCTTGTACCCAACCCTTGTTTTCCTTGAATTGCACGGGGGTCTCCAGTGCGGGTCGCTTGTAGTCCGGACCTACCGCACACGCGGAAAGCAACATGCAGATACCGGCGAAGAGCGGTTTGCGCGACCGGATGACATACGGTGCGAGCACCGTCCCATCTCGTTGTGCGATCAGATGTGCTGTAAATGTTTTAATCGAACGCATGTTCGGTTCCTGTGCTGATTAGTGTTGTGTCGCTTGACGGTTGCGGCTTGCCCAACGGCTACGGCTCCAGTTGCGAAACTTGTCGAGTTGCAAATAGATCACCGGAGTAGTGTACAGCGTGAGCAATTGGCTGACGATCAGGCCGCCGGCGATCGAGATGCCCAGCGGCTGGCGCAGCTCGGCACCGTTGCCGCTGATCATCGCCAGCGGCAAGGCGGTGAAGAGTGCCGCGAAGGTGGTCATCAGGATGGGACGCAGGCGCAGCAGACAGGCCTGGTGGATGGCCACACTCGGACTCGCACCCGTGTCACGCTCGATCTGCAACGCGAAATCCACCATCAGGATGGCGTTCTTTTTGACGATGCCGATCAGCAGGAAGACACCGATCAGCGCGATGATGGAAAAATCGGTATGGAACAACATCAATGCCATGACCGCGCCGATTCCCGCCGAGGGCAAGGTGGACAAAATGGTCAGCGGATGGATGGTGCTTTCGTACAGCATGCCCAGCACGATGTAGATCACCAGAATGGCGGTGAGGATGAACAAAGGCTGGTTGTTGAGCGTGTCCTGAAAGAGTTTGGCCGTGCCCTGGAAGCCGCCTTGTATGGTGTCGGGCAGTCCGATCTTGGCCATCGCTACCGCGATGGCTTGCTGGGCTTGACCGAGGGAAGCACCCTTGTCGAGGTTGAACGAGATCGTCGAGGCGGCGAACAGCCCCTGGTGATTGACCGCCAGCGGCGTGGTATCACGCTCGTAGTGAGCCACTGCCGATAACGGCACACTCTGACCGGCGGCAGTAATCAGGTAAATATCGTTCAGCGCGTCGGGGCGTTGCAGATATTTCGCATCCGCTTCCATCACCACCCGGTATTGATTCAGCGGCGCGTAGATGGTCGAGACCAGACGCTGGCCGAATGCGTCGTTGAGGGTCTGGTCTATGGTGTTCACCGAAATCCCGTAATAAGCGGCCGCGTCGCGGTCGATGACCAGCTCGATCTGCAAACCCTTGCTCTGCTGGTCGGTGTTGACATCGGTCAGGATGGGGATATGGCTGAAGGCTTCGAGTACGCGGGGTTCCCACAGGCGCAGCTCGTTCAAGTCGCTGGTCTGCAAAGTGAATTGGTAGAGCGCGGGCGAAGGGCGGCCTCCGGCGCGTATGTCCTGCACCGGTGCCATGAATACCTGGGCACCGGGTACGGCGGCGAGTTTCTGTCTGAGCCTGGCGTTCAATGCCGTCGCATCGACGCGTTGGTTGTAGGGCACCAGACTGAGAAAGACGAAGCCGGCATTGGTGCTCCCGCCGCCGGTGAAAGCCACCACATTTTGCACCGCCGGATCCTGCTTGATGATCTCGACGATACGTTTGAGTTTTTGCGACATGGCCTGGAACGAGATCGCCTGATCCGCCTGGATGTTGCCGAACATGACACCGGTATCCTGGGTGGGAAAGAAACCCTTGGGTACGACCCGGAACAAATATACATTCAGGGCGATGGTGCTAAAAAATATCAGCAGCATCAGCCGGTGATGTTTGAGTGCCCAGGTCAGACTGCGATCGTAGCCGTGCAATAGTTTTGCGTAGCCACGTTCACCCCATGCCGCGACGCGTCCCGGCGCGCGCTGGCCGCGCTGCTTGAGCAAACGCGAAGCCAGCATGGGTGTCAGGGTGAGCGAGACCAGCAGCGAGATGAAGACCGCGATGGAAAGGGTGGCCGCGAATTCGCGGAACAAACGGCCGATGATGCCGCCCATGAGCAACACGGGCAGGAACACCGCCACCAGCGACAAGCTCATCGACAGCACGGTAAAGCCGACTTCGCGGGCACCGCGCAGGGCTGCTTGCATGGGCGCGACCCCCGCTTCGACGTGGCGCATGATGTTTTCCAGAACCACCACGGCATCATCGACCACGAATCCGGTGGCGACGATCAGTGCCATCAGCGAGAGATTGTCCAGGCTGTAGCCCAGCAGATACATGGCGGCGAAGGTGCCGACCAGCGAGATGGGGACGGCGATGACCGGGATCAGCGTGGCGCGGGCATCGCGCACGAACACGAACACCACCAGCGCGACCAGCAGCACCGACAGGATCAGGGTGCTTTCGGAGTCATGCAGCGAGGCACGGATGGTAAGCGTGCGATCCGACATCAAATGCACCTCCACGGCCGCAGGCATCGCCGCCTCGAATTCCGGCAACGCGGTTTTGATGGCTTCCACGGCCGCGATGATGTTGGCTCCCGGCTGGCGCGAAATGATCAGCTGTATCGACGGCTCACCGTTGGCCATGCCCATGTTGAGCATGTTCTGGCTGTCTATGCTGACATGCGCCACTTGTTTGAGCCGTACCGGTATGCCGTTGCGGTACGCCACCACCAGCTCGTCGTATTGCGCGGGGAGGGTGAGCTGGTCGTTGGCTTGTATCTGCCAGCGGTGCAGTTCATCTTCGACCGCCCCCTTGGGCGCGTTGATATTGGCGGTGGCGATGGCCTGGCGTATCTGTTCCAGACTCAGTCCCATGTTGTTGACCTGGTCCAGTTCCAGATCGACGCGCACGGCTGGCAAGGCTCCGCCACCCACGGTCACCTGACCGATGCCGGGCAGCTGGGAGATCTTTTGCGCCAGTATGGTCGAGGCGGCATCATAGAGCTGGCTGCGCGACAGACTCTTTGACGTCAGCGACAGGATCATGATGGGCGCGTCCGCCGGATTGACTTTGCGATAGGTCGGATTACCCGTCATGCCGGTGGGCAGCAGCGGCATGGCGGTGTTGATGGCGGCCTGCACTTCGCGCGCCGCGTCATTGATGTCCTTGGACAGATCAAACTGGATGGTGACGTTGGTCGAGCCCAGCGAACTCGACGAGGTCATTTCCGTGATGCCGGAAATGCGCCCCAGCGAGCGTTCCAACGGGGTTGCCACGGTCGCCGCCATCACGTCGGGACTGGCACCAGGCAGATTGGCGTTCACGTTGATGGTGGGGAAGTCCACCTGGGGCAGAGGCGACACCGGCAGCAGCCTGAATGCGATTGCGCCGAGCAGCACCACGGCTATCGCCAGCAGGGTCGTCCCCACCGGGCGACGGATGAAGATGGCGGAGAAGTTCACTCTGGCGTACCCGGTTTGGTCGCGCCGCTCAGACGCGCTTTCCAGCGCGCGCCGAGACGGTCGAAGGCGAGGTAGATGACGGGTGTGGTGAACAGGGTGAGCAGCTGCGACAGCAACAGCCCGCCGACCAGCGTGATCCCCAACGGCTGGCGCAGCTCCGCCCCCATGCCGCCGCCGACGATCAACGGGATCGCGCCGAACAGCGCGGCGAACGTGGTCATCAGGATCGGCCTCAGCCGCAGTTGCGCCGCTTGCAGGATCGCCTCGGCGGGCGACAGTCCCTGTTGTCGCTGCGCATCCAGCGCGAAGTCCACCATCATGATGGCGTTCTTCTGCACGATGCCGATCAGCAGGATGATGCCGATGATGGCGATCACTGTCAGGCTGTTGCCCGACAGCATCAGTGCCAGCAGTGCACCGATGCCCGCCGACGGCAGGGTGGACAGGATGGTCACCGGATGCACGAAACTTTCATACAGCACGCCGAGCACGATGTACATGGTCGCCACCGCTGCCAGCAACAGCCACAGCTGGTTGGTGAGTGCGGCTTCGAAAGCCGCTGCCGCACCCTGCATTTTCAACGGCACCGAAGCGGGCAGATGCAAAGCGGTCTGCACCTCGTGTATCGCCTGCACTGCCGCGCCGATGGACACCCCGGGTGCGAGATCGAAGGAGATCATCGCCGCCGGGAACTGGCCGAGGTGGCCGATCTCCAGCGGCCCGCTGCGTTGCGAGATGCGCACCACTTGTGCCAGCGGCACGGCCTGACCGCTGGCCGAGGGCAGGTAGATGCTGTTGAACCCGTCCAGCCCCTGTCTGTCCCGGGACTCCAGCTGTAACACCACGCGGTACTGCGACGACTGGGTGAAGATGATGGAGATCAATCGCTGACCGAACGCGCTGTATAACGCCCCGTCTATGGCGGCCACGCTGATACCGAGCCGCGACGCGGCATCGCGGTCGATGTCCAGAAAGGCTTGCAGGCCGTCGTTCTGCAAACTGCTGGTCACTCCGGTGAATTGCGGCAGGCCGCGCAGCTTGGTCAGCAATGCGTCGTTGGATTGTTCGAGCTCATCCATGCCGGTCGCGCTGATGCTGAACTGATAGGCACTGCGGCTGACGATGTCGTCTATGGTCAGGTCCTGTACCGGTTGCAAAAAAGCCGCGATGCCGGACACGCGCGCGGCTGCCTGTTGCAGTCGGGCGATGATGGCCGGTACGCGGTCGCCGCGCTGATCCAGCGGTTTGAGGCTGATGAGCATGCGGCCGTTATTCAGCGTGGTGTTCGTGCCGTCCACGCCGATGAACGACGAGATGCTCTGCACGGCGGGGTCTTTGAGCAGCACATCGACCAGGGCCTGCTGGCGGCGGTTCATTTCCTGGAACGAGGTGCTTTGCGCCGCGACCGTGATGCCGCGTATCAGCCCCGTGTCTTCCACCGGGAAGAAACCTTTGGGGATCGCGAGATAGAGCAGCACGGTCAGTACCAGTGTGGCGAACGCGACCAGCAGAGTCAGCCGCTGATGGCGCAACACCCAGCGTAGCGCGTCGCCATATCCGGCGATCAGACGGTCGAAGCCGCGTTGGCTCCAGCGCAGCAATCTCCCCTGCTGTTGTTCCGGAATATGCCTGAGCAGACGCGCGCTGAGCATGGGCGTGAACGTCAACGACACCACGGCGGAGATCAGGATCGCCACCGCCAGGGTGATGGCGAATTCGCGGAACAATCTGCCGACCACATCGCCCATGAACAGCAGGGGGATGAGCACGGCGATCAGCGAAAAGGTCAGCGAGATGATGGTGAAGCCGATCTGCTTCGCGCCTTTGAGCGCGGCCTGCAGGGGCGGCTCGCCCATCTCGATATAGCGCGCGATGTTTTCTATCATCACGATGGCATCATCGACCACGAAGCCGGTGGCGATGGTAAGTGCCATCAGCGTGAGATTGTTGATGGAAAAACCCGCCAGATACATCACGCCAAACGTGCCGACCAACGACAGCGGCACGGCCATCGCCGGGATGAAGGTGGCGCGCGCGCTGCGCAGGAACAGAAAGATCACCATCACCACCAGTGCCACCGAGAGCATCAGCTCGAACTTCACGTCGGTGATCGCCGCGCGTATGGTCACGGTGCGGTCCGACAGCACGGTCAGCTCGGTGGAACCGGGCAAACTTTCGCGCAGTTGCGGCAACAGCTTCTGGATGTGGTCGACCACCGCGATCACGTTCGCGCCGGGCTGGCGTTGCACATTGATGACGATGCCGGGCTGATGGTTGACCCAGGCGGCCAGCAGCGCGTTCTCCGGACCCTGCTGTACGTTGGCCACCGCGCCCAGCCGCACCGGCGCGCCGTTGTTGTAGGCGATGACGATGTCGCGGTAGTCCTCCGCCGACTGCAATTGGTCGTTGGCGTTGATGGTCATCGAGCGGTTCGGGCCGTCGAAGCTGCCTTTGGGTGAATTGACATTGGCCGCGACGATCGCCGCCTGCACACCGGCCAGACTCAGACCCTGGGCGGCCAGCATCGGACCGTTGACTTGCACCTGAATGGCGGGACGCTGCCCCCCGCTCAGTGTCACCAGACCCACGCCCGCGACTTGCGCGATCTTTTGTGCCAGACGGGTGTCGGCGAGGTCCTGCAACTGGGTGAGCGGCAGTGTGGCGGAAGTCAGGCCCAGGGTGATGACCGGCGCGTCAGCCGGATTGACCTTGGCGTAGATGGGCGGCGAGGGCAGGTCGAGCGGCAGGAAAGTGGTGGCGGCATTGATCGCCGCCTGTACCTCTTGTTCGGCGACATCGAGCGGCAGGGTGAGATCGAAGCGCAGGGTGATGACCGATGCGCCGCCCGAACTGCTGGACCACATCTGCGATAGTCCCGGCATCTGCCCGAATTGCCGCTCCAATGGCGAGGTGATGGAAGAGGTGATGACATCCGGACTGGCACCCGGGTAGAGCGTGGTGACCTGGATGGTCGGATAGTCCACTTCCGGCAGTGCGGATTGGGGCAACAGGCGATAGCCGACAAAACCTGCCAGCAACACGGCCAGCATGAGCAGGGTGGTGGCGATGGGGCGCAGGATGAACAAGCGCGATGGGCTGGGTTCACCGGATGCCGGTGTCGAGTCTGCCCCGGTATCAGGCTGTGCCAGCGTTTCATTCGAGGGGGTGAGGGCCTCGCCCCCGGCTATTGCAGCATCACCAGACTGTTCCGGCGCGTCACCGCCACTCATGGGGCGGCTTCCTTGGGATGTTGCCGGGTTTCCGCCGCTGGCTTTCCTGGTTTCATCTGGTTCGTTGAATCGGCTGCATTGTTGCCGTTTTGCGCGACGACCTGGACGAGGCTGCCTGCTTTCAGACGATCGAGTCCGTCGGTGACGACCCGCTCACCGACTGCGAGTCCGGTGCGGATGGCGGTCTGACCCTGATTGCTGACGTCTGTCGTGACCGCGCGTACCGATACCTTGCCGCTGTTGTCGATCACATAAACATAGCTGCCGGACGCGCCTGTCGCGATGGCTGCCGACGGCACGACGATCGCGCCACCCAGCGTATCGACCAGCAGCCGCACGTTGACGAACTGGTTGGGAAACAAGGTCATGTGCGGATTGGCAAATTGTGCCTTGATCATCACGGTGCCGGTGGCGGTGTTGATCTGGTTATCCACCGCGATGACTTTGCCGCTGTCGAGTAGCGTGGCGCGCCGCTGATCCCATGCCTGCACTGGCAAGGTCGCCCCGCGCATACGGTTGAGCACCGGGGGGAGCTGGCTTTGCGCGATGGCGAAGATCACGGTGATCGGCTGCACCTGGGCGATGGTGACGATGGGGGCTGCGGCCGAAGCCGTGCCGGTGAGCGCGCTGACACCGCCGCCGATCACTCCGGTCGTGCCGACCATGTTGCCGCGATCGACCTGGCGCAGACCGGCGATGCCGGAACGCGGTGCCGTGATGCGGGTCCAGTCCAGCTGCAATTGCGCGTTATCCAGCGCGGCCTGGTCGGCCGCCACCGTGCCCTGCAGCTGCGCCACGGTGGCGCGCTGGTCTACCGCTTGTTGGGCCGAGATGGAATCTTGCGCCAGCAGTGTTTCATAACGTTCCAGGTCCGATTGCGCGCCGCTGAGTTGCGCCTGATCCCGCAACAGTTGCGCGCGCGCCTGTTCGACCTGGATGCGATAAGGCCGGGGGTCTATGGTGGCCAGCAACTGCCCCTCTTTGACCGGTTTTCCTTCCTCGTAATCGATGCTTTGCAGCAGTCCCATCACACGCGGCATGACGCTGACATAATTGCGCGGGATGACCGTGCCCTGAGCATCCAGCCACACCGGCATGGATTGCTGTTGCACAGTCGCCGCCGTGACCGGAATCGGCATATTCGCGCCCGGCTTTCCGTCGCCCTCTCTGGCATGGGCGTGTCGCGGGGCGCACAGCACCATGCCTGCCGCGATCATCAGGGCGGGGTACAGTGTGAATCCGGTTCGGTGGTGTGCGTTGCGCGAGGTCGGGTGGGGTCGGGATAAGAGAGACATAAGCAGATCGGTTGCCCAGCGTGCTGTTAACGTTGCCTGATTATACGCAAGAATTTGCGTACCACTCCAACTGAAACAAACGCTTACAAATTGAGTGCGGGCACAAATACTTTGTTTACATTTGCCGATTACGATGCACTCGTTGGACGCGGTTTGTGGCGGGAAGGTTGGGTGCCGGGAATGTAGCGAATCACCGACGGCGCGTGCGTACCGTTCTGTCACCTGGGCCAGTCCGGGCGTTCCGTGGTACTTCAAATCATGATCGGAAAATATAGTTGGCACACTTAGGCAAGCACCTCTTTATAATCACGACGCAATATGTTGCGTGGCATTGTTGCGAGTCATGACTAAGGAGATGACGATGAAAACCAAACGAACGCGGATGGTGCAGGCATGGGTGGTTGCGCTGTCGATCGCCGCATCGTTACCTGTCATGGCAGATCGCGGTGAGGGCGAAGGCTGGCGCGGTGGCGAAGGCTGGCGTGGCGGTGAAGGCTGGCGCGGCGGTGAAGGCTGGCGCGGCGGTGAAGGCTGGCGCGGCGGTGAAGGCTGGCGCGGCGGTGAAGGGTGGCGAGGTCGCGACATTCGCTACTTCGATCGGGGGGATCTGGGCATCTGGCGTGGCGGTAGATGGATACATGACATGCATGATGACCAGTGGGGCTGGTGGTGGGTGGCTGGCGGAATGTGGTATTTCTATCCTCAGCCGGTCTATCCCTACCCCGATCCCTATACGCCACCTGTCGTGGTGGTGCAGCCGAATGTCGCACCCGCCCCACAAGCCGCCGGACGAGTTTGGTATTATTGCCAGGCTTATAACGGGTATTACCCTTACGTGGCTAACTGCCCGTCCGGCTGGAGCGCGGTAGCACCCACACCGGCAGTACCGGCTGTGCCGCCGATGCCGCCCGCCCCATCTCAATATCGATAAATAAGGAGTAGTCATCATGCGTAAAGTCCTAGTTTGTTCCCTAGTTGCAATCAGCGTGGTCGGGTGCGCGACCGCACCGACCGGTCCGCGCGTGGCGGTGATGCCCGCTCCGGGTAAACCCTTCGAGGTGTTCGCACAGGAAGACCAGATTTGCCGTCACTTTGCCGATCAGTCCATCGGTCAGTCCGCCAACCATATTTCCTCGGAAAGTTTCCTCAGCTCGGCCGCTGTGGGTACGGCCATCGGTGCTGCTGCCGGCGCGCTCAGTGGCGGCGGCAACGGGAGTGTGGGTAGCGGCGCGGCAATTGGTTTGGTCGGTGGCAGTATGATGGGCGCGGGTCAAAGCAATGGCTCGATGCACGACAGCCAACGCCGTTACGACATCGCCTATGAGCAATGCATGTATGCCAAGGGCAACCAGATACCCGGCTACGCCATGCAAGCCCAGCCACATTATGCCCCTCCGCCTCCCCCAGTTTATGCACCACCTCCCGCGTCCACCCCTTCGGGTATCCCGCCGGATTACACCCCTCCGTCAGCACCCCGTTGAGCTTGTCTGCGGCTTGCTTCCCGACGGAAGCGAGTCGTTGTTTGCTACAATTCTGAACCTATAACCCACACCATATTGGGATTAGCGCTCGGCTAATCCCTTTTCTTTTGCGAGGCGATTTGAACCCTGTTTTATCTGTGAGTGCGCAGCGTCGCAAGGCGCGATTGGATTCATTGCCCGAGATCGAGTTTTTGTCAGACTTGCCCGTGGTCGGCAAGCGCGAGGTGCTGGCGCGCGCCATCGCCGAACATCAAGTCGTCATCGTGTGCGGCGAGACGGGGTCGGGCAAGACCACGCAGTTGCCGAAGATATGCCTGACGCTGGGG
>JABEVG010000109.1 GCA_013044075.1 Gallionella sp.
CTTACGGACAGCTCGGTCGAGTTTGTCCGCACACGCAGCTAAGCCCGTCCTACGCCCACAAACGGAGGGCGGGTGAGCCTTTGCCGGAGGGTGTCGGCGTCTCCTTTCACTGAGGTAATGACATGCGTACGATCAATGAGTTCGAACTCTCGCTGACCAATGAAGGACAAAACTGCGCTAAAAGCCGCAGCCCCTTTTGGGGCCGAGACGCTTGACAGGGGGGCTTACGCACTCACGTGGAGGGAGAGGTTCATTTAGAAGCTTCAAATCTCTTTTTATATTTTCGGCGCCCGATTTCATGTGAACTTAATCGAGACGACATTATGAAAAGCGTGCTTACTTTATCATTTTCTTCAATGGCGCTGAATCTGGCGCTGTCAGTATTGGTGTTGCAATGCATCCGACGCGGATCGATAAAGCACGTCGCTTACAATATATATTTAACAAATATTCTGCATGCCAACCCAGACTCGCTCATTGGCAACGGCGGAATTATCCCGATGATAGTTGCGACATTAGGTCTAATTTTCATCGTTTATGCCGTGATAGTTATTAAAAACGAGCATCATAAGTGCAGCAATCCCATTACCTTCCGGATTGCGTTGTATAGCATATCAATTGTTCTTGGAGTGAATGTAGCCAATATCATTCAATCTGCCGCAATATCCGGCATCATCGACTACATCGCATATAACCCCTTGGGAACTAATGGCGGATACGCATTCAATCTTGGAGACGTTTTGATTTATCTTGTTATGCCGATCGGGCTATTAGCAGCTGTCAGTGTTTCAGCGAGCATGTTAGTTGCGCGGTACAGATCTCGGCAAAAATCTTCCTAATTTAACTAGATCCTCAGGGTAATTGTGATGGCGAGTCTGTCGGGTGGGCAAAAGCAACACGTGCTACTGCTGGTAAGCGCGTTCTATCGCTACCCCCAAGTTCCTGGTGTCGGACGGAGTCAACGGAGAGTCAAGTGAAACTATTTATCGCAGCAACATTGGTATTCCTTCTTTGCGGTTGTACACAACAGGCACTCAGACCCACTCAACAAAGTGAGTCTAGTGCAGAGGCCGTCAGGAGTATGGCGAGAAAGGCCATACAAATCTGCGGACGCGGCAACGTTAAGAACGTTTCGATGACCGATTTTAAATGCATTAAATAGCTCGAAATGTCCTTTCTAGTAGCAGAGCAAGCCGAAGCCGAGGCGGCTCTTTATTCTCGGAAACTTGAATCAAAGGTGATACATGAAAACTCTCGAAGAAACTGATTTGCTTGTGGCGGCTGAGCGGATCCTCCGATGACGGTATCGAGGCGCCACAGTGGAAGTTCCAGCCACCACTGCATCGGAAGATCCACCACGAAAGCTGGTGGATGGTCGACTACAACAAGCAACGCCCACAAATCGCTGGGCAACCTGACGCCCCGCGAGTACCGCCAACAAGCCGCCAGATGTTCTACTTTCGAAGTGTCCGCTTGACGAAAGGAGCTTACGCACAACAATATGCATCACTCAAGTAGGCAATTATTTTCCATGAAATTTAAGCACATCATATTAATATCAGTGGGTGCATTAGTCCTAGGCTGCGCAAATGCAGCTGCGCACGGTAAGGTGCCCGCGGGGAGCTACTCGGGAGATATTATTGCATATCGTTCAAGTCCGGGCATAACGAAAAAAATTGAATCGGCACGGCTATGGGAACTTACAAAATTCCCAACTGATGCGTATGCCCGTTTTGGGATGCTTTTGATCAATGGGAAATTCAAACGCGTAGAGGACGCGGCTATTCATCAATGTTTAGATAATACAAAAATGCGAACTCAAGATATATCTTTATACCTTATGTGCCTGGAGATGAAAGCCTCAGCCGAACTCGCCATGGGTAACTTTCCCCAGCTGGCCGCATCAATTTTGCAAATGAATGGAATTGTCGCGCAGGTGAATATCGCATACCATTATGGCGCAGCGGGAACATATGAAACAAATTGGATTTCAAACCCGGGGGCAATAAAAGAGTCGCCTTCCCCGACATTTTTGAATAGCCATAAATTTGGATTCGTACCACTCAATGCCAAATGTCAGCAACAAGATCATAACTATTATAGTGTAGTCGCCAAAGTAAATGGGATTCGTGCCTGCTTCACGCTTGATACAGGCGCCAATATTTCAACGCTCGGCTATATGACTGCTCGCAGATTGCATATTAGGCCCACGAATACAAAGTTCAATGGTATTACTCAATCTACGGTAAAGTTAGCGCTTGTGAAAAAGCTGACATTGGGTCATTACACGGCCAAAAACTTCTATTTCGGAGTTTTCCCTAAACAGCTCACTGGCAATAATAATAATCTACTTGGAATGAACTTTCTTGTTAATTTGCGGACGGCTCTTCTTACGCATGGAGGTATTTACATCAATGGCAATAAACCGCAGGGTTGCGTACCCGTTTTTTTGCGCTTCGCCTACACTGGCCGATTTCTTGGGCCAGAGATCATCTTCAAGGCGCGGATCAATGGCCATGCGGCTAGGTTATTGTTCGATTCCGGTCTAAGCAATAACATGGTTGTATTTTCGACGGATAAATTCGGTTTACGCATTCATTCAACAACTCAAACATTAGTAGGTCAGATTCGAGACAAGAATGAAGCTGTGCAAGGGTATTCGGTGATCAAGCTGGATTTCGACAAGGGGCCACAAATTTTTCTCCCCGCGCTCATTACGACTAAGTCCGCTTTTGGTGTAGATCCTGGCATTGATATCGATGGTGCATTCAGTTTGGAGCCCGAACCTCTCAATGGTCTGAAGGTTTTTTTGGATTTCAATAGCGGATTTGCTTGCATTTTTTGGCCGCCCTTTCAAGCGGACGGACATGCAGATATTATGCATTAATGTAGATCTTTTCGATCAGTTCGAAATGCGCCTTGATAGCTCGTTTATCTAAATATTTCCTGATTCTGATTAGACAGCCTCGAGCCGCAGCCATGAAAATTGTCCGCTATGCGCAGAACCGGCCTGGCATGCGGCTTGTAGAGCATCATCGCGCTAGCCGCGGCAGCATCTCGCGCAGACGAAAGCGGCGATTGAATCGGTACGCGGCTAATCAGGTTCGTGCACGCGCAGCCGGCACGCCGCGCCTCATCGCAGCCTTTGCGATGCACGCGCCGTAGACTTCGGCGGGTTGGCCGTTGCGGCATCCGCCTGGATGCCGCACCTTCGCGCCGCCGCGGCGCGGCCTTCCATCTTTTGACACGGATCCTGCATGTCTGGTCTGTACGTCCACCGCGCCAGCCGCCTGGAAGCCCTGGCCGAAACGCTGGCCGGGCAACTGGCCGCGCAGCCCGCGGCCAGTGTGCTGGCGCCGCAGACCGTCGTGGTGGCGCATCTGGGCATGAAGCGCTGGCTGCAGCAGCAGTTGGCGCAGCGA
>JABEVG010000110.1 GCA_013044075.1 Gallionella sp.
CATGGACTCGCTGTAGAAGAAATCCGGGTTATAGGCTATGTCTTTCCAGGCATACCAAGAATCCACTGGAATGCCTTCGTATTCGATGATGGTCAACGGGCCACCCAGCATCGCACCGTTGTTCGACATGTGTTTGTCCACGTGGTCGTGAAAAATAAATCGCCCCGGATTGTTCATGTCAACGATGGTGTCATAACGCTCTCCTGGGCCAACTGGTGTGGTGTCGTCGTAATACGGCACTGGGAGGGGATAACCGTCCTTGAAGGCGACCAACTGGTCATGCCCGTGCAGATGCATTTCATGCACTTCGTCTCCGGCTCCAATCATGCGAAAGCGCACGACATCCCCTTTTTTAACCCTGATAGGTTGGGTAAAGGGAAAGGATCTGCCGTTTACCGAGAAGAAATCGGAAACATCCTGCGGTGCACCGCCCTTGCCATAGGCATTGGCATAGGTAGATTCCCAAGTGCTCATCATCATGATGACATCCTGAGTGACCTTTTTTTCCAGCTTGCTGGGACTTTTCGGGTCAATGATGAGTGGCCCCCACATCCCGCGCGTCGCGACGTGCTCCCACACGTTGACATGGCAGTGATACCAAAGCGTACCCGGGCGATCCACCTTGAACTTGTAGGTGAACGTGTCGCCCGGTTCGATCTGGGGCTGCGTCACGCCGGGCACGCCGTCGTTCTTCCAAGTCCCGGTTTGATTGACTCCATGCCAGTGCATGGTGTGCGCCAGTGCGGTGTTGTTGGTCACATGGATAGTGAGGTCGTCACCTTCTTTGACGTGGATCAACGGCCCGGGAACCTGGCCGTTGAAAGCAAAAACCTTGTTGGTGAAGCCCGGCGCAACGTCGATCGTCACTTCGTCTATGGTCATATTGAACTCGCGCTGCTCGGCCAAGCTCAAGCCTGGAAACAATGCGATAAAGCAAATCAGCCCCCACACTGCGTGTTTAATCAGTTTCATTTTTACTCCTTCCCCGTACTCTGTTAATTAGTGTATATAAAATACATCTTAAACGGCAAAAAAAACGATCAACGTTAGCGAGCACAAAATTTAGTTATCGGATTCAAACTCCCGAGCTTCTGGAACCTTGAATACTCCTTGCTGCCCCAACAGTTCCCTTCGATGCAAACTGGCAATCTTCTTCACCAGCTTGTTCCCCGTCGGCGTGAGATGAATCTCCACCTCACGTTTGTCCACTGTTCCTCGTTTTCTGGATACGAGACCCAGAACTTCACAACGCGAAGCCAAGGAAACGACACCGTTATGATGAGACTGCAGACGTTCGGCAAGTTCGCCGATGGTCGCCCATTCCCTCCCTTTGTATCCCTTGACATGCAACAGTAAGAGATACTGAAGGTTGGTGACACCATATTGGCGCGTCAAATCTTCACTGAACCTGACGAAACAGCGCAATTGATAACGAAAGTTGGAAAGTAACTCAAACTCACTTTTGCTAAGATTGTCGCTGGCCATAAAGTTACTCATCCGCAATGCCGGGCGAAAATTAACATCACATTGTGATATTGTCAAGCGCACGATGCTGTGGTCGGCACGGCTGATCTATTGACTAAATTGGGAGCGTGGTTCGGATGATAGAGCTTAAGCAGGTGAGTCGCAGTTTCATGGTCGGCGATCAGCAGGTCGCGGCGTTGTGCGGGATTGATCTGCATATCGACGCGGGCGATTATGTCTCCATCATGGGACCGTCCGGTTCGGGGAAATCCACGCTGCTCAATTTGCTAGGATTGCTGGATAGGCCGAGTTCCGGTACTTACAAGCTGGATGGTGGCGATGTCACTGCGCTGGACGACGCGCAACAGGCGCGGGTGCGCAGCAGGAAGATCGGCTTCGTGTTTCAGTCTTTTCATCTGGTGCCGCGTTTGACAGCGGCGATGAACATCGAGTTGCCGCTGATCCTGGCAGGCATGCCACCCGCCGAACGCAAGGCGCGTGTGATGGCTTTGCTCGAGAACTATGGCCTGGTCGATCGCGCCGATCACAGGCCTGACCAACTCTCCGGCGGGCAGCGGCAACGCGTGGCGATTGCCCGTGCCACCAGCATGCACCCCGCAGTGCTGCTGGCCGATGAACCTACCGGCAATCTCGACCAGACCACCGGCAAAGAAGTGATCAATTTGCTCGAGCAACTGGTCGAGCGGCATGTCGCGTTGATCATGGTCACGCACGATCCCTTGATAGGCGGACGCGCAAAGCGTCAGTTGCACATGGTGGATGGGCAGATCATTTCCGGAGAGCGGAGTTGAGATGGATGCGCATTGTTCATTTAGCTCCAGGCCGTTCGTCCTGAGCCTGTCTAAGGGGCGAACAGAACTCAGGATAAAGTTATCAAAGGTCGCTCATGGTTCGACAAGCTCACCACGAACGGATGTCAATGAAATTCATTGACATCTTGCACTTCGCCTCCGGCAGTCTGCGCGGCAGCCGTTCGCGCACCTTGCTGATGATCCTCGCGATGTCCATCGGTGTCGCGGCGGTAGTGGTGTTGACCGGTCTGGGCGAGGGCGCGCGCCGCTATGTCATCAATCAATTCTCCTCGCTGGGGACGAATCTGGTCATCGTGTTTCCGGGACGTACCGAGACGGCTGGGGTCGGGCCGGGCATGCTGCTCGGGCAGATCCCGCGCGAGCTGAGTCTGGACGATGCGCAGGAGTTGTTGCGCAGCCATGCCATTGCGCGCATCGCCCCGCTCACTATCGGTTCGTCACAAATATCACTCGGCGCGCTCAACCGCGAAGTGGTGGTGCTGGGTTCGACCGCCGATTTATTGGCGGTGCGCCACATGAGTCTGGGGCAGGGGCAGTTTTTGCCCGCCGGTGATATACGCGCCAGCGCGTCGGTATGCGTGCTGGGCAGCAAGATCAAGCGCGAACTGTTCGGCCAGCAGAATGCCATCGGTGCCTGGGTGCGTCTCGGTGACCGGCGTTTTCGCGTGGTCGGCGTGATGGCGAGCCAG
>JABEVG010000111.1 GCA_013044075.1 Gallionella sp.
CCGTTCGCATTGAGCTTGTCGAAATGTGAATGGATTCTTGTGCTTCGACAGGCTCAGCACGAACGGCAATTAGGTTCAAAGCGTGCCGGATCAATAGCAAAAAACTGCGCGGGAATGACGGGCTGATGGATTTTCTGGGTTTAATTGATTTTATGCAACGTGCCGAGTGCGTGACTCAAACCGCCTTAATTTGCGCCGCCGGATCGAGGGCCACCGGCACGGGCAAGGCGTCGGGTTCATGCGGACGCGCGCCGCCCTGGGTCTGATAGCGTTTCAACTGATAGACATAAGCCAGCACTTCGGCGACGGCAGTGTACAAAGCCTCGGGGATGGACTCGCCCAGTTCGGTATGTTTGTGCAGCGCGCGCGCCAGTGGCGGGGCTTCCAGGATGGGCACATTGTTCTCCTGCGCGATCTCGCGGATACGCAAGGCCAGGAAGTCCGAACCCTTGGCCACCACCAACGGCGCGCGCATTCCCTTGTCGCTGTACTTCAGTGCCACGGCGTAATGGGTCGGGTTGGTCACCACCACATCGGCGGTCGGTATCGCCGCCATCATGCGGCGGCGCGCGGCTTCACGCTGCATGTTGCGGATACGTCCCTTGACCATCGGGTCACCATCGGTCTCCTTGGACTCCTGACGCACCTCTTCTTTGGTCATCATCAGCTTCTTGTTGTGATCCCAAAGCTGGAACGGCACATCCACCAGCACGATCAGCAAGATGCCACCGACCACCGCCAGGAAACTCGCGCCGATCAAATGTCCAATCTGCGGGATGGCCGCACTCAACGACTGGCTGGAAAGTGCCATCACTTCATCCTTGTTGTGCCAGATCACCCATGTCGCCACACCGCCCACCACCAGCGATTTCGCAACGGCCTTGCCCAGTTCGACGAGAGAATGCATGGAGAACATCCGCGCGATGCCGGAAATGGGATTCATGCGGGAGAACTGCGGTTGCAGGGATTGCGCGCTGAACAACCAGCCGTTCAGCAACAGCGGTGAGAACAGCGCGGCCAGCAGCATCGCCAAAAACAGCGGCGCGAAGGCCAGCAGCATCTCCACCGAAAAGTCATACAGGCGCGGGATCATCAACGCGGGATTGAAGGCCAGCTCCTGCTTGAAACTCAAGCCGTCATGCAACAACCCGGTCAGATGCCGGGTGAGCGACGAACCCATGAACCAGAGCGTCGCGCCGCCCGCCAGCAACACCGCGAAAGTCGACAGCTCGCGCGAGCGCGCGACCTGCCCTTTTTCTCTGGACTGTTCGAGCCGTCGCTCCGAGGGTTGTTCGGTTTTTTCTAGATCGCTGTCTTCTGCCATGATGCACTCCGCCGGGAAGACTGATTATCGGCAAAGCGGCACAGCCCGATACGGCGAATAGACGGGAAATTATCGAACTGTTAAGGGAACACAGACAGATTGCTCACGCGACCGCATCACTCACCACGACACGGTTGCGCCCCTGCTCTTTGGCCAGATACAGAGCCGCGTCGGCCAGTTTGAGCATCTCGTCCAGATTGGTGTGCGGCTTCGTGGCCAGGCCGATGCTGACGGTCAAAGCGATGGTTTGTTTGCCGATAGTCACCTGTGCATCTGACACCAGCGCGCAAAAACGCTCGCACCGCTCAAGTGCCTGCTCCGCATCCGTGAACAGGATGGCGAACTCCTCCCCGCCGATACGCGCAACCAGCTCACTCCCGAAGTGCGCTCCCAACAGCGTGGCGAAATGTTTGAGCACCACGTCTCCGCCATCATGGCCATAGCGGTCGTTGATCTTCTTGAAGAAATCAATATCCATCATCGCGGCGACCATCGCTTGCCCGGTTTCAAGTTTCTCTTTGAACAGCTTGCCGCCCTGCTCGAAGAAGGCGCGGCGATTCAGCAGCCCGGTCAGATAATCGTGATACGCCACGTAACGCACCGCCTCCAGGCTTTCCTGCATCTCCAGATTCTGGCTGACCCGGCAGACCAGCTCCTCGTAATTGAACGGCTTGGAGATAAAGTCATTCGCACCCAGCTTGAGGAACTGCGCGGTCAGGTTTCCGGATGCCGCCATGCCGATCACCGCCAGCGTATCCTTGCCCTGTTTGCGCCGCAGTTGCGACAACAGGCTGAACCCGTCCAAATTTGGCATCGCGTAATCGAGCAGCACCAGTTTGATGTCGCGCTGCTGGTCCAGGAGTGTGAGAGCCGCCACGCCATCATGGGCGGTCAGGACTTGCAGCCCCTGCACACGCAACATGGCCGCCATGATGGAACAAAAGGTCTCCGAATCATCGACCACCAGCACCTTGGTCTGCATGTTGCGTTGCAGACGGCCCACCAGTTCGACGATGTACTCATAGGCATTGATGCTGTTCTTGAGCACATAATCGATCACCCCCTTCTTCAGTATCTGATCGTGCATCTCATCATCGAACATGGCAGTCATGGCGATGACCCTGAGGTTCGCGGCAAGCAGCACATCGATGACTTCGCCATGATGCGCATCCGGCAGATTGAGATCGCTGACGGCCACGAAAAATCGGTGTCGCTGTTGCGCGAGTATCGTCTGCACCTGTTGCAGCGAAGTCGCGATCAGCACATGACAGCCCCATCGTTGATGCAGCATCCGGGCGGTCATCTCCGCCAACGAACGCTGGTCTTCGACGAGCAGGATGTCGCCGTCAATGCGCTCCGCGCGGCCGGGATTTCTGGTACTGGAACGAATAATCGTCATCGTGTGGTCCTTGCCTTCAATGTGGGATTCAATATCGGTGCCGTGGCACCATCAACGGTGCGGCGGCTTGTTCACGGGAGTTTACTCATCGCCCTGGCCAACACAGTTCGCGCCATCTCTTGTATCGGCAACGACTCGTGTACCGCCCCGGCCTCGACTGCCGCGCGCGGCATGCCATAGACCACGCAGCTCGCCTCGTCCTGGGCGTAGTTGTATGCGCCCGCCCGGCGCATCTCCAGCATCCCCAGCGCGCCATCCTTGCCCATGCCGGTCAGCATCACGCCGAGCGCGTTCGCCCCCGCGCATCGTGCTGCGGAATGAAACAGGACATCCACCGAGGGACGGTGATGATTGACCCGCTCCGCCTGATTCACCTCGAGCACATAGTTCGATCCGCTGCGTTTGACCAGCAGGTGCGAATTTCCCGGAGCGAGGTACACATGACCCGGCAGCACCCTTTCGTTATGCACGGCCTCGCCGACGCTCATCTCGCACAATCCATCCAGACGCGCCGCGAAGGATTTGGTGAACGCTTCCGGCATGTGCTGTGCGACCAGGATCGCCGGCGCATCGGCCGGCATCGGCGTCAGCAACGCCTTGAGTGCCTCGGTTCCACCGGTGGACGCCCCGACGATGATCAGTTTTTCCGTGCCGGACAGCCGGCCGCCCACGACCGGCAAGCTGCTGGCAGGCACCACGCCCGGCCTCAGCTTGGCGCGCGCTGCTGCACGTATCTTTTCCGCGATCTCGTCGGCATAGGCCTGCATCCCTTCCGCCACACTCAACTTGGGTTTGGCCAGGAAATCGACCGCGCCCAGTTCCAGTGAGCGCAATGCCGCCTCGGAACCGCGTTCGGTCAGAGCGGAGATCATCAACACCGGCATGGGATGCAGGCGCATCAATTTTTCCAGGAAGACCAGTCCGTCCATCTCGGGCATGTCCACATCCAGCGTCAACACGTCGGGGTTCATCTGTTTGATCATCTCGCGCGCCTGGAGGGGATGGTGCGCGGCACCGATCGCTTCCATATCGGGATAGCTGTTGATGATCTCTTTCAAAATACCGCGCATCAATGCCGAATCGTCGATGATCAACACCCTGATCTTGCTGCCTGCAGCGTTCATTTCTCTAGTCATCCTGTCTCATCCTTCACGGCCAATCAGAACAATTCCACCTCACCCTGCACGCCGGATGCGCGAACACGGGAGATGTACTGCTGTTCGCGTTGCACGATGGTGTCGTTATGCACGTTGCGCAACTGCCGCACCAGGGTGCGCCCGGTCGCCGGAAAAAAATAGACCTTGCGCGGATAGATATCCAGCAGATCCTGCGCCTTGAGCGCGATGTTCTCCGTATGCAGATAATCAATCACGAATTCGGCGTTACGCTGCCCCACGTTGGTGACGGTAAAGCCGCGCAGCACGTTCCCGCCGCCGAACACCTTTGCCTCAAGATTAGCCCGCCGCGCACCGTTCTTCAGCAACTGGTTGATCATCAGTTCCATCGCATACGTGCCATAGCGTCCCGCCACGCCGACCGGGTCGCCGCCATCGTTGCTGTCCGGCAGCATGAAATGATTCATCCCGCCTATGCCGGTCATCCTGTCGCGTATGCATGCCGATACACAGGAACCCAGCACCGTCACCAGCACCATGTCGCGTCCCGTCACAAAATATTCGCCGGGCAATATCTTCACCGCCTCGATGTTGAAGTTCCGGTCGAAATAGCGGTTCGGGGAAACAGTCTCTGCAAAATTATGGTCTGTCATGGACTGTACCCGTTACACCTTGGCCACTTGGCTTTGCGCGATTTTTTTCAGCGATGGCGAAAGTTCGTAAACCGTCTTGCCGCGCAATTTGAAATAGGCTTCGGCGTGATACAGACTCTCCGAATGGCCGGTATACAGCAAGCCGTCGCTGCCCAGCAGCCGGGCCATTTTTTTCAGCATCGCCAGCTGCGTATCCTTGTCGAAATAGATCATCACGTTGCGGCAGAAGATCGCATCCACCTTGTCACGTATCGGCCAGGTCGCATCGAGCAGGTTCAGTTTGCGGAAGGTGATCAGGTTGTGCAGCTCGGGACGCACCTTGACGTACCCATCCTGACTGCCCGTTCCCTTCAGGAAGAAGCGTTTGACCAGCCCCGGGTCCAGCTTTTCCACCCTTTCCAGCGCGTACACACCCTTGCGGGCCGTATCCAGCACGTTGGTATCGAGATCGGTCGCGATGATCTTCACATTAGGGGTGAACGTATTGAACGCATCAATCGCGGTCATCGCCATCGAATAGGCCTCCTCGCCGGTCGAGCTGGCCGAACACCACAACACGATGGGACGCGACTGACCGATGTTACGCAGCTGTTCCGCCAGTATCGGGAAATGGTGGGGCTCGCGAAAGAACGAGGTGAGATTGGTCGTCAACGAATTGGTGAAGGCCTCCCATTCGCCGGCATCGCTTTGTTCCAGCAACGCCAGATACTCGCCGAAAGTGGGTATGCCGGTTGCGCGCAGGCGTCTGGACAAGCGGCTGTAGACCAGCTCCTGTTTGCTTTCGCTGAGCGCGATGCCGGCATGGTCATAGATCATCTTGCGCACGCGCTGGAAGTCCTGCGTGGTGAAATGAAACTCGCGACTGCCAATGTCTTTAACTTCTGCCATATCTTGTACTGGGTTGGGAATCGGGGATCAGGATTCAGGATTCAGGATTCAGGATTCAGGAAAACCGCTGCACCGCTCTTAACTGCATCCTGCATCCTGCATCCTGTATCCTGTATCCCGCCTTTAGAATTCCTTCCACTCCCCGTCTGCAAAATCCTCCAGTTTCGGTGGGTGCGGCCTGTTACGGGACATCAGTTTGTGCGGTCCGGCAGGCAGTTGTCGTATGGCGGAAGCACGCTGCTTGGGATGCGCCACGGACAGTTCTCCCGACAGCTTGAACGCGCTCATCAGCACGGACAGTTCATCCACCTGTTCTTCGAGCGACTCCGCCGCCGCTGCGGCTTGCTCGACCAAGGCGGCGTTCTGTTGCGTCACATCGTCCATTTGCGTGATGGTGGTGTTGACTTGTGCGATGCCCTGGCTTTGTTCGGTCGACGCCGCCGTGATCTCCGCCATGATGTCGGTCACGCGTTTGACTGCGCCCACCACTTCGTTCATGGTCTTCCCGGCATCGTCCACCAGCCGCGTGCCCGCGCCCACCTTCTCGACCGAGTCGCTGATGAGCCCCTTGATCTCCTTGGCGGCCGCCGCGCTGCGCTGGGCGAGATTGCGTACCTCGGAAGCGACCACGGCAAAGCCGCGTCCCTGTTCGCCGGCACGCGCCGCTTCCACCGCCGCGTTCAGGGCGAGGATGTTGGTCTGGAAGGCGATGCCGTCGATGACGCTGATGATGTCCACGATCTTCTTCGAACTTTCACTGATGGACGACATGGTGCCGACCACTTCGCCCACCACCTGCCCCCCTTTGACCGCGATGTCCGACGCGCTCAAGGCAAGCCGGTTGGCCTGTTTGGCATTCTCGGCGTTCTGTTTCACGGTCGCGGTGAGTTCTTCCATGCTGGCGGCGGTCTCTTCCAGACTGGAAGCCTGTTCCTCGGTACGTTGCGACAGGTCGGCGTTGCCGCTGGCGATCTCCTTCGAGGCGGTACTGATGGCATCGGTCGCATCTTTGATGCGTCGTATGGTCTCGGTCAGTTGCGCCACGGTCACGTTCGAATCGTCCTTCAACTTGCCGAAGGTACCGCTATATTCGTTGCTGATGACCTCGGTCAAATCGCCCTGGGCCAAGGCACCCAGCACCCTCACCACTTCGTTGAGACCGACCGAGCTGGTCTCCAGCAATTGATTGATGCTCTCTCCCATTTGCAGGAAGAAGCCGGACTTGCCTTCCAGTCTGATGCGCTGCGTGAAGTCGCCGCGCGCTGCCGCTGCGACGATGTTGGCGATCTCATTTTCGACCGCCAGCTCCGCCGTGCGGTCTATCCACTCCACCGCCGAACCGAGATGCTCACCCCGGTCATTGAGCACCGCGTTTACCGTCAACGTGAAGGTACGCACGCCGATCTTGAGGTTGATCTTGTGCGTGCCGCGCAACTTGTCCAGCAGCTGTACCTGATGTGCCGGGTTCTGGTGAAACTGGTCGATGTTGGTGCCCAGCAGATTGGCCGCAGCGAAAGCCGGGAAGTCCTTGCGTATGTCATCCTGCGCCGCACTGAACATTTCGGTGATCGCCTTGTTCATATAGATGATGTTGCGATGCCGGTCGGCGATCATCACATTGGTGCTGACGTTATCCAACCCGATCTTGACCCGCGTCACCTCGTCGCTGATGCGCTTGGCATCGGACACCTCTATCCCCATGCGAATCTGCATCGATTTCATCGCGTACAACAGCAAGCCGGTTTCGTCCGCACGTTTCACGTCGATGTGATCGGAATAATTCCCCTGAGCGATGCGCCTGAGTTGTCGGTTGGCCAGGCGCAAGGTAGCGACGATGTAGCGCACCAACAGGATGCCGATGAGGGCCGCGACCAAGATCGAAACCACCGAGACCGTCACCTGGAAGCGGCGCGATGCATAGGCATTGTCCGATGCCGACTGATAGGAGGACCGGGTCAGTTCGGTCTGGCGATCATTCGCCCCGGCGAGAACACTACCGGCCTCCCGATAGGCAGGATCCACGCGATCCAGCAACACACTTTGTGCCGCCGCATAACGTCCGTCCTGCAAGGAACGCCGCAGCTGCGGCATATCCTCATTCTCGGCTTTCTGGATGAGTTGATCCGCTCCGGAGATCAGGGCAATCATTTTTTCGTCTATCACCCTCCCCTTGATTTGCCTGAGCAGGACCGCGATCGCTTTGTCGTTTGCCGCCAAGGCATCCAGATGCTCGGACAGCGCGCGTTCGTGGCTATCGCGGCTGCCGGCGGGCTTGCCGCGCGTGCCAGACTGCAACGCCAGCACCATCTCCAACCGGTTGGCGGCGAGCAGATATTGCAAACTCTGCACATCCTGTTTGATCAACATGCGCCGTGTGACGATGTCCGCCATCTCGGATTCGGTATATTTGGCCGAATAGTAACTGGCCAGATTGGTCAGCAGCATGGCGCACATCATCACAGCGAAGACGGCGATCATCTTTGACTTCTCATGCAGATTGCCGAAGCTGCCCAGCAGGGTGCGCCACGCCCCGGACTTCACGGCACGGCCTTCGACGATGCGCAGACCACCGCGTTTTCCCTCGCGGAACAGGCGGTAAATCTCTTCGTGCATCGCCACCTGGGCGCGGGTCGGCTTGCTGCGCACCGACATGTAGCCAACGGCACTGCCACCCTCGAAGATCGGCGTGGTATTGGCCACGACCCAGTAGTAACTCCCGTCCTTGCGCCGGTTCTTGACCACACCGGTCCATGGCCGTCCCTTCTTGAGGGTCCGCCAGAGATCGTCAAACACCTCGGTCGGCATATCCGGATGGCGCACGATGTTGTGCGGCTGCCCGAGCAGTTCCTGTTCGGCAAAGCCGCTGGCCTCGATAAATTCTGGATTGACGTAGGTGATCAGTCCTTTCAGATCGGTCTTGGAAACGATGGATGAGCCGTCCTTGATTTCGAATTCGACATTCGTGACCGGTGTGTTGATACGCATTATTCTTTCTCCTGATTCCTGTATTGGATCGCTACACTGCTTCTGCTATTAACGCCATCTCACTGCTGCTCATCAGTTTCTCGATGTCCACCAGAATCAACATCCGCTCGTCCACCGTGCCCAGACCCAGAATGTAACGGGTATCCAGCGCGGCGGACAGTTCCGGGGTAGGCCGGATCTGTTCCGGCTTGAGAGTCAGCACATCGGAGACGCTGTCCACCACGATACCGACGATGCGATGCCCGAGGCTGAGGATGATGACCACGGTGAATTGATCGTAGCTGATCTGGGTCAGCCGGAACTTGATGCGCATATCGACGATGGGCACGATGATGCCGCGCAGATTGATCACGCCCTTGATGAACTCCGGCGTGTTGGCGATGCGGGTCACCGCGTCGTAACCGCGTATCTCCTGCACCTTGAGGATATCGATGCCGTATTCCTCGTTACCCAGGGTAAAGGTCAGGAACTCGTTGTTGGATAGGATTCCGCCGCCGCTCTCATTTGCCATGTTGCTTCCTTAACGGTGAGACTTGCTCAGTGCATTCTTAACGCTGCCACATCCACGATCAATGCGACGCTTCCGTCGCCCGTGATGGTCGCGCCGGAGATTCCGGGCAACTTGCGGAAATTGACTTCCAGACTCTTGATCACCACCTGGTACTGGCCCAGCAGTTCATCTACTTCCAATGCGATCTTTCGCCCTTCCGACTCGACGATGACCACGATGCGGGTGTCGGGATTGGCGGCCGCGCACGGCAACTTGAACACCTCGCGCAACGCCAGCAGCGGCAGATATTCGCCGCGCACATGCATCAGGTGTCCGCCGCCGCTGACGGTGCGCAGATCGCTTTCCTTCATCAGCAACGATTCGATGATGCAGCCCAGCGGGATGATGTAGGTCTGCTCGCCGACCGCCACAGACAGCCCGTCCAGGATCGCCAGCGTGAGCGGCAAGCGGATGGTGATGCGCGTTCCCGCCCCTGCTGCCGAGTCGATCTCCACCCGCCCGCCCATCGCGCCGATGTTGCGTTTGACCACGTCCATGCCGA
Organism: Gallionella sp.; assembly: GCA_013044075.1. Classification (GTDB taxonomy): domain Bacteria; phylum Pseudomonadota; class Gammaproteobacteria; order Burkholderiales; family Gallionellaceae; genus Gallionella. The sequence continues at coordinate 9,417 of JABEVG010000111.1, forward strand.
CCCCTCGACCGGACACATCGGTGACGATTTCGGCGGTCGAAAAACCGGCCTCGAAGATCAGCATCCAGACTTCCTGATCGCTCATGTCATCGCGCACCGGCAATCCGCGTTCGCGTGCCTTGTCCAATATCCTGGCACGATTCAGCCCGCCCCCGTCATCAGCCACTTCGATGACGATGTTGCCGCCCTGATGCGATGCCATCAGGGTGATGACACCCTGCTCCGGTTTGCCCGCCGCGCGCCGCATTTCGGGAGACTCGATGCCGTGATCCAGACTGTTGCGCACCAGATGCGTCAACGGATCGGCGATCTTTTCGATCAGTCCCTTGTCCAGCTCCGTCCCTGCACCCAGCATCTTCAACTCGACCTGTTTGCCCAGCTTGCCCGCCAGGTCGCGCACCATGCGCGGAAATCGGCTGAACACCACCGATATGGGCAACATGCGTACCGACATCACCACTTCCTGCAGATCGCGCGTGTTGCGCTCCAGCTGGTGCAGGCCGCTTTTCAGTTTTTCATACAGCGCGCTATCCGCACTCGCGGCAGACTGTGCCAGCATGGCTTGGGTGATGACCAGTTCGCCGACCAGATTGATGAGCTGGTCGAGCTTCTCCACATGCACCCGTATCGACGTATCGGCACCCGCCGCCTGGTCGCTGGCACGCCTGAGTTCGGTGACCTGCCCTTCCTCATCATCGCCACTGCGGTGTGCAGTCCGGGGAACAGGAACGGCAACCGGCGCGAGCTCCTCGAAGAAACCATAACCTTGCGCGGCGTCCGCGCGATCCTGCTGCGCGGCAACCGGCAGGGGTTCATCGGCGAAGAAGCCGTAGCCCGGTCCGGCTGGCTGCGTTGCGGCATCGCTGACAGCGGCGAAAAGTCCGTAGCCCTGGTCGGCCTCTTCAGCCGCCGCGGGTAACGGCTCGCGGGCGATACCACCCTGAGCCGTCGCTGTCACGCCGTGTGGCGTCGCCCGCGCGACCGGCGCGCTGCCACCCGCCAGACGTTCCAGCTTCCCGCACACTGCCCTGACCACGTCCTGGTCCACCGCGCCTTCGCCGCGATGCGCATCCAGCTGCATGCGGATGACGTCGCCCGCCTCCAGAAACACATTGACCATTGCGTCGGTCAGTTTCATCTCCTGTTTGCGCAGACGGTCGAGCAGACTTTCCAGCACATGCGTCACTGCCGTCATATCGTCGAAACCGAAGGTGCTGCTGCCGCCCTTGATGGAATGCGCCGCACGGAAGATCGCGTTCAGCTCCTCCATGCCGGGATCCGTCACATCCAGTGCCAACAGCAACGACTCCATGGTGGACAGATGCTCGTCAGCCTCATCGAAGAAGATCTTGTAGAACTGGCTGATGTCGATGCTCACGAGAGGGCTTTCACAGATCGAACCGGATCAACCGAGCACCTTCTTGACCACTTCCAGTAACTTTTGCGGGTCGAACGGCTTGACCAGCCAACCGGTCGCACCCGCCGCCCGGCCCTGCATCTTCATGGCGTCGTCCGATTCGGTGGTCAGCATCAGAATAGGCACGGTGCGATAGCCCGGCAGCGCGCGCAACGCCCTGGTCAGCGTCAGTCCATCCATGCGCGGCATGTTCAGATCGGTCAACACCAGATCGACGGTGTGCCGCTGCGCCTGGTCCAGACCCTCCTGGCCATCGGCGGCTTCGATCACTGCGTAACCTTCGCTCCTTAACGTGAATACCACCATCTGGCGGATCGAATTGGAGTCATCAACGCTGAGTATCGTCTTTGCCACGATGTCATGCCCCGGCGGATTCGGCGGAGAGGGCGATTCGTTCCAGAGCGGCGAGCACGCTCATGCTGTCGGTCTCCATCTTGGCGACCAGTGCCATGCCGCGCAATCCTTCGCCCGCACGGAACGCCTTGACCGCCTCCCGGCCGTTCTGATGAAAAGCCTCGTGCGGATTGGCAACGGCGGCATAGCCATCCAGTTTGGCGCAGGCCTTCCCTTCCCCGTCGAAATACCATTGACCCAGACGGCAGGCAGTATGCGAGGCAAAGCTGTCGTGACTGCGGTCTGAAGCACCCATAAACACTTTGTATATCTCGAACTTGTAGAGGATGTGATCGATCTTGGTGACCTCGATAAAACTGCGCAACGCCGCCGCCGAGATCGTGCCTTCCATCTGCTGCGACAGATCAAGCAGATGCTTCATGCTATCCACTACACCGTTCACTTCATTGCTGAACACCTGTGACTTTTCCGCCATGCCATGCATCTGCCGTTTGGCCTGATCGGTCTCGCCCTGGATCGCCGTGACAATGGTGGAGATCTCGCTGGTCGCTTTCGCGGTACGCTCCGCCAGCTTGCGCACCTCGTCGGCCACCACCGCAAAACCGCGCCCCTGCTCGCCGGCGCGCGCGGCTTCGATGGCGGCATTCAACGCCAGCAGATTGGTCTGGTCGGCGATCTCCTTGATGAGCTGCACGATGCTGCCGATCTGCGCGGCACGCTGGGTCAGGTTCTGCACGTTGGTGGAAGACTGCAGCGTGTCACCGGACAACGCCTCCAGGCTCTTGGCGATCTGCAACACCGCTTCGCGATTGCCCGCCGAGACACTGGCCGCTTCGCTGGCATGCTGCGTTTCTTCCTTGAGCGACTGTGCGGCGGCGACCTGCGAGTTCTGCAATGCGACAAAGGAGACGCCGAATCCCTGCAAACTATCGAAGATCAAGCGGGCCATCTCGCCGTCCAACCGCGCTTGCTGGCTGTCCGCCCGCATCGCATCGCGTTCGCTTTCGGCTTTTACCAGCTCGTTGCGCAGATTCGCGACCGTCCCTTCGGCTTGCGCCAATTTGGCGAGTGCTGTCTGGTGGTGTTGTTTTAGTTTTCCGCAAAACATCTGGTTCTCCTGGTTGTTGATACGGTCAAAGTGAAACGGCACGAAGTGCCTGAAGAGCGGTAAATCCGCTAATTGCCGCGCACATCGCTTAACAACTCTTTGATATCGAGAATCAGCACGATGTCGCCTTCGCTGGACATCGTCACGCCGGCCACTCCTTTGGGACGGAAGGTATCCAGCGACTTGATCACCACATCGTCATGTCCGGCAAAGCCGTCTGCCGACAGAATGAAGCTGTTGTTGTTGACCTGCATCAGCACCCCGACTTCCGGCGCGGCTCCCGACTCCCATCCGATCAATTGCGCCAGCGGCAGCACCGGCAGCACTTCACCGCGTACCACCATGGTGGCGCGACCCGATACTTGCTGTAACTGGCCCGGGGAGACCGACAGGATCTCCCGCACCATGGACAGCGGCACGGCAAATGACTGCTCGCCCAGACGCAGGATCAACACCGGCAATATCGCCAGGGTCAGCGGCAGAGAGATGGTGATGAGACTGCCCTTGCCGGGTTCGGAATGGATATTGATCGTGCCGTTGAGCTTCTGGATGTTGGTCTTCACCACATCCATACCGACACCGCGACCCGACACACTGGAGATCTCATCCTTGGTCGAAAATCCCGGGAGCAAGATCAGTTCCAGGCACTGGTGTTCATCCAGCGTGTTGGCGATCTCATTGGTGATGAGTCCTTTTTCGATGGCCTTGTTGCGGATCACCTCCGGACGCATCCCCCGCCCGTCATCGGCGATGGTGATCAGGATATGGTCGCCTTCCTGGCGCGCGCTCAGTTCGACCAGGCTCTTTTCCGGTTTGCCGGCAGCGATACGTTCTTCCACCGTCTCCACACCGTGATCGACCGCATTGCGTACCAGATGCACCAACGGGTCGTTGAGGTCCTCTATCATGGTCTTGTCCATTTCCGTCTCTTCACCGGACAACACCAGCTCGACATCTTTGCCCAAGGAGCGGGCCAGATCGCGGGCCAGACGCGGATATTTATTGAACAGGCGGCCGATGGGCTGCATGCGCGTCTTCATCACCGCATTCTGCAGGTTCACCACCAGCATATCGAGCTGGCTGACGGACTGGTCGAGCTCGCGCAAGGTGTCGGCATCCTGGCGGCCCTGCATGATGTCGGAACGCAAATGGGTGAGACGGTTCTTGGTCAGCCCGATCTCGCCGGACAGATTCAGCACCTGATCGAGACGATGGGTATCCACCCGGATGGTGGCTTCCTTGACTTCTTTGGCAGGCACATCCCCCGCGCGCCGTCCGACAGTGCTGCCCGGCACATCATCCGCACGACGCCCGAACGCCTTGGTGGTGGATTCTTCCTCGGACACCGCCTGAGCAATCTTTTCCGTATCGCGCACCACACCCACCTGGGTGACGATGTCCGTTCCGGTCAGCGCGCTGTACAAGGCGTTCCAGTCCACCCCTTCCGGTAGCGTGACACCCTCCCCCGCTTTTGCCATCCCGTTCTGAGCGGGTCGCTGCGCGCGCGCGGGTGTATCCGATTGCTGACCGGCCAGCGTCGCCTTCAGCACCGCAATCAATTCCGTGGGTGCGGGCAATGGCATCTGACTTTGCGACAACGCGCCGAACATCTTGCTCACCTCACCGGTCGCCGAAAAGATCGCGTCCATGATCTCCGCCGTCAACGCCATCTCGCCATTGCGCAGCTTGTCGAAAAGATTCTCGGTCAAATGGCACAAGGTCACCAGCTCGGTCGCATTGAGAAATCCGGCCCCGCCCTTGATGGTGTGAAAGCCGCGAAAAATATCATTGAGCAGCTTGGAATCCGCAGGGGCTTTCTCCAGATCGATCAGCTTCGCATCCACGTCGGACAACATCTCCGACGCCTCGGACAAAAAGTCATGCAGCAATTCTTCCATGCCTGCAAAGTCATTCATTTTTTTCTCCCATTTTTAAGAAGCAGGATTCAGAAATCAGGATTCAGTTAAAGGCGGTGCATCGGTTTTCCTGAATCCTGAATCCTGAATCCTGAATCCTGCATCCCGCATCCCGCTTTCAAAATCCCAAGCTTTCCAGCAGATCGTCCACCTGGTCCTGGCTGGTCACAATATCGGTGCGCCCTTGCGCATTGACCACCGGCCCGTTCAACAGCCCGCTATGCAGATCGGCCTTGACGGATGGCGCGGCATTCTCGATGAGCAAGGCCAAGAGCTGCTGCTCCATTTCCTGCGTGACAGAGATGATCTTTTTGATGACCTGTCCGGTCAGGTCCTGGAAATCCTGCGCCATCATGATCTCCAGCAGATAGGCATTGGTCTGCTTGGTTTGCTTGGGCATATCACGCAAGAACGCGTGGGTCTGCATCACCAGATTTTTGAATTTCTCCACATCCAGTTTTTTCTCGAACAACAAGTCCCATTGCTTGGACAAGTGCTGCGCGTCACTTTCCATCTGCACCACCACGGGCTGCGCCGCATCGATCGCATTGAGCACACGCTCGGCCGCCTGTTGCGTCAGGTTCGCCACATAGTTGAGACGGTCACGCGCATCGGGGATTGAGGCGGCGGCTTTTTCTATATCCTTGTTCAAGCCCAGTTCGCGCAGCGTATCGTGCAGGGTGCGTGCCATCTGACCGATCTGACTGATCACCTTGCCTCCGCCATCTCCGGAAACACTTGCCGGGAGGATGGGCACGACGGCGGCTTTGGATTCGACTTTGTTCTCGGCATTGTTCGCCTCCAGGATGCTGTCGAATAATGCTTCGAGATCTTCCGTATCGTTTATTGCAGGTTGGGTGGCCATGGCATTCCTCACTTTTGCATGTTTTGAAAGATTTTCTTCAGCTTCTCATCCAGCGTTCCGGCCGTGAATGGCTTGACCACATAACCACTGGCACCCGCCTGCGCGGCCTCGATGATGTTTTCCTTTTTCGCCTCCGCCGTCACCATCAACACCGGCAGATGTTTGAGCCTGGCATCCTTCCTGATCTCCTTCAGCAATTCGAGACCGGTCATGTTCGGCATGTTCCAATCCGACACCACAAAATCAAATTCTGCGGCACGCAGCTTGGCCAGGGCATCCACCCCGTCCTCCGCTTCCTGGACGTTGGTAAAACCCAATTCTTTAAGCAGATTGCGCACGATGCGACGCATCGTCGAAAAATCATCCACTACCAGAAATCTTGTACTTTCTATACCCATTGCAATCTCCCGAATACAGTCACCAGTCGTTAGTCGCCAGATAAAACCGCGCAGCGACAACACCAACTAATAACTTAGAACTAACGACTAAAAACTGCCTTTACGTCAGCAACGGACGCAGCGTCGACGACAAGATGATCGAATCGAATTTCGGCACGTAATAATCCACGCCGACACGCCGCCCCATCGCGCGATTCGCATCCGATGACAGCGACGAATGCATCACCACCGGGATGCCATCGAATCTGCGATCCGCCTTGATATTCTGGGTCAGCACATAGCCGTCCATCTCCGGCATCTCCGCATCGGTCAGGATCACCTGGATCTGCTGGCTCAAATCGGCACCGGCACTTTGCGCCGCATCCGCCATCGCCTTGATGCGTTCCCATGCCTCTCTGCCATTGTTCGCGGCGATATGTTTGACCCCCATTTTGTCCAGGACTTCGGCGATCTTCCTGCGCGCCACCATCGAATCATCGGCGAAGAAAATGCACAGATCGTGTTCCGACTGCACCCGCTCGACATTTCCCACTACCGCTTCGCCGAACGCATTCGCCAGTATCTGTTCGACATCGAGGATAGACACCAGTGAGCCATCCGGCAGCTCGGTGATGGCGGTGATGAGCGCGCCCTGATCCGACAGCATGCCCTCGGTGGCACGCACCTTGTCCCAATCGACGCGGATGATGCGATCGACGCTCTCGACCAGAAAACCGAGAATGTGGTTGTTGTACTCCGCAACCATCATCACCTGGTGCGCCTCGGCAGGATGCATGTGCATGAAGTTCGCCAGATTCAGCACCGGCATCACATGGCCGCGCAACGACACGATCCCGTCCACGCCGGTTGGCATATTGGGGGTGCGGGTGATCTTGCCGGCCGGACACACTTCCTTGACCTTGAACACATTGATGCCGAATTTTTCCCCGCTACCCAGGCTGAACAACAAAATCTCCATCTTGTTGGAACCGGCCAGACTGGTACGCGCGTCGATCTGGTCCAACAGTCCGTCATCGCTCACGCCCAACATCTCATTCGAGTAACTCATTTCATTCTCCACTTTATGCTGCCAGCCAGTCGCTAAAACCTGCAATTTATTGCGTGTGCTATCCGCTACAAACTACTGGCTACCCGCTCTTCTTAACCCAGCAATTTCGTCAATATCTGCGCCAGTTTTTGCGGCTCGAACTTCGGCACATATTCATCCACCCCGACCGTCTTGCCCAACTGCTGATTGGACGAACTGCTCAGGGATGAATGCATCAGCACCGGGATGCCGGTGAAGCGTTTATCCGCTTTGATCTTGCGCGTCAGCATATAGCCGTCCATCTCGGGCATTTCCACATCGGTCAGGATCACCTGAACCATGTTTTTCAACGGGGTATGGGTGGCATCCGCGTAATCGGCCATCTTGAGCAGCTCGACCCAGGCTTGCCGCCCGTTGATCGCGGAGATATGTTTGACCTGCATGGCATCGAGTGTGCGCGCGATCTGATGGCGTGCCACCGAAGAATCGTCGGCGAAGAACACGGTGCGGTCCTTGCCCAGCGGTTGCACGCTCTTGATGATCAAGTCGTCGCTGTCGAAGTTGGTGGTTTCCGACAACACCTTTTCCACGTCTATCATCATCACCAGACGCTGGTCCTGCAGCTCGGTAATCGCCGTGACCAACCCGCCCATCTCCGCCACCAGCATCGCCGGGGGAACACGCATCGACGACCAGTCCAGGCGCAAGATGTTGTCCACTGCCTTAACCAGGAATCCCTGCGTGTGCCCGTTGTACTCCGTGACGATCATGATCTCCGGCTTGCAGTCGGTTGCGATACCGACGTGTTTGGCCAGGTCGATCACCGGCACCAGCGCGCCGCGCAAACTCACCATCCCTTCGACGGATGACGGCATTTCCGGGGCACGGGTAATCGCCGGGATGCGCATCACCTCGCGCACTTTGAAAACATTGATGCCGAATGTTTCCTCGCGGTTGGTGCGCGTGTCCTTGCCCAGCGAGAACATCAATATTTCCAGCTTGTTGGTGCCTGCCAGTTTGGTGCGCGCATCAATACTCTTTAACAGGTCAGACATTTACTTCTCCTAAAAATACCGGATCGGGGACAGTTGCATGAACAGGTTCACCCGCTCCGCTGTTCACCCGCTCGCGATTCGCGTTCCCAAGTCTCACTTCACTCATTCGCGCACTTGGTCAGCGGGTAACCGGCCCTTTTCAATTCGGTAGCGGATCTGGACAATGCCCCGGATGCCGTTTTGGCCTGGGTGACCAGCTGCACATTGCCGTCCACCAGCTGACTGATACGCTCCAGGCTTTGCGCTACGCTCTCCCCGGCCGCAGATTGTTCTTTGGTTGACAGCGCGATGTTTTCGACACGGTTGGTGACCTTGATCGTCGCACCCATGATCTCTTTCAATCCTTCGCCGTTTTTGCGTATCAGGGCAATTCCCGTCTCCACCTCGGACACCGCGCTGCCCATCGCCTGCTGTGCCGTATCCGTCACCACGCGGATCATGTCTATGGTGTGCGCGATATCCTTGGTGCTGTTGGCGGTGCGCTCCGCAAGCTTGCGCACCTCGTCCGCCACCACCGCAAACCCGCGCCCCTGTTCACCCGCACGCGCGGCTTCGATGGCCGCATTCAACGCCAGCAGATTGGTCTGGTCGGCGATTTCCTTGATCACATTGGCGATCGCACCGATCTTCAGCACGGACTCGCCCAGTTCCGCGATGGTCTTGCTCGATGTTGACACCGCATCCACGACACGGGTCGTCGCTTCGATGCTGCGATCCATATGCCGGTTGTTTTCCTCGACGATGCGTCTCGTCGAGGTGGCATCGTTCAACGAGTCGGAAGCCATGTTCGCCACTTCGGCCACCGATTGGCTGAACTCTTCCATGGTCGCAGCCATCGCCTGAAGCTGCTCCTGTTCGACCAGCGCGTTGCCGGCCACCCCGGACACCTGCGTATCCAGCCCACTCGAGTGCGCGCTGATTGTCCGCGCCGAAGTGGCGATGTCATCGACCAGCATGCGCAAATAAGTTTGCATATTGGTGATCTCGCAACACATGTCGCCCACTTCATCGCCCACACTGATGTCGATTTCCGTATCAAAGTTACCCTGCAAAACATTGCGCACTTCATGCTTGATCGCCTCGAGCGGCGAACTCACATATTTCACGACACAGTATCCGATGAAGAAGAACAAAAACAGATGCAGTGCGACCTGCCCGCCCAGCAACTCCAACTCGGTGGTGGGGTCGGTATGCAGGCGCATCGAAATGAACACCTGACCCAATCCCAACACAACCAGTAGCCCGCTTTGGATAATCAGTTGCAGCTTGGATTTAAGCGACCAGTTCTTGAACTTGAACCGCTCACGGGCAGACACAAACGCGGCCCCGCTTTGGCTGTATGCGCGATACAGCGCGTCGGCCTCGTTGATCTGGCTGCGTGTCGGTGCTCTGCGCATCGACACATAACCGGTCACCCGCCCGTCCTCGACGATAGGAGCCACCGTCGCGCGCACCCAGTAGTGATCGCCGTTCTTGCAGCGGTTCTTCACCGTCCCGCGCCACGGACGCTGCGCTTTCAACGTATCCCACATCCATTTGAATGCCATAGGCGGCATGTCGGGATGGCGCACGATATTGTGGCTCTTGCCCATCAGCTCCTCGTGGCTGTAACCCGAGATATCCACAAACGCCTGGTTCGCGTAGGTGATGATGCCTTTGGTATCGGTCTTGGAAACCAAGACTTTATTCGCGGGATACGGCTGTTCCCTTTGCGACACGTAAGCATGTTTGTTTTGCATGATTAAAACCCAAAAAAATAAAACTTAAACCCGGAACCGGCTCACCGCGGTCTGCAACGTTTTTGCCAGTTGCTCCAGGCGCGCGATGTCTTGAGTGTTCGACTCCGTCGCCGCATGGCTCTCTTCGGACATCTGCGCGATCTTCTCCACGTTGCGCGCGATCTCGGTGCTGGCCAGACTCTGCTCACCCACCGATGCCGCGATGTCGCTCACGCCGTGGCTGGACTGCAACACGGCTTCGCCTGCTTCGGACAGCACGGCGGAGACGCGCGCCACCTGCTCCTGCGTCGCCTGCAAGGAACGCAAACCAGTCTGCACCACCGCTTCGACATGGCTGGATTTCTGGTTCAGCGAATTGGTCACCTGATCGATTTCGCTTGCCGATCGGGCGGATTTTTCCGCCAGCTTGCGCACCTCATCCGCCACCACCGCAAAGCCTCGTCCCTGCTCACCGGCACGCGCCGCTTCGATGGCCGCATTCAATGCCAGCAGATTGGTCTGGTCGGCGATGTCCTTGACCTGCTGGGTCATGCCGCTGATTGCGCGGGTGCTGTCGACGAATTCCTTGACCGACCCGGCAATCTGATTGACCGCATCCTGTACGCGCCCGATCTCGCCTATCATGACGGTGACATCCTGATTGCCCTGCTGGGTTCGATGCAGGCTTTTCTCCGACTGCTTACGCACTTCGTCGGTATTCGCAGCCACCGCGCTGATACTGACCGTGATCTGCTCTACCGCCGCTGCGGTGGAAGCCGCCGCCTCACTCTGCAACTGCGAACCTTGCGCGATTTGCAACGATGAGGCAGACAGTTGCGCCGCCGTGCTTGAGACGGTATCGGCATTTGCCAACACCTGGCGGATAATATTGGCGAAGCCTTCGATCAGCCCGTTGAACGCAATCGCTGCCTGGGCAATCTCATCACGGCCAACGATCTTGACGCGAGCACTGAGGTCGCCATCCGTCGACATCTTCACCATCACGCCGCGCAGCTCGGTGACGGAGCGATTGATACCCCGGATGATAGACAGGCCCAGCAGCACGGCCAATAGCACACCGCAAGCGATCATGGCGATCAGCACGCTACGGAAGGTGCGATAAGACGCCGCAGAGTCTTCAAAGAGTTTTTTGCTTTCATTGATTTCTGATTCACGCAACGGGACAATTGCGGCAGTCAGGTTCTCATACAAGGGACGAACATCCTCGACGATGAGCTTTTTCAGTTGCGCCATGTCGCCAATCTTCATCGCCGCGATAGCGGGAGCTATCCCCTCATCCCGGTATTTTTTTCTCGCCGCGACCACCTTGTTGGCCAATTCCACCTGTTCAGGAGTCGCGTGAGTGGCCAGAAAAACGTCCCAGTATTTTCCAATTTCGGCGATACTCTCCGCAATTTCCTCCTTGTTTTTGTTTGCAATTTCCGGGGTGACATAGCTACCCGCAAGTGCCGTGCGTATGACCAGATTAAGCTCATTGATGCGGTGTAATGCATCCACCGCGACCAGGCGATCCTGATACATGGATTCCATCTTGCTATTGGCCTCCGCCAACATATAGATGCTCATACCACCGACCAGCAGCAACATCGCCAGCAGCAAGGTTAACAAGGCCGTCAATCGTGAACCTATTTTCATATCACTCAGCATTTTTACCTCCACATCCAAGCTCGAACTCCGACCTACACCCTCATCTCACCATCCACTATTCGGGATAACCCCGCCACCTCACACCCACCACCACATCTAAACCTTGAACCGTCCCACTGTCCTGGCCAGATCTTCGGAAAGTTGTTCCATGTTCTTCACCGCTTTTGCGGTACGCACAATCACCTCGTTACTTTGGGCGGCCATGGTGGCGATACGCTCCACATTGCCGGCGATCTGCTGACTGGCATCACGCTGGGTATTGATCGACCCGGCGATTTCTTCCAGACCGCGATTTACACCCTCCACCGAGACATTCGCTTCCGTCAACACGGCCGAGACCTCGCGGATGCGTGTCTGGCTGCTTTGCAGGGCACTCATGCCGCGCTGCACGGTCTTTTCCACTTGCTCCGATTGCGTCCCCAAGGACTGTGTCACCGCATCGATTTGCGTGGCAGACTTGGCGGATTTTTCAGCCAGTTTGCGCACCTCATCCGCGACCACCGCAAAGCCTCGTCCCTGCTCCCCGGCGCGTGCCGCTTCGATGGCGGCATTCAGTGCCAGCAGATTGGTCTGATCGGCGATATCGCGCACTTGCCGGGTCATGCTGGTGATGTCCTGGGTGCTGCGGATGAATTCCGCCACGGCAGCCGACGTCTCATTCACCGCACGTTCGACACTCTCCAGCTCTTGCATCATCTCCTGCAGATTCTGCTGCCCCCGGTTGGCGCATTCCATACTTTCGCCGGACAGTTTGGTCACACTGCCGACACTGCTGGCGATCTGCGCGATGCTGTCACTGACCCGGTCAACCTCACCTGAGGTCGTCTTGGCGGTGTCGCTCTGCTGTTGCGAACCCTGTGCGAGCTGTTCGGCATCCTGCGCCAGAGAGTGTGCGGCACTCGCCACCTGACCCGCGTGTTTCCCCACCTGCGACACGATCTCCTGAAAACCGCCCGCAAGCTCATTGAACGCCTGTGCGGTCTTGCCTATCTCATCCCGGCTGCGCACCACCACGCGCTTGGACAGATCTCCGCTGGATTGCATGTCCTGCATGGAAAGCTGCAGTTCGTGGGTCGAGCGGGTCACAAAACCGATCAGCCAGCTGATGCCAAAATACAGGAACACCTGTACCACCAGCTGTACACCCCACAACACATAATTCGCCTTTTTCAACACGGCGTACTCGTCGGTGATATTCATCGTGATACTGCCCGCACCGTTAACCGACCCTTCCTGTACCTGATGGCACTGCAAACAATTGGTGCCGCGAAAGTTCGTGCTGACGATGAACGGAACGACCACGCGCAACGCTTCCACGCCATCGTGTTTGACCAGGCGGCTCTGCACTTTTTTGGAGTCAATCGCGGCACGATCCATGTCATCGACTGCCTGCTCGGAGGGTAATCCCGGACCGAACTGATCCTGCACTTGCTTGGCGCGTATGACGCGCAATTCCAGCACCTTGTCGGAGGCCGCCATCTTTTTGACCGCCAGCGCGCGTAGATCGGCATCGCTGATGATGCCGCCCATCATCATCAGATTCAGTCCATTCAATAAGCCGTCCGCCGAGACCAGAGCCTTCTCCTTGGTTCCTTCAAGCACGTAATTTTCGAACGTATCGAGAGCCGCACGTTGCATGGATATCATTACCATCAGCAAGAGCAACTGTATCGGAATCTGCAACTTGTTCTTCAGGGAAAGTCCGCTCCACCAGTTGTTCATTATTTCTCTCTCCTAAAATATTTTATTTTCTTGGCGCGATCGAATCGTCGCACCTGACACTCTATCGGCAGCAAACCGGTTTTCTTGAGCTGAACAGTGAATAAAAATCCCGCCAATTTGCGGGATTGGAATTCACATTCGGTGGTTGTTGCTTTTATCGTGGTGCGGGGGCTGGTGTGGCGGGTGCGACGACAGGGGCGGCAGGCAGAGCCTGTATCCCTTCCTTGATCGCGTCTTTCATCTCCGTGCCCTCGCCTTCGGCATTGACACCGACCGTACCGCCGTCGTGGCTGGCCGCCTCTTCGGCTTTTTTGTTCATCACGATCAGGCTGATGCGCCGGTTGACCGGACTCAGGGGGTCGTCCTTGTTGAACAGCACCGCCGAGGACAAGCCCACCACGCGCACGATCTTGTCTTCGGCCATCCCGCCGGCGATCAACTCGCGGCGCGAGGCATTGGCACGGTCGGCGGACAACTCCCAGTTGCTGTAACCCTTGTCACCCGAACCGTAAGCCGCCGCATCGGTATGGCCGGAGATGCTCACCTTGTTGGGCACTTCGTTCAGCGTCTGACCGATCTCGTGCAATATCTCCACGGTGTAAGGCTCGAGCTTGGCGCGCCCGCTCTGGAACATCGGACGGTTCTGTTCATCCACGATCTGGATGCGCAAGCCCTCGCTGGTAATATCGAGCAGGATCTGGTTCTTGAATTTCTGCAACTTCGGGTTGTTGTCGATGGCCTTCTCGATGTTGACTTTCAATTGCTTGAGCTTCTCCAATTCCTTGGCACGCTCGATACGCAGGAATTCTTCCTGTGCCGCTTTGAGATTGATGACTTTTTTCTCGGCAGGCAGCTCGCCTTTTTTTACCTGGCCTTCACTGCGTGTCAGATCCTGTCCGCCGCCTTTGATGATGCTGGAGCTGTCACCGCTGCCTGACCCGCCGGACAAGGCCACTTTCAGCGGGGTCTTGAAGTATTCCGAGATGCCTTGCAGATCGCCCTTGGCTGTCGAACCCAGCAACCACATCAACAGGAAGAACGCCATCATCGCCGTGACAAAGTCGGCATAAGCGATCTTCCACGCGCCGCCGTGATGGCCACCGGCCACCTTCTTGATGCGTTTTACGACGATGGGTTTTTTGTTATCAGCCATGATTGAAAATTATGGATTCAGGATAGAGTCACAACGGAGCAGCGGTTTTTCTTGATCCCGAATCCTGAATCCTGAATCCTGAATCCTGAATCCTGAATCCTGAATCCTGAATCCTGAATCCTGAATCCTGAATCCTGAATCCTGAA
>JABEVG010000112.1 GCA_013044075.1 Gallionella sp.
CACACCGGGGTTTTTCCTGGGCTTATCCGGCGCGCTGTGCAGCCTCATCGTGCTGGCCTTCGCGCAACACCTGCCGGCGCGCTGGTTCGGTGCGGTCAGTCAGAGCATCCTCGCCGCCTTCGCGCACATCGCCGGACAGATGGGCGTGGTCTACATATGGCTCATCCCGCACAGCGGCATCGCGTATCTGATCCCCGTCTTCGCCGCCGCCGCGCTGATATTCGGCACCGTGAACGGCTTGATCGCCGCGCGTTTCATGGATAATACGTAGCAATTCCCTCTCCCCCGGGAGAGGGCTAGGGTGGGGGAGTTCCTCATCATTGATGGATGAAAAAATGAAAACAATCACGCTCGCCTTCACCGGCGCATCCGGTCTGCCTTACGGGATGCGCCTGCTCGAAACCCTGCTGCACAGCGGATCGCGTGTACATCTGGTCTACACCCAAGCCGCGCAGATCGTCGCCAAACAGGAACTGGACTTCACGCTGCCGAACCGTCCGCGGGATGCGGAACAGCTATTCGCAGAACGCTACGGCACATTCAGCGGCGCATTAAAAGTGTTCGGCATCCAGGACTGGTACGCGCCTATGGCCTCCGGATCCAATCCCGGCGACGCAATGGTGGTCTGCCCCTGCACCACGGGCATGCTGGGAAAAATTGCGGGCGGCATCAGCGACGATTTGATTGCCCGCGCCGCAGACGTGATGCTCAAAGAAAAACGCACGCTGATCCTCGCGCCGCGCGAGATGCTCTTCTCCGCCATCCATCTGGAAAACATGCTCAAACTCGCCCACGCGGGAGCCGTCATCATGCCCCCCAATCCGGGCTTCTATCATCATCCGCAAAGCGTGCAGGACATCGTGGATTTTGTCGTGGCACGGATATTGGATCATCTTGGTGTTGCCAACACGCTGCTACCCCGCTGGGGCGAGACGTAACGCGGATAGACGACCATTACGATTCATCTGCTCCAGCAAACTGCGCACCGGCACGGGTATCGCCGCCCGCAAGGCATCCTCCACATCGAGCCACACCCTGCCCGCTTGCTGTACCTGTAGCGGCTTATGCGCCACATACAGCAGCACCGGCGTGATATGTAATTTGAAATGCGTGAAGGTGTGAATGAACGCGTCAAGCTCAATTCTTGCATTCACTGTTATGCCCGTGCGCTGCGCATATTCTTCCGGCAATTCGCCACCATCATCCAGTTGCGGCAGACACCACAGCCCGCCCCAAATGCCTTGCGGGGCGCGTTTTTCCAGCAGGATGTCACGTCCGGACACGAGCAATAAGAACGTGCTGTGCCTTTCCGGCACAACTTTGCGCGGACGCGGCGTGGGAAACTCTGCAACGCGATCAGTTTGATGCGCGACGCAATCCTGTTGCACCGGACATTGTGCGCATTTTGGTTTGCTTCTTGTACACACTGTCGCGCCCATATCCATTTGCGCTTGAATGTAAACAGCGATTGTTGCGTTTGATTTAACGTTCTCTCCCTCACCCCAACCGTCCCCCGCAGGGGGCGGGAGCAGTGCCTCGGCCTGTTGCCACAACACCGCTTCGATTTTTTTATCCCCCGTCCATCCTGTCACGCCGCAATAGCGGGTCAGCACGCGTTTGACGTTGCCATCCAGAATCGCGCGGCGTTGGTGAAAGGCCAGCGCGCAGATAGCGGCGGCGGTGGAGCGTCCGATGCCGGGCAGCTCGAGTATCTGTTCTAACTCGCGCGGGAATTCACCCTGATGTTTTTCCACGATGAGTCGCGCGGCGCGGTGCAGATTGCGGCCTCTGGCGTAATAACCCAAACCGCTCCAATGCTCCAGCACCTGTTCTTCGGTTGCGGCCGCAAGTGCCGCGATGTCGGGGAAGGATGCGACGAAGCGTTGGTAATAGGGAATGACCGTCGCCACCTGTGTCTGCTGCAACATGATCTCGGACAGCCACACACGGTAGGCATCTTCGCCCTGCCAGGGCAAGTCGTGGCGACCATGCGCGCGCTGCCATGCAACCAGACGCGTGGCAAAAGTCTCCTGAACGACACGGGGTTCACGCACTATTTGAACAGCCCTTTGAGTCCGCTTTTGAACTGCTCCTGCAACTTCGTTTTCGCTTCTTCTTTTTTCACGTCGACCTGTTGCTTGACGGCAGCCTTTGCTCCCGCCACTTTTTGTCTGGCCGCATCGCTCACCATCGCACCGAAGTCCAGACCGTATTTCAAATCCGCGAACGGCCCGCTGACGCGCACCGGGACGGTCACACCAGCCACGCTATCCGCGCCGCCTTGTCCCTCCAAGGTCTTGGCCAGCGTGGCTTTGGCGAGATAGTCTATGCTGTCGGTGCCGATGTTGATGTCACCCGCGCCGCTCAAACGCAGCAGCGGCGACTTCATCGACAAGTCGTCGTTATGCGCCACTCCATTCACAATCTTGAAGCTGGCCTTGAGTTCGCTGAAGTCGGTCTTCTCGTCTTTGTTCGCGCTTTCGGTTTGCGATTTGGTACCGAACATGGCTTTGGCATCGCGTATCTTTTTCGCGATGTTGATGCCCCTGATCGCACCGTCTGCGAGGTTGAGTGCGGCATTGCCATTGAGTGCGCGTTTCAATTCGCTCACTTTATCGCCCTGCATGGTGAGGTTTACGCTCACATTGCCTTTGCCTTCCAACGTGTCGAAATTGGCCGCGTCCTTACCCAGAGCAGCGATATCGATTCCCGTCAGACTTTGCTTGATGGCAATGCTGGGCGTGGCTTGCGCGTTGATACTGACGCTGCCGCTGGTGCTGCCCTGGTATAACTTTGCAGACAGCGGATTGATATTCACGATGCCTCGATGGGCTTGCACAGCGAGGCGCAATTGCTCGACTTTGACGTTGGCGATTTTTAACGCGCCGATGCTCAGTCTGCCGTCCAGATTGAGCGTGCGCAGCGCGGACAGATCGAGCGGTTGTTCGGCTTGCGCCGCTTTGGGTGCGTCGGCGGATTTTGTCGGCAGGTAGAGATCGGCATCGAACTGATCCGCATCCGCATCAAAACGTATCGTCGGTTGGCTAAAGTTATTCACGCCCAATTTGGCTCTCAACTGACTTTGCAACAGCCCGCCCGACAGATTCGCCAGCACGCTTTGCTTCTTCAAATCCAGATGCACATTGCCCTTCATCGTGCTGCTCACCGCCTGGTTCGGCAACTTGCCTCCCGTTGCATTCAGCACGATGTCCAGATTGCTCAGATCGAATTGTTGCGCCTCCATATTGCCCGCGAACGGCGAACCGAGTTTGAGTTTGATGGTTTGCCCGGGCTGCTGTATCTGCGCATCCAGCGCGATGTTTTCAATTGTAAACGCCTGTGCCGAACCCGTGATGGCTGGCACGGACAAGACCGCAGCCAGCTTGCCGAAAGCCGCATCCAGATTGGCATTCAGCACGAGATTAGAACCGGCATAGTGATCTTTGGTCAGGTTCAGATCGGGCGCGGCCAGATCGGCAGAAAAATTTTGCACGCCCTGCGCACCGCTCATTTTCACCACGAAATTATGGGCTGAAAATTCCTGCGTATTCAAATTGGCACCGGCATCACCGCTGGCTTGCAAGCGCAGCTGGGATACATCCAATGCCGCACCGGTCGCGTTCAAATCCAGACCGGCCAACTGGTAGCTTTGTTTGTCGAGATCAAAAGTCAGCGTAGTCTTCAACTCGGCACGGATGTCCAGCTTGGGTTGATTGGCCTGCACCGCGACCGACAGCGCGATTCTGGCAGGCACGCCGTTGGCAATACGGCCAGTAGTCAGTTGCAGATCCTGCACCGCGTATCGCACGCCACTGAGTTCATCGATATAGGTGAGACTGGTCTTGGCGATCACCACTTTGGCGATGTCAAATTGCACGGGCGAACTGTCGGGTGTCGGTTCTGCTTTCTTCTCCAGCAGATCGTCGATATTGCTGGTCCCGTCCTTGTGCTTGATGAGCGTGGCGTGTAGCCCGTTGAAAGTGACCTCGTTGACGATGATTTGTTTACTGAGCAATGGCAACAGTGCCAGAGACACGCGCGCGGATTCCATCGCGGCAAACTCTTGCGCACTGTTGAATTCCGACAAGGACACGCGGTTCAATTTCACGCCGATGTTGGGGAAGAACGACAGACTGATGTCGCCATCCAGATGCAGCGTGCGGTGTTTGCTGTTTTGCACCGCCTGTATGATCTTTTCTTTGTAGTCGTTGGGATTGAACGTCGCCGCCAGATAAGCAGCCACGGCCACCGCCACGCCTATCACCGCAGCGGTTGAGAACAAACCGACTTTGAGGATTTTATTCATGCCAGCTCCACCATAAAGTGCAGGCGAGAATTATAGCGGATGGTGACGCGAGCCAGTCGGGAGTAGGACGGCAATTCTTGCCTCAGTGGGAAGTGGAGAATGCCACACTGCCTTTAACGTTCTGCTTCCCAGAATCTATCTAGATAACCTTGGAGTATTTGGCATGCTCGGTGCGTGTCCGCAGATATTTGTCGAACACCATGCAGATGTTGCGGATCAGCATCCGCCCTTTCGGAGTCACGGTCATTCCTTGCGGCGACAGCACCAGCAGCCCTTCGCGTTCATACTCTCGCAGCTCGGGCATCTCGGTGGCGAAGTATTTTTCGAAGTCGACCAGATACGAGGTATTGAATGGCTCATAGGCCAACTCGAAATGACACATCAACGCCTGGATGATTGCACGTCTGAGCAAATCGTCGGCATTCAACTCCAGTCCGCGCATGACGGGCAACTGGTCCCTGTCCAGGGCGTCGTAATAATTTTCCAGGTCGCGATAATTCTGGCTGTAGGTCGGGCCGACTTTTCCAATGGCACTCACTCCTAGTGCGATGAGATCGCAATCGGAATGGGTGGAGTAGCCCTGAAAGTTTCGGTGCAATCTCCCCTGGCGTTGCGCTACAGCCAGCTCGTCTTCAGGCTTGGCAAAGTGATCCATGCCGATGTACACATAACCCGCGTCGGTGAGTTTCTTCACTGCCATACCAAGGATGTCCAGCTTGGTTTGCGCCTCGGGCAAATCGCTCTCGTTGATTCGCCGCTGCGGTTTGAACAGGGTGGGCATGTGCGCGTAGTTGTAGATGGACAAACGATCGGGGTCGGCCGCGATCACTTTGTCCAGCGTCGCGCCGAAACCAGTCAAGGTCTGTTTTGGCAAGCCGTAGATCAGATCGATGCTTACCGACTTGAATCCGTTGGCGCGTGCCGCTCGAATCACGCGCAGGGTCTCTTCCTCGCTCTGAATGCGGTTCACTGCATGTTGCACTGCGTCATCAAAATCCTGCACACCGATACTGATACGGTTAAAACCTGCTGCACCCAGCAAGGCAATGGTTGCATCAGTTACCTTGCGCGGGTCGATCTCTATCGAATACTCGCCGTTATCTATCAATTTGAAGTTCCGACGTATGGCATCCATCACTTCGCGGATCTCCGCGTCGCTCAGAAACGTCGGTGTGCCACCACCGAAATGCAGTTGCTCAATGACTTGTCCGCGTCCCAGCAAAGCCGCTTGCATATCCATTTCTTTGATCAGATAGCGCACATAGTCGGCAGCTTTGCTCTTGTCTTTGGTAATGACCTTGTTGCATGCGCAATAAAAGCACAAGGTATTGCAAAACGGGATGTGGACATACAAGGAGAGCGGACGACTGACTCCGCCGATTTCGCGCTTCGCTACCCATGAACTGTAACTATCCGCATTGAAAGCCTCAACGAAGCGGTCTGCGGTGGGATATGAAGTGTAGCGCGGACCGTTCTTGTCCAGCCTGCGTAGCAGGTCCAAATCCAAATCCAGAGGTGATGCCATGATACCTTCCCGCCATTCTTCAAAGTGAGCCGAACTATGCCAGTTGCATGCATGGAGCGGTTTGATATATGTCAAAATGCGCGTCTCTAAATTCGGTGTTTTGAAACCTTTCGGGCTAGCCCGCTCTGCGGTTTCAAGTTTCCACATGACCAAGGCACTCACCCTCCAGCAACCCGTCACTCTCACCGCACAACTGCGCTCGCATTGCTCCACCTGCAATTTGCGCGAGCTGTGTATGCCTATAGACCTGAGCCCGAACGACATGCAGCGCATCAATGCACTGACGATGCTGAAACGTGGTTATTCGCGGGGAGATTATTTGTACCACTGCGGCGATCCATTCCATTCCCTGTATGCGATACGCTCGGGTTCGTTCAAGACCCAAGTGTTGCACGAGGATGGCCGTGAGCAGGTGACCGGCTTTCAGATGACTGGCGAGATCATCGGCATGGATGCGATCTGCACCGATGTGCACACCTGTGATGCGATTGCCATGGAAAGCAGCGAGGTCTGCGCGCTGCCATTCAACCAATTGGAAGCGATGAGTCGGGAGTTACCCAGTTTGCAGCGACACCTCCACAAAATCATGAGCCGCGAGATCGTGCGCGACCAGGGCATCATGTTGTTACTCGGCTCCATGCGTGCCGAGGAACGGCTGGCGGCGTTCCTATTGAATTTTTCGCAACGCCTCGCCGCGCGCGGATTCTCCCCGAGTCAATTCCAGTTGCGTATGTCGCGGCAGGAAATAGGCAGCTATTTGGGATTAAAACTGGAAACCGTCAGTCGCGCCTTTTCACACTTTCAGAATGAAGGCATTATCAACGTCAAGGTACGCTCCATCGAGATTCTGGATTTGGCCAGATTGCAAGCCTGCCTAAAATGCTCAAATTAGTCAGGCTAGTCCGGAAGCCAAGTTGCAGGCTGAACCGGGGTCCATCAGGTCAAAAGCACCCAATGTGCCGGATTAAAACTCTCAGAAAAGCAGGTGTAGTTTGTACGGCAATCTGATTTGTTATTTACCACTCTCACATCATTGACAAATAACAACACTACGTGCAACATTCGTCCGCGTTTCGCTGTAACTTCTATCGAAAACTGATGAGCAGCGGGGTCGCACACAGGCCGTTCCAACATTTCGTCACGGGGTAACTATTATGGATCAAAGTACAGACACCACTCAATTAAGAATCGTGCAACAACAGAAACTGAAAGACTTACAAGCACATCAAAAAAACTTGAAAGAGTTGCAAGCTGAGTTGGAAAAGATCAACTTGAGAATCAAGAACCATGAGAAACTTTCTACTGAAGACACTAAGTTCATCAGCGAGCTTGGCTGGCTCAGTGCACTTTCCGTGACAATAGCCAGTATAGCGGCCAGCCTTTAAGCTGGTTCGTGGTTTGGATGCATAGTTTCGTGTAGAAAAACCAAAGGGCGGTCAATCCGCCCTTTGGTTTTTCTACGTCACTTTTTTTCGTTCTTGAACCGATCCTTCAGAATCTGCTGAGCGGTGTCGAATTCCACAACCGTTGCGAACTGCCCCTTATGGAACACGAACTGTAGCTGCCGTCCCGCCCCATCCAAACCGGCAAGTCCAAAGGTCTTGCCGGCGTAATCTGAGTAGTAGCGGAGATTCTTTACCAATTCAATTTGGATGCCATTTTTTTGCACCAGCCCCAGACTGTTTTCGTTCACTGTAATGGATACCGGTGCCGATGGCAAAAGCATCAAACGTGTCTTAAAAATACGGTTGAATGCCACAATAAAAAAGAAACAGGTCAGGAAAAAAAACAAATACCCCATGTTGTGATCGTCTCCGTACCAAAAGCTGGCGGCAATTGATGCGAGTGCCACCACAGTTGGCACATACAACAACAAATCCCAAACCACGCCTTTGCGGTCAGACACCAAATCAAATCGTTTCGCTTCCGTCTTATTTGTTTCCAGCATCACCAACCATCCGTTCACTTTTTTAAGCCGCCACTTCCAAGATATCTGGGCATATGACTTCACAAAACCTGTTTGATTGCCCCGTCTAATTCGCCAATCAGCATTCTTCCCGCGCGTTCAAATCGCACCACACCATTTTTGTCGATGATAAACGTCCATGGATCACCCATCACCCGATAAGCTTTATATGCTTGTGGATTCTCATACTGATCGATATGAATGAATATCATCTGTCCGTCATAGATGTCCATGATGGATTTAAACATCTGAAGCTGTTCATCGCAATTCGTACAATGCCCAGGTGTTGCAAATTCCAATACGATAGGCTTGCCAGTCAGCAATGCCTTATCGATTGAATATTGGTACATGCGCGCATCAGGCTGGCGATAAGTCGTGACTTTACTGAAGTTCCCCCCGGCATCAGCCAGTGTCTTAGTCGGCAAACTGGGTGCACGTTCCCCGACTGAAAAGCCCGCAGATAGATGCTGCTCACAACCTCCTAAAAGCATCAGAAGACAAATTCCGCAGCAAGCGGGAAAAAACAACCTCAGGCTCATTTTTGCTTTTGCCAACCGACTTTAGTTGTCTTGTACAGGTTATATCCCCAAATGATATTTGCGGATAAAACAAGCATTCCAAAAAAACCCACGAATGCCATCAAGTGACTCACCAACTTTTCTACATCATCGCTGGTATCCAAGCCGCCTACTAATCCAGCACTAAGAAAGAACACCAACATTCCTATCAGTCCAAAGTTATGCATCCAGAAATGCACCTTAACCAGCTTCAAGCTGTATATCTGGCGGCGTGAAACGGTAGGAACAACATAGTAAAGCGAAGCGAAGATGGCCATCTCAACCCAGCCAAGCAGATTGATGTGCCCATGCGCCAAAGTGATTAATCGCCCGTGCGGGCTATAGTCAACAAAATGCCGAAATGCCGGCACGCCGCCCATGACCGCGCCCCACGAAAAACCTATGATGCTGTAAATAATGCACGCGTAAACAAACCACAGAATATACTTGGTGTATTCACCTGCCTGCGATGGACTATGCTCAATGCTTTGCGTCATGTTGTTCCTCTGTTGATTTTGTTTTTATCCAATCACGAATATCCTTGTACTGGCTTCTCCATCCGTCCGGTGCCCACATGTCAATCATCGAATCGATGAAACTCGACTCACCCTTGGGCGGCTCAAACGACGATGATGATCCTTGGTCAGATTTCAACTCTGACAAAAATACAGCCATGCTGTGCAAATCTGCGTCAGGAAGGCTTGCAACATATGCCGCATCCTTGGGAGGTGCCCCATGGTCCAAGGTCCTCGAACCGTAAGTCTGCTCGGGATTTTTAAGGAAGTTATAGAAATAGCTGGTATCGTGCTTCGACCCTAATCCGTCCAAACTCACCCCCATACTCGTACCGCTACCGACCGCGCGGTGACAGGAGTAACAATTGCTCTGTTGATATAAGTGATAGCCTTGCAATCCATCAGCGGAAAAATCGAAGTGTGTCAAAACAGGGAACAGCGGCTTCTCTGAATGCCGCCTAACCGACTCGAGAACAACGAAGTTAACCACCGTAATAATCACCAACAGCGCGACCACCCCAAAGAGTATCTTTTCTCCTTTTTTCATCAATTTCCAATCTTCATTCAGCGTGACACTCCAGTTGTTCGACTCAGCTTCGAGAGACTCACAAATAAAAAAACTGATCCATGCAGACCAGTCTTCGAGAAGACCCCAGCACCAAAATACTAGGCACCGGGATGTTCAAAAAACCAAGCAATAATTATTTAACAATCTTCACGTTCTTCAAAATCATCTTATTGTCGATCTCCATGCCGTCGCCTACTGTGCTGTCGGATGCCTGGGACAAGTAAGTCGCTGCATTACGGATATCTTCATCGGTCAGGTTCTTGGCCACCGCACGCATTTGCCCCATTGGGTCATTTTCACGCGACCCATCGCGCCAATGCGTCAATTGATTGACCAGATATACATACTTCTGCTGAGCAATTTTTGGGTACACCGGATCTGCACCACGTCCATTAAAGCCATGACAGGACATGCACGCTGGCACCTTGTCAGCCACCCCATAACGAACCAGCAATTGTCCTTTATATGACTCACCTATTACCGTGCCATCAGTTTTAAGCGCATTGAGATCAGAAGGTTCAGAATCCCTTGGGAAGCTATTCTCGTAGGCAGCCAAATCGCGCTTATCCTGAACGCTCAATCCTTTCGCAATGCCATTCATCTGATCCATGGTCAAGTCTTTGCGCTTATCTTCCGCATAATTAGTCAGCTGCTTGACGATGTATACATATCCGATATTGGCAAGTCTAGGCGAACCCATCCCGTCATTGCCCATCGCCTTTTCACCATGACATGTTTGACATGCTGGCACCCCCGCATCTGGCTTGCCATTTTCAAAAATATTCTTTCCATTGGTGACATTCGCTGTAACGGCCTCTCCAGCAAAACTCGCACCCGAAAATGCCAGCATAGCAACAGCCCCGCAACACACCATAACCAAATTAGATAACTTACGCATGTACCCTCCCCCGTTCTAAAATTTTAATTACCTACACCTAGTACACTTTAGCGAATTCGATTTCTTCACACCAAAAAATCAGGAATTCTTTTTCATCATAATAAAAGCCAAGCCGAATAAAAACGAGAAAATACAAACGTACATGATAATAACTTCACTGGTTGTGACATCTGGCTCAAGCATTTTCGGCTCCTTAGGTTAATGGAATGAAACGACAAAAAATTTCCCTAACAATTTACAATCTATAGGGATAGTGGCAATACTAGCATCAAGGAATCTACGTGGCAATAGTGTTTGAGCTTCGTGTTTGAGCTTCATGTTCGCTCCAAGCAGTAATGTCCGCTGGTGTTACAACGACTTGGTCATCAACACAAGATCTTTATTGATGGCCGCATCCAATTACCGCTTGAATTATGAAAACAAAATCCCTCTATTTGCGCTTCGAACGGTTTTGAATCACATCCCATGCCATATAGGCAGTCACACACACGACGATCAAGCAACCTAAAACGATAAGCTGGTTTTCAACTTCCGGGCTAACCAAACCTCCCACGAACATGTGCACCGAGAATCCCGCTATGAAAACGGCACTCATGATTGCAACCAGATAAATTAAAACCTCGACGATCATTTTGTTACTCGCCAGCCTTATTAGGCAACGAGCTCTTAATCTCAACGATTACTCCACCTCGCTGCAGAACGGCGGTCTCAACCTTCCCTGCACCCATGTTAGCGAGGTTATGCGAAAGCGAGCTATTGACAGGGTTACGCGGATCAAAGATCAAATAATTCACTCCGCGCAACATCGCAAGCAGAGCTTCACCATCCTTGGCAGTTGGCGGCAACGGAAGCGCATCACATCGACATGCCAACATGGTCAACCCCGGCCATTGACTGGCCACACGAATTGTTTTTTTGTCATGAACATCTTGACCTGGTGTTTCATTTAAGAAATTGCCACTGTCCTCCGCCAATGCCCTGATGATGCTATCGCGCGGCGACAAATCACCACTCATAACCTGTTGATAGCGCCCCTTGTCAACCACCATGAATACTGTAGAAACAACCAAGATCAGCAACAAAACCATACCACGCTGCCCCCAAAATCCCGATTCTCGGCTCTCGGGTTTGTACAACAATAATGGCAACCCCCAATACAGGCAAATGACCAGAGCAACCATTGCAAAAATTGCATCACTCGTCAAAACACCAATAACCAGCGCAATCAAAAAAATGCGTCCCAAGAAATCTGCCCACAATTCACCAGCCTGCTTCCAAAGCACCACCAGCAAGACCAACACTGCCCAAACCCCGACAACCCAGCGGAGCACACTAATCTCATCTGCATCAGTTGCACCCAACAACACACTTGAGAGACTCGCGACCGGATTTTCAAACCACCCGACATGAGCCCACCCTGAAGTTAAAGCCAGTGTCAACAAAACTGCAAAGGTAATACCAACAATGAAATAACTCCTTTGCCTTTCGTGAAGCGAGCTTTTATACCAAGACCACAACAAAGCCAATGGATATGCCAATCCTATCGGATGAAGCGTGATACTCACCATGCACAAGAAAAGTTGCGCAAAATACATCCCACCAAATGCCAGCGGTGTCTCGCCATACATTTTTTCCAACCAAGCACCCAGCACGAATGTAAGGAGTAAAAATGGTGCCACTGAAATGGTATCGATTTGATCCAGCACCAAAGGGGAAATCAGCAGCAAACCGGTCGCCAACAATCCTCCCTCAGAATCACCTTTGCTTTTTTTCCATGCATTAAACGCCCATGCCGCCGCCGCCATCACTATAATCGTCGCTATTTTTGCGGCCAGTACATTTCCCGTCCACAAAAACCCCACGGGAGCTAAAAATATCGCGCGGAAATCCGGGAACCCCAGGGCTACGACGGGACTTGCCACGTTATCCACCACAGACCATACCAGCAATAATGCCTGGGCTGCACCCTCATCCACACCATAGGATGCTTTGTGTAGCAACATAAAGACCAGCCCACCCCAAACGAACAGAGCCAGATAAGCCCAATACTTTTCGGGAGTTTTTACAAATAACTTGTTCATTTTATTGAGATAACTTCCAGAGAAATTTAAACCAGATTTGCCAATACCAAACCACAACCACACCGCCTTCAGAGAACTCACTGGCAACGCCCGAGATTAATAACCTACCGGAAATGTAACATCTGACTTGCGAGGCAGAACTCCCAAACGTCAAAATATTGCGAAGATGAGCGCGGATCGCAATCCAAGCTCACTCAAAGCACAGATTCCTGTAACGCTGGGATATTCTATCAGACGGAAAAATCCGGCAGCAAAAATGTTTACTTTTACAATCGTCCGGGCATGGCAAAATGAAGTTGCAGGAGCGGTTTGATTACGCTAGACTCGCGCCCTGCGGTTGGGTGAGTTGACTAAACTGCTTTTTCATAAGTCTTCGCGATATAACTAATCCATAGGGAGAGTGTCATGCCAATAGAACTTCTAGTACCAATTACAATTTTTTTGCTGGGTGTCTTCGCTGCCATAAGCTTGGGTAGCATGGGGATTGACCGTATCGTGGAAGGCAATAAAAAGTAAGTCTGGCCACGTCCCGACTTGAACCGCGCCAGAAGTCGCTCGGCAATTTCTGGCGTTTTTCATTTATAGTCAGTCACCGATCCAGCCTATAAACTACTCCGCGCCATCAATTAGCCGCGCGCTGTCAAGCAAACCGTACATAAGCCCCCATCCATGATGAGCAAAGACATTCTGCATCGGCATCTTTTGAAATTTCTCCTGCTTTCGGCTTTCTCGTTTTTTATAGGGACTGTTCACGGCGCACTTCAGGTCATGCCTCCGATTCGCGCTTGGCTAGATTCAATCGGCAGCCCTTATGGAGGGCCGGGACACATGATCGATCCTCTGGCTCACGCCCACATGAACCTGGTGGGGGGGGTGGTATTGCTTGCCATGTGTGTCACTTTTTACCTTCTGCCCATTTTCACCGGAAAGAAAATTTATTCTACAAGACTAGTCGATCACACTTTTTGGTGGGTCAGCACAGGAGTGTATAGTTTTTACGTGATACAAATGGTTTTTGGTATTTGGGAAGGCTTGCTAATGCACTCAGCCCCCGAACAAATATCTGCTGCGCATCGCTTCTATGGGCCAGTCATGGCTATTTCCGGGTCAACCATGTTGATAGGGTTCTGCACCTTTCTGGCGAATGTTCTTTTGACTATTACGGCATCGCCATCCAGCGATAAAAACCTGCTTAACTCGGCGTCAGTTTAAGCGGAAAAAACAAGACCTTTTGCTCGTTGCCTTTCTGAAGTCTCACCTGCAATTCCACCGCTTCTCCATCTCCAATATCGACTGCTCGGCGATACACACCAATAAACCCATCCTGAATCGCCTGCACCCAGGGCATAGATTCGTTGCCACGAAGAGAAATGGTCAAATCAGATATCGGTCTACCGCGAGGACCGGTGACGATAACAACGATCTCTGACATTCCGGCGATTGGAGGATTCGGGTGAGTCTCGATGCGCACATCCGCAGAATTCCAATGTTGGACAGGAATCTGATATGCCGCACCGCCATCGTTGCAGGCAGCAAGTCCAGCAACAAGTAATGCGAAAGATGCCGCCAGTAGTTTTCTCACTATGTCGCTATAGTGGTTGTACTTACTTTTGCTTTTCGTTTTTATTTTCGGTCTGCCCCATCACGTCAGAATCCAATCTTCCCCCTGCAGAGGATCCGTACATGTTCACCATATACCATACGAATGCTCCAGCAAGAGAGATATACACCAACGAACCCAAGAATCCGGGATCTTTCACCCAGTCTGTCCACTTCACTGAAACACCGGGGCGCAACCCCCAGAAAGGGAAACTGAGACCAACACCTACCAGTAGCACAATTACGACCACAGCCCAGAACCAATAAGGAACATTGAGTTGCGATTCTGGAATCTTCTCAACCAGCTCCCAGTCTTCCATGCCACGCTTTTCCAAACGTTCTTCGTTTGAAGCGTAGCCGTAATTATCTTGACGATGTTTGCCCCATTTTGATTTTTCTTTGGACAACGCCAGTTTATTTTCTTGCTGTTCCATCATAGCTCTCCTCATTCGACAAAATGCTGAACATTAAATCGCCCCACCCAGCCATCATTAGAACGAACCACAACAACAAAAGGGTAGAGTCCACGATGGAGCTTTGGTGACACCGAAAGAATGACCGATGCCCGTCCAACCGATTCCAGATTAACCTTAAATCCACTCAGAATAAAATCATTCTGCTTCAACCCTTCAATCGACATACTCAATTCGGTCGGTCGATAACGCTTACTGGAAACTTCAATGCGGTAATCACGAGCCGACTGATTATGCGCCGTTGCCAAATATCCCACTGCTACGTGATAAGGCTGGTAGGACCATACCCCCCACGCGAACATAACCACACCCAAAGCCGCGAACGGGACTGTCCACCTAAGTCTCGATAACAACGATATGGAGTTATCGCGTAATTTTCGCACCTTACTCGGTTTACGTTGTCCCAGCTCAAACCGCAATAATCCGATGCCGCCCTTTTTGGCCTGCAAATTATTGCAAGCATCAATGCAATCACCACAGTTAATGCAGCTGTCGTAGATTTCTGTTCTGCGCGGGTCAAGCTCGATAAAACAAGTCGTCACGCAATAATTACATTTTGCGCATTCATTAGTTCGACTGGTATCGTAAACCACATGCAAAGTTTCTTTGGTCTTAAACGAGTGTTGCCAGACCTTATACACACAAGCGAAACGGCACCAGAAATGCCTAAGCACCGCAATATCCAAGAGGATCATCATCACCCATACCGAATAGATCCAGTATAAAGATCCCGCCAATCTGGAGTCCGCCCTAAATGATATAAAAGACCACACCACATCCGGCGGATAAAAATAAAGCAATGGCACTAGCGCGGCTAACATCGCTGCACCTAAAAAAGCAAGTCCCAGCAGTGACCAATTCAACGCCTTGTTTTTCGCGGCCGACACTTTGGGTGCCTCACCATTCAGACTGACCTCAGCGCGTTTCCCGAGTAATTTATGGGTCATGTGGTTCGCCCATTCGGCCAAAGTATTTTGGGGGCACGCCCATCCACAGAACACCGTTCCAGCGACCGAGTATAGCCCAACCAGCCCGCAGGCTAGCATAATCCACAAGCCCGAGATCAAAAAGAAATCGGCGAACCATATTTGCCATCCCAGCACCACCAGTGCGCCATTTTCCGGGTCAATCCGGAACAACCCTGATACTGGAACAAGAACGATCAACACTAAAATTGCGATTTGGAGCGCGCGTCGTTTTAATCGAAAATTTGTCGCACCTATCCTCGGTTGCGCACGGATCACTTTGATGGGAATACTCGAAAGTGTTTTATTAATATCGTGAGACATATGTACCTTTTTAGTACTGCATTAGCGACGGCAGGCTACGAGGTTACATTCACTTCGCTGTCCAGAGGAGAGAGGGCTAACAGGCGCGAATGGTAACTCTCGGCCGCTTGCGTGTTGCCGGAAGCCTGCTCCAAATGCCAGAGGGCACGTAATGCACCAACATGATCAGGGTAAACTTTCAAAATTTTCTGCAATGCCTCGCGCTGGCTAAAACCGTGCTGACTGGCCTGTGAAAGGGATTGCAGCATGTTATCAGCTAGTGCATTTGCAATCCAGCGATCTCGGGGGTTCGCTTGGTATGCCAGCCAGATAAGTCGGCCCGACTTTTCACCATCTCCTTGTATCGATGCAACCCATGCTCGCACGGCAAGCTCCGTTGCCACGTACGCGCGTCCGAACTGGCTCTTGTCAGCCGCATCAACTCCCAATATGTCGGCAGCCGTATTCGTATCAGGATGTCGATGCAAAAGCCACATCATCATGTTTTCCAAATTTACGTTTCCATCGTAGCGGGCCCGTGGCAGACTGTATTCGATGTAGGGCATCCACTCATCTTGGATTGGCCCGTCACTCTCAGTGATGGGCCCCCAATACCGGCCGAGCCACGTCCACACACCTTCATTTCCGGTTGCCAAAGTCCGTGTTTGCATAGCCATCCGATGTAAGTTTTCTATCGTTCCTTGGGCACCGGGCGGGCTATTTTTTGGACCGACCAAAGCCAGATGCATTCCGTCCATGAACATCTGTGCGTTGGGAAACACCATGCGAAAACTGCGCAGAACGACCTTGAGTGATTGAATATCAAACTGGTTGAGTGCCAACCACTGCACGAATATCCCGTCCACATTCAAATGATTTCTCGCTCGTTGAAATTGTTGCACTGACAATAATGAACCCATCCCGGCTAAATCCGGATGAAACAAGTCGCCAATAATCACATCGTAATGTAGTGGCGTGCTGCTCAGAAAATGTCGGGCATCGTCTCGTACAATCTGCGCTTGATCCATCACATTATTATTGACTGGAGAAAACCACTGCGTGGCCGCAAAAATTGAGCCCTGTGATAATTCCACTGCAGTGCGCTGCAATTCAGGAAATGGCTGCGATCCCGCCACGGAGATTCCGGTTCCCAGCCCGAGAAATAGCACACTGTGTGGCTCCGAATGCAGCAATAGTGCGAGTCGTGCCTGATCTTTCTGTATCTCGACTGCACTGGGTTCGGTTGATGCATCCATACGCTGTAAATCGCTCAGCAGTATGCGTTGCCCATTCTGTTGTCGCACAACATGTGTCAGCGAAATTGCATCTTCATACAGATATAAGTCGCTACTATTCGCCTCGATTTTCGGCAACAGCTCATGCACCGGTGGCAAACCACGAACTGCCCAAGCAATCGGAAGCATCGCCAACAATATCAGCCAAGCCCAACGTGAGTGTGCCCATAACAACCCCAAGCCGACGATTATTAAGCCTGCCAGTGACAACATCGCAGGACTTCCCACCAATGGCATGAACAACAGACTAGCAAGCACCGCACCCACGCCACCACCCAGGCAATTTGCACCGTACAACCATACACCACTCGAGTCCGTGCTGCCAAAGCGATCAGCCAATAATGGCAACCAAGCTCCCAAAGCGAGGGTAACCGGTAGCGTGACCATCACCAACACAATTGCCTGTGACCAAAGTGCGCCAAAGAACGATTGGAACTGACTGTTCTCCACCCAAGTGGAAATGCTTGGCAGCAGCCACACGCTCAGCAACACCCCCCCTCCCGTCAACGACGCCAACACCATTGGAAGCCATTTATTGTGCTTGCGCGGCAGTAGCATACTACCCAACGCGATGCCCAGCAGGAACACTGCCAGTATCACGCCAAGCACGTATTCAGTCCGCAGCATTACCATGCCGTACATACGTATCCAGCCTATTTCCAGCATGATACTGCCCGCACCTATGCCCGCATATATCATCAAAGTACGCAACACCGGGCGTGACGGTCTATTATTTTCAACCGACCTAATCGTGGCGTCACTGGGCTGTGTGAATTTTGACAGCACTAATGCTGCGACACCGACCACAAATCCCAACAGTGCAACTACTCTTACCGAATTTATCCAACCCAATACCGGCAAGCTCCACAGCGGAAGCAATGCTCCCACGACGCCACCCAGCGTATTAAATCCATAGAGCTTCCCCAATGATAGAGGTGTGCGATCAACGACTTTTAGTACCAATGCGAACCCCACACCCATCGCCAATGCAGGTATGAACAGCAGGCATAGCACTTCCGCACCTTGTAATAGATACCATTGTGTTAAAGAAAACTGAGCTGCGACACCTTCCATCCAACCGCTGATTGCCCGTAACCAATTTGGCAGCATGATTGCGTACATCGCAATTGCAATTTCGAGTACTGCAAACAGGGTTAGGGGTGCGTTACATCTGTTGATCCAGCGCGCCCCAGCAAGACTACCCAGCCCCAACCCGAACATGAATGCCGCAACAGTGAGTACTACGCCGAATATACTGACCCCAAATTGCATCGACAACATACGCGCCCACAAAACCTCGTAAGCAAGACTAGTCACCCCCGACAAGCAATATAGAAAAGCGACCAACCAGCACCACGATATACCGCTTGAATTCTTGTAATTTAAGCTAAATGTAGGGAGTGGCATGAATTAGACGGGCGATAGGACAGCTTGGGATAAAGTATGCCACTCTCACTCGATGCGCATACCAGAAAGAAACACGAACCGAGTGTTAGGCAATCCCGGCAGGATGCTACCAAAACCTCTAGAACGGATAGAACCAGACAACCCCAACAATCGCATGGACTATCGCCATAGTCACGCTTAGAGCGGCAAATACCATGTGTGCGACAAATACCTGTTTACCGTATAGCCCCATGGCAATCCCTAACCCCCCTGTAATCAAAACAAGGGTTATCAGCACCACCCCCAACAGGAACATGATGCGTTGCTTATCTTTATCGGTTATGGATTTGGCATGCTCAGCTTCTCTGTGTTGCCGATTGAAAGCTTGCAATATCTGCGCACTATCTCCTTGCTGAATCGTGTCTTCTGCATAGGCTGGTAACACACTCAGCATTCCCATCAGCCCAGCCAATACAATCGCGGCAAAATGAAGAATCGACATCTTGAAAAGCTTTTTCGTGACTTGCGGCATTTTTTCTCTACTTCGCAGAAGGATGGTGACTGGCATCGTCAGATTCCTGAGCAGATTTACGCATAGCATTCCGCCAAGCCAACACAGCCATCAGGACAAAGGGGGCAAATATTCCAACCAATAAGAATATGAAGATATACCAAGGTGTCGCAATGGTGACGTGTGCGAAACGGTAGCTATCTACGGAGGCTTGCGCTTGCGAAAGTGTCCCAAGCGAACCAACAAGTGACAAAATCCATCTTGCATGCGTGTATTTCATCATTATTCTCAATAAATTCGTTTATTTTTCCAGACTGGACGCGCAACGAAATCCATAGAAATCGGAGGCTGAATTTGGCCAAGAATAATCTCTGTGATAAGTCGCCGTTGAGAAGGGATCGCCTTTCCACGACCCGCCCCGCAGCACTTTGTACTGCTTATTCACCGGAACTAGATCGACCACCTTAAGAGCTCGATCATTCGCATCAGTTATTTGCGGCACTTTCCCCTGAAACACATCTGCAGGGGCATCGCTACCTTTATAGGGAAGAAAGTCGTCTGCCACCCATTCATCCACGTTACCCGCCATGTCAAAGACCCCATACGGGCTAGCTCCATTGGTATAAGTAGTAACATCACTTGCCGAACCAACGTTATAGTAAGTATTCAAGCGTGCCGGATCCATGCTATTGCCCCACGGCCAACGTCTACCATCTGTACCCCGTGCGGCCTTTTCCCATTCAGCCTCACTAGGAAGACGTTTCCCCGCCCATTTTGCATAGGCTGCGGCATCGTACCAATTCACCAGCGTAACCGGATGAAGCAATGTCCCTTGCTGTACTTTGCCGTTCTTCCAGTCCGATGGAGCGCGATGCCCTGTTGCAGCGATGAACCGGGCATATTGCGCATTCGTCACTAGATATTTATCAATTCGGTATGCGTCCAAATTTCTGGTATGTTGTGGACGTGATGCTGCGTCAGCATTTTTCAAATCCGTACCCATCAGAAATTTTCCTGCCGGAATCAATACTGTGCTATCTAACTCTTGCCATTGCTCCTTTGTCAGCAATGACTCTGCTTCAGCAAGCGTATATCCAGCAGCCGAACTTTTCCGATTTTCGTTTCGCTCGTGTATCGCAATATCTTCTCCAGCTGCACGAATTCTGGTGGATTCTTCTTTCAGATTGTACGTCGCCAATGCGCGCATCTCTCCCATGCGAATGGAACCCAATTTAACAACATGCATACTCCCGCCTATCATCACCAAGGCGATACACGTGATAACAGTTGCGCCCAAGAATCGCTTCCTACGAAGACGTTCCGCTGGAGTTTGTGCAATGCGCTTGGACACATCTGACATCATGCTTTCCCTGTTTTGGCTGCTGATTTCCGGTCTTCAATATCAACATCACCTGACCGACCATATACACTCTTAATCATGACCTCGCCGAGTATTCCGCCAATCGCTGATGCTTCCATTGCCAAAATGACGTAGAACCCCCACCAACCCAATGGATTCAAATTGCTGCCATGCGGCGTACCTGTATAGTAAAAAATCTCGGCATAGCTCAAAGTGCGCACAATCAACGGCGGAAAATAAGCCAGCCATCTCGCACCTTTACCAAATATCCATGCCACCACCAGACCGACCACAAATGGGACAAAAAAGACATCTAACACCCAAGCGAAGCTAAACGTCGCCAATCCAGAAAAAAGTTCTAACCTGACTCCCAGCAGCCTGTCACCTAGATGGTTTAATGCCATGCCAATCAGCAACGCGACCAACCCGGACATATTTCGCTGACTCATTTTTTGTACTCCATGCCCGTTAACTTTTCGTATTCAGCCTTTTTTGTGTCAGCCAAATACCAATCTTTCACTTTTAGGCCTGCCATGTATTGCACCAACACCGCTCTATCAGCGTCAGACATTCTCGCATAGGAAGGCATCTGATATTGTTTCTTCAAGCGGGATGGAAGAATGGCTTGAGGATTAGGGGAGGACAAATAATCGCGCAACCACTGTTCCGATCGCAACGAGCCGATGCCGTCCAACATAGGCGCGGGTACAGATTGTGACATATCTTGCAGCGTCCATAAGCTATGGCAGCTTTTACATCCATTTTCTCGGTAAACGTCCATCGCCCGCCTGGCCACATCAGCAGTTGCTTCGCTATAGAACGGAATGTCTCTGTCATGCTTTTCTACAACACGTGTAGAGGTCCACACCACACTCGCCAGGAGTACGATGCCAATCAACATCAGAACAGCTTTTTCTCCACGTTTCATGCGGTTATTTTTGCTTTTCTGCTTTATCAGCCAGAAATCGATTACGACTTTCAATTTGCGAATTGATAACTTCACGACTTTTTGCATACTCGGCAGGCGTCATTTTTTCGCGATCTTTTTCATCAAAGATCACGTATTTAATATCTTCATCAAACTGTTCGTTCTTCGCACCCCAGCGTATCCAGTAAAGTACTGCAACTATGATCATCGCCCCGATAATCAACCACAGGTAGATCGTCCAGCCATCTGGAAGTGTTTCAAAGAAATTAGCCATATTTTTTCCTACCCGTAAATTATCAGAAAAGGTAACCGCCCAGCATCTGCAACGCACCAAAAACAACTGCAACCACCACACCAAGAATAATTGCCGCAAACATCAAACGCTCACCCATTCGGATTTTTTTTGAGCGATTCGAACTGAACAATAGCGCAATGACAATTCCGGAAAAAACCACAATCCCTATCAACAAAAACACGAAAACACCCTCACTGAACTGTTGACTACGCATCCCTTCGATGCTTAGGTCCAGCTTAGGTGAAATGTCTGGGGTTGACTGAGAAACGACAGGGCGGACAGATTGGGGGGTGGAAATTTGAATCGCTGACTCCAGTTCTTTGAAAGCTTAAATAAAAATGCCGCGCCTGTTAGCAGGTGTGGCATTCATGAGCTGCTTGTTCAGCAACAGGGCAACGTGACCGCGCCCCTATGCCATACTACAACCCGTTAGTCTTTTTCGTTGCGATCAACAAACAGCGCATACATTATAGGTGCCAAAAATGCAATTGCAATAACCAACGACAACGCAACCGGACCATTATCTAATTCAATCATTCTAATTCTCCCTTAGGTATCAGCATTTGCAAGCCGGCGTATCAACAATCACCGGCTCGCACCGTGCAAATCAATGTTTATGTCTAGGCTGCCAAGTGGAAGGTGGCAATCTCTTGATCAGGATAGTTACACCCAAGAAGAAATAGCTCAGATAGAAAATATCAATCAGATACCCTTTGTCCCACCATGGCTGCTTTCTCTCTGGCGTGCCATCGGCCTTCTTATTACCCTCGAAGTTAGCCATCACCACACGATCACCCACCACGGTGTATTCCCCCAAATCAACACCTTTGGACATCAAAGCCTCAATCTGGGGTTTGATGATACGCAAATCATCCATGCTCAGCGGGTGACGCTCTAACCCGGCATCATTTTCCCCACCCAAATTCATCTGAACGATTTTTTGCATCGCGACTTTATCGTCTTGAATCGCCATTACTTCGGGGGTACTCATTGCCTTTACATAACCCTCGTAAAGTGCCGCCGTTGGGCGTTGCCCCCACAGCGGGAAAGTCACCGAAAAAGCCGTAACCACCGTCAAAACGACTAACAACACCACAGGCATAGGCAGACGATTATTGTCTTCCGTTATGCCACCCAGATCTTCCTTTTCCCACAACGC
Organism: Gallionella sp.; assembly: GCA_013044075.1. Lineage (GTDB taxonomy): Bacteria > Pseudomonadota > Gammaproteobacteria > Burkholderiales > Gallionellaceae > Gallionella. The sequence continues at coordinate 22,691 of JABEVG010000112.1, forward strand.
TTTATCTGCCTCATTCGTTGCAGTATCGCAAAGACTGCGCAACGGCTTATCAAAATTCCAAGACATTTTCCATCCCCCTGTTATTTTAGGCTCATCATAAAATCGATCAAACTGCGGATTTCCGAATCGCTGGCGTAGCTAGGAACCTCTGGAGGAGTCACTCGCTTGCCTTCGGTGTACTCGCTGTACTCAGCTCTCCATTTCGCGAAGTCTATCTTTTGGCCTGCAGCATCTTTTTCACCCCACAGATAATCAAAACGCGGCATGATTGAGTGCGGCTGCACTAGGCGTGGATTGAAGAAGTGCATCATCATCCATTCTTTGGATGAATTACGGGAACCCACATGCAACAGGTCGGGAGCCTTGCGATCCGAACCAAAGGCCGTTGGTGATTCACCGTTGAAATCCCCCAGCATCGGCGGAGCACCAAACACTTGCCAATCTTGTGTCTGCTCGGGCAGCAAGGTATGACACCACCAGCAACCCTCGCGTACAAACATGGTTTTACCCTTGCCCGCGTGCGACACATCTTCATCCTTGGCGACACGCATCACATCTTCAGGAGTCCAACCCTTGGTTGCGGTAAGGTTATCGATATAACTGACTTCCTTTCCTTGATACAACCCCTTGGCCAAAACAAACACCGCCCCGGCATCTTTGCGTGCGTCAGTTACATGCCCCTGCTGCACGCTCAACTCTTCTATGCCAGCACCCAGAATCCGCGGGTGCAGAATCCCCGCCGGGAATGCTGTTCCCGGCTGATATACATACACGGACATACCGCCACTTAAAGGCTGACCAGACTTGGGGTCAACCTTAAGCGATACGTTAAGAGGCTTATTCTTACCTAACAGAAACGGGTCGTCCAAATTAAAACCCGTTTCATGCCCGATAGACAACTGCTTCGCAAGTGCAATGTCAGTGGAAGACACTGACGCGATATTGATGCTCGGCATCAGCAGGGTAATACACATCGATCCACCCAGCGCAAGGCCGAACAGTCTCGATCCGATTTTATATTCTCTAAATCCAGCCATCTTTGATCTCCCTAAGTTTTCTCGGCCTAATATTAGCGTTCGTATGCCAACTCATGAGGCATGCGACCCGCTGGCACCACACTTCCTTTGCGCGCAGTCATCCACATGTTGTACAACCACAACACGTTACCCGTGAACACCATGGTTCCACCCAGCCAACGCGCGATCATGTAAGGATGCTCTGCAATTACCACGTCGATATAAGGCACCTCATATATCTTGCCCGCGCCCTGAATCAAACCGGCAATCGTCATGGAAATCCAGTAAGTAGTAAAACCAATCAACAACAACCAAAAGTGCATATTGGCCAAAGTCAAGGAATACAACTTACGCTTCAGGATGGTTTGCAAACCCAGATAAACCGCAGCCGCTTCCAGGAAAGTCGAGAAACCCAACAAAGCAAGGTGTGCATGCGCAACAATCCAGCCGGTACCGTGAATGTACCAGTTAATGGCTCGAGTCTGCTGGAAACCACCCTGCATATTCAGCGGGATCGCCATCAAACAACCGGTGATGGTAAAGCGGATTTCGATATTCTCCACGAACATGTGCCACTTACCCTGCATGGTCAGCATGATATTGGACACAAACGCAATCGCAGGCACCAGAATCAAAACACCTTCCACGGAAGCGAATGACTTCAACCACTCAGGCAGAGGAGCAGACATCAGGTGATGTGCCGCGGGCGTGGAGTAGAACACCACCACCGACCAGAAGTGCAAATGCCCGATACGATGCGAGTACAAGGGATTACCCGTCACCTTCGGAATGGTGTAGTAAGCAATCGCGGCCGCTACCGGAGTAATCCACAAACCCAACACATTATGCGCAAACCACCATGTCAGATAGGCTTCAGTCAAACCAGTCAAATGGAAAAATTCAGGCAAATTACCCACCAAGAACACGATAATCACCATAAAAGTGGCGGCAGCAAAAAACCAATTAGTCGTGTAAATCCCTTGGGTACGGCGATTGAGAATCGTCATCCAAACATTGACACCCAGCGGGATAAACACAAAGGCAGCCAAATACAAATCTATCGGCCAAGGGAAGTCAGAATATTCACGCCCCGAAGTGATACCGGCCCACAAAATCGTCAAGCCCAGAGTCAACCCGAGATTCCAGAACAAGCAATTCCACAAACCCAGCTTCTCAGACCATAGCTTCGTATTGCCGAGCGCAGGCGTGATATACATCATAGCCATCGCAAAGGCCATCGATATCCAGCCAAAAATCACCGCCAAGACATGCACTTGACGCATATGCCCGAAAGCAAAGTATATGTTACCCGTCACGAAATCAGGGAATGCGAGCTTCGCCGCATTGAAAGATCCCAACCCCGTACCAATAACGAACCAGATGATAGCTGAAAACCCAAAGAAAACCGCCGCCGAGCCTTCAGGTATATCTTCATTCTTGGCCAATAAATATTTTAACATTACACCCCCCCCTCAATTCAAAAAAACACCTTAGTGATGATCAACCCCATTTTTTTTCTCATACGGCATAAGTATATACCACGACAGCAACATACTCGAAAATGCCAACAAAACTCCAAACGATCCCGCGATTAAGGCCATGGCCACTTCTCCTCAAATAGTGTACGTCAACAAGCAATCCGATTCAGATCAACCCGCCATTTGTTCTAATTTATCATGGCGACTCATTCCAACAACTAGAATCACACAAAATGCAAAACCGAATACGATCATCGCCCAATCAATAAACCCAGTAAAGGTCACTGGATCGTAGGCCGTCATGCCAGCACCACCCCAGTTCGGAAAATTTCCGCGCCCCATCAAACACATTAAAGTTGCGCCGAACACACTTCCATTACCCATCCCCGTCAACATCCCGCTTATCAAGATAAGCCAAAAGGATCGAGATATCATCGACTTCTTTGTACTCATGTAACCCCCTAAGTTATTAAAATCCCGAACAAACAGACCACACTGGCGATCGAACATCACTTAGATTTCGCCAATCAAGCACATCCGACACCCCATATTTATCTTATATTTTGGGAGCCAAAAGCGACTGCGGCGAATGTTAAAGAGCATGCCCTCACCTTGTCAAGGGAATTGTAACAACACCCTCTTTAAATCTCTTGCGCCACGTCTAGAAAAACATGAAGATGACCCTCGTTTGAGTGTACCGCACGGTTTTTTGTCCCCTTACATGGCAAGACCACCCTGATTCAACCCCCTTTTTTCTTGACAGGCATCTTCCAACATTCACTATGCCAACCTTGCATCTTGAAACAATTCTTTCCCACTCTCTAACAATATGCGCAAAATTTTCCTGCTGTTTCTAACTCTATTACTTAGCGCATGCGGTGACCATGAAGCAACATCGCCCTACCATGCTATAGATATTTCATGGCAGCACGCGCATGCCGATTTTCGACTTACCGATTCGAATCGCGCACCCCGCATGCTTTCTGATTTCAAAGGGAAAGTAGTTGTTTTGTTCTTTGGATATACTCACTGCCCAGAAGTATGCCCCACTACACTGGCCGATTTAGCGCAAACCATGCGTCTACTTGGCAATGATGCCAACAGAGTACAAGTCTTATTTGTCACACTTGATCCGGATCGAGACAAGCCAGAATTACTCACAAATTTCGTGTCATCCTTTAATCCTGCTTTCCTTGCTTTATACGGCGACCCCCAATCCACCGCCCAAGCTGCCAGTGCTTTTGGCGTGAACTATACAAAGCGGCCTGACCAACACGGTGGTTACATACTGGACCATACCGACGGTATTTTTTTGTTAGGCCTTAGAGGTACGCCATTGCTACTTGCACCTTATGGTCAGCCTGCCGAACAAATGGCGCATGACATCAGATTGTTGCTTTCCATTGGTCGGTAGCTTGGCTGCCGCTTTAGCACACAGAAGCCAGCAAATACCAAGAACGGTAGGCACCGTCAGTGATTTAACTGCATACCCGCTCAACTAAAACTCTTTGATTAAGTGTTGCTGGCGACGACTGATTGGGAGCAGCTCATCAACATCTTTCAGCTTGACCATCCAACCGCTTTCTTTTTCATCTCCACCCTTCTCGAAGCCGACTATAGCGTCTTTAGCAACAAGACAATTTCGATGGATGCGCACAAAGCGCACCGCAAATTCTTTTTCCAAGGCGGTTAGCGATTCTTCCGTCAAATACTCCCGTTCTGCAGTACGCACCGTGATGTACTTCAACTCGGCACGCAAGAACAGCACGCTCTCGACAGGAATCAAATGTATCTTGCCACGCTCTGAGATAGACAAGTGCTTGCGCGGCTCCGGCAGCAGATCGCGCAGCACTTCCGTTTGGATCGGCACAGCACCACGGGCTCGGCTGAGTGCGTCGAACAAACGACCCAGGCGTATCGGCTTGAGCAAATAATCGATCGCACGCAACTCAAACGCTTTGATCGCATAGGCATCGTAAGCGGTGGTAAAAATTATTACGGGCGGTAGATCTAATTTTTGCAGATGTTGCGCGAGTTCGATGCCATCCATTTGCGGCATGCGTATATCCATCAACACCACGTCAACGGGTATATCAACCAACTTATCCAGTGCTTCCTGACCATTACCCGCCTCGCCAACAATTTCCAACGCAATCTGATCACTGCAATCATTCAACAGATCTCGCAAGCGGTTGCGGGCCGGCGGCTCGTCATCGACAATGAACACACGCAGTGCTAGCTCTATCACAGTCATAGCGTCTCCCTCGTTACACAAGGCAAGGTAATTTCCACACGATAAAATCCACCATTGGCTTCGACCTGATAACGCGCCTCCGCATCAAACAGGAGTTCAAGCCGCTCGCGTATATTCTGCAAAGCCATTTTATTTCCGGAGTGTCGCTCCGCAACCAAAGTAGCACAAGGGTTTTCAACCACCAGCCTCAACTCCTGACCCCGGCAATTCACCTGAATTCTAATACGCCCGCCATGTGGCAATGGTTCTATACCGTGGTACACCGCATTTTCCAATAAAGGCTGCAATAGCAGGGGCGGGATCAGCGCATTCATCGGCGCGTCATTAAACTCCCAGTCAACACCTAAGCGTTCACCCATGCGCAATTGTTCCAATGCGAGATATTGCCTGCCCAGTTTAATCTCCTGGCTCAACGACACCAGATCATGAGTCTCGGCCATCGCCATGCGGAACAGATCCGACATATCTTCCAATGCCTTTTCGGCCTGTTTGGGCTGCGCACGCACGATGGAAAGCACCGCATTGATAGTGTTGAACAGGAAATGCGGGCGGATGCGGGCGCGCAACACCTGCAGGCGAGCATCATGCAAAGCACGGGACAACACCTGCGAACGCAAGCGAAAATACATCAGCAACGTCCAGCATACGATGACGCTGATCAGCGCGTATTGGAACCAGTCGAAATAATTGTCTGCAATCGCAAACGGTTGATATAGCGAGCCGCCTACGTAATAAACAACCAGCGTGATAGCCACAACCAATCCGTTGACCACCATGACTCCGCGCCAATACTCCAATCTCTTCAACCAGGGCTGAGCCAACCACAGTGCAAGCAAGCTGACGAACAAGACCGGGGATAATAGCGTGGCGATTTGCGTCATGCGAAACAACACATCCCATCCATCGTCCGCATCCACAAAGGCTTTTAACAAGGCCAGCGCATTACTCAACAACAAGATACGCAAAGTCACACCGAGGTTGCGAAAGTTGGGCAACGAGTCTGGGTAGGCTTTTTGTTTTATACTGCGCGCCTTATTCATGGCGAAAAATCCTCGTGTTTTTTGTCTCGATTTTTACATGGCTTCCGTTTTTTGTAACGGGCAGATTTTGGGCAAATGATGACTAGCATACAAGATAAAAACACCTGGTCGGGTCGATTCGCGGAACCGGTGGCCGAATTGGTCAAGCGTTACACCGCCTCGATAGGTTTCGACCACAAACTGGCGATGTTCGACATCCAAGGTTCGCTGGCGCACGCGCAAATGCTCAGTGCCTGCGGCATCATAGCCGAACAAGACCTGATCGATATTCAACGCGGTCTGGCACAAATCAAAACCGAGATCCTCGCCGGGGAATTCAGCTGGTCGCTGGATTTTGAAGATGTGCATCTGAATATCGAGAAGCGTCTCACGGCATTGGTCGGTGATGCCGGAAAACGCTTGCACACGGGACGTTCCCGTAACGACCAGGTCGCCACCGATGTGCGGTTGTATTTGCGCGACTCGATCGACGAATTGATGAAACTTATTGCGGCATTGCAAAGTGCACTGCTTGATCTCGCGGAGCACCACACGCTCACCATCATGCCGGGGTTTACCCATTTGCAAGTCGCCCAGCCGATCAGTTTCGCGCACCACCTCATGGCTTATTTCGAGATGCTCAAACGCGATGCCGAGCGGTTGCGGGATACGCGCCGTCGCGTCAACCGTTTGCCTTTGGGCGCGGCAGCCTTGGCGGGAACCAGCTATCCGATCAAGCGCGAAATGGTGGCGGAACTGCTGGGCTTCGAGGGCGTATGTGAGAACTCTCTGGATGCCGTTTCGGACCGGGACTTCGCCATCGAATTCACGGCGGCGGGAGCACTGATCATGACGCACCTGTCGCGCTTTTCCGAGGAGCTTATCTTGTGGATGAATCCGCGCGTGGGCTTCATCGACATCGCCGACCGCTTCTGCACCGGCTCGTCCATCATGCCGCAAAAAAAGAATCCCGATGTGCCGGAATTGGTGCGCGGCAAGACCGGTCGCGTGAACGGGCATCTGGTCGCGCTGTTGACACTGATGAAGGGTCAACCGCTGGCCTACAACAAAGACAATCAGGAAGACAAAGAACCTTTGTTCGACACCGTCGATACGTTGACGCAGACCTTGCGCATCTACGCGGACATGATCACCGGTATCCAGGTCAAGCCGGAAACCATGCGTAATGCGGCGTTGCAGGGATATGCCACCGCGACAGACCTGGCTGATTATCTGGTCAAAAAAGGCGTGCCCTTCCGCGATGCGCATGAGGCGGTGGCTCTGGCGGTGCGTTTTGCCGAACAGCGCGGTTGTGATCTGAGCGAGATCGATCTCGCCGAATTGCAAAAGTTTTCCCCGCTTATCGCACAGGATGTCTACCAAGTGCTGTCCCTGGAAGGCTCGCTGGCGAGCCGCAATCACATCGGCGGCACCTCACCTAACCAAGTCACCGCCGCAATTGGAAGGGGCAGGATGTTTCTGGCCAATCAATAAATCCCGGTGGGCGGTTTGTGTGCGTGATGCGCATGTTGAGCACGCATGAAATTGGGCAACAGCGAGCCGGCGACCATACCGAAGACACTCATCAGCAAGCCTATCAGTTGCGGCGGCCAGACTGCCGAGGGCTCGAAGGATTCCATCAATATCCAGCTGGATAAACCCATCACGATAGCCGCGAGCGCGCCCTGATTGTTCGCGCGTTTCCAGTACAAGCCGAAGGCGAGTGGCGTAAATGCCGCGACCAGTGTGATCTTGTAGGCGTTCTCCACCATCTTGAAAATGCTCGCGTTGGAATTGAGCGCGAACGCCAGCACCACCCCGCCAAAACACAACACGGTGATACGCATGGTGCGCAAGAACTGCCGATCGCCCATCTGTTTGAACACGAAATGCTTGAGGATGTTCTCGGTGAATGCGACCGAAGGCGCGAGCAGGGTCGCGGATGAACAGCTCATGATCGCGGAGAGCAACGCGCCGAAAAATATCACTTGTGCGAACACCGGCGTGTAATTGAGGATGAGCGTCGGCAACACCAGTTGCGAATCCCGCGTCAATAGCTCACCGAACACTTTTGGGTCGATCATCGTCGCGGAATAAGCGAGGAACATCGGCACGAATGCGAACACGAAATACAGCGAGCCGCCCAGCACCGAACCACGCACCGCAATCTTCTCCGTCTTGGCGGAGGTGATGCGCTGGAACACGTCCTGTTGCGGAATCGAACCCAGCATCATGGTCAGCCACGCGCCAATGAACGGTATCCATTCGGTGTAATTGCCGTGCGGAAAAAAATCCAGCTTGCCCGCCGCCTGTGCGTGCGACACCACCGCGCCCACGCCGCCCACCTTGCCACTCACCAGTACCGCGATGAACAACATCCCCGCCATGATCACCGTCATCTGAACGAAGTCCAGCAACGCCACCGACCACATGCCGCCGAACATGGTGTAGGTCAGCACAATCGCCGCACCGATGAACATACCCGCCTGCTGACTCACCTCGCCAGCGGAGATCACATTGAACACCAACCCCAACGCCTTCACCTGCGCCGACACCCAGCCGAGATATGAGATCACGATGCAGAGGGTGGTAATGAATTCCACCGTGTGGCTATAGCGCAACCGGTAGTAGTCGCCTATGGTCAGCAGGTTCATGCGGTACAGCCGATTGGCGAAAAACAGTCCCGCCAGAATCAAGCACAGACTCGCGCCGAACGGATCGGCGACCACGCCGTGCAAGCCTTCCTTCACGAACGTCGCCGAGATGCCCAGCACCGTCTCAGCACCGAACCAGGTCGCGAATACCGTCGCCGTCACAATGTGCAACGGCAGATGCCGCCCCGCCACCGCGAAGTCCTTCGCGCTATGCACCCGCGTCGAGGCATACAGACCGATGCCGATGGAGATCAGCAGATAAATCACGACGAACCAGACCAGCATGATGGGCAAGAAGAAAACGATGGCGCGAATTTTAGCAGGGGCGAGGCGTAGGGCAAGAAAAATACGGAAAGAATCGAATGGTTGAGGTATGGCCATGCAGATGGAAGGTTGTAGCTATAATCCGGTGCTCTAATTTGGATGGCTGGCTATCCTCGACAGTTTTACCTTACACGATAATTTACCAGATTCATGGATACTCTCACCCAGCTCCGCTGCGGAAAATTGACGGGCATCAAACGTCTTGACCTGTCGTGCGGCTTGACGACTTTTCCGAAGGAGATTTTCCAACTTGCGGACACGCTGGAGATACTCAATCTTTCGGGTAACGCGTTGTCGTCTTTGCCGGACGATCTGCCGCGCTTGCATAAGTTGCGCGTGATTTTTTGTTCGGACAACCAATTTACCGATGTGCCGGAAGTGTTGGGACGGTGTCCTCATCTGAGCATGGTGGGCTTCAGGGCAAACCAGATACGCCGCTTGCCGGCCGCCGCATTGCCCGCGCAATTACGCTGGCTGATACTCACCGACAATCGGCTTGAAGAATTGCCGGGCGAGTTGGGGACGTGCGTCAATTTGCAGAAGCTGATGCTGGCCGGGAATCGCTTGCAAACCTTACCTGCCGAATTGTCAGCGTGTCACAGCTTGGAATTGTTACGCATCGCGGCGAATCGTTTTGAGAAATTACCAGACTGGCTACCCACCTTGCCGCGCCTGGCTTGGCTGGCGTATTCGGGTAACCCGTTCAGCGATGCGCACGAGGTTGCCGCCGTGTCCGGGCAAGACATTCCTTGCATCAACTGGCACGAGTTGGCGTTGCAGCAGCAGTTGGGCGAAGGTGCGTCGGGCGTGATCCATCGGGCCGAGTGGCGGCGTGCGAACGAAGTGCGACCTGTGGCAGTAAAGTTGTTCAAGGGCACGCTCACCAGCGATGGACATCCAGCGAGTGAAAAAACCACATGCCTAGCCGCCGGGACACATCCCGGACTGATCGCTGCGCAAGGAAAAATTGCCGGGCATCCATCAGGCGCGTTGGGACTGGTGATGCCGCTCATCGCTGCTGCTCACAAAAATCTCGCCGCGCCGCCCAGCCTGGAATCGTGTACCCGCGACATCTATCCGGCGGAGCAAAGATTTTCTTTGGGTGTGTTGCTCCGTATCGCGCACGGCATCGCCTCGGCGGTCGCGCATCTGCACACGCGCGGCATCCTGCATGGCGATCTGTACGCGCACAACATCTTGTGGAATGAACAGGGCGACGCGCTGTTGGGCGACTTCGGTGCAGCCTCTTTTATGCCGCAGGATGCCGCGCGTGCAACCGCGTTGCAGCGCATCGAGGTGAGAGCGTTCGCCTGCTTGTTGGAAGAGTTGCTGGAACGTTGCGATGCGCCGCAAGAATCGCTCACTGCCTTGTGGGCAGTGCACCACCATTGCGCGAACACGCGGGTCGCCGAGCGGCCTTTGTTCGCCGAGCTCGAAAATACCCTGGCGCGGATGTGCTGATACGGAAACAAAAAGGCTCCCGCAGGAGCCTTGGTTGATGCGCGAAACGGTTTACAGTTCTTTGGCGTGTGCAGCCAAATATTTCGCCACGCCTTCTGTCGATGCGCCCATTCCCGCCTTGCCTTTGCTCCAGCCTGCCGGGCAGACTTCGCCGTGCTCTTCGTGGAATTGCAGCGCGTCAACCATGCGCAGCATTTCGTCGATGTTGCGGCCCAGCGGCAGATCATTCACCACCTGATGGCGCACCACACCGGCTGCGTCGATCAGGAACGAGCCACGGAACGCCACGCCGCCTTCGGCTTCCACGTCGTAGGCTTTGCATATCTCGTGCTTGATGTCGGCCACCAGCGGGTAGCGCACCTGGCCGATACCACCGTTGTTCACCGGTGTGTTCTTCCATGCCAGATGAGTGAAGTGCGAGTCGATGGACACGCCGATGACTTCGACGTTGCGCTTCTTGAACTCATCCAGACGGTGATCGAAGGCGATGATTTCTGAAGGGCACACAAAAGTGAAATCCAGCGGGTAGAAAAACACCACGGCGGTTTTGGCATTGATGTGTTTTTTCAGATTGAAATTCTCGTTGATCTCGTTGTTGCCCATCACGGCAACAGCGGTGAAATCGGGGGCGGCTTTGCCGACTAGAACTGCCATGTTTATCTCCTAAGGG
>JABEVG010000113.1 GCA_013044075.1 Gallionella sp.
CGCCTACACCGCCACCCAGTTCGCGCTGTTCACCAGCCTGATGGCCGTGCCGCGCACCTTCGCCAATGCCGCCACCGGCTGGCTGGTCGAAGCGATGGGATGGACGGGATTCTTCCTGCTATGCGCAGTGCTGGCGATACCGGGAATGCTGCTGCTGGTAAAGGTTGCGCCGTGGAATGCGGAAGTGAAGAATTCGTAGCGGCGCAATTCATTGCGCCATTGGGTAATTACGGTTTGTCGGGCTTGCCCACCAACGCTCACTGCATTGGCTATTCGTAGTGAGACCACATCCTGATGGCCTTGACGATTTTGTGATCCTGCAGAACTTCATAAACTAGGCGGTGCTGGATATTGATTCGTCGCGAATAAGCACCCGCCAAATCACCGATCAATTTTTCGTAGGCCGGCGGGTTTTGAAACGGGTTCTCGCGCAAAATCTCCAGCAATGACATCGCCTTAGTTTTCAGTCCTGCGGCGGCAAGCTTTGCGGCATCTTTCTGTGCATGCTTGGTATAGACCAGCTGCCAACTCACCAGGCGGGTTCCTTGGTGCATTCGTCGGCTGGCGTGGCTAAGCCTTCACGTATCGACTCTCTCATGCCGGGAACGGACAAAAGGAACAAGGTCTCCTGTATCGCCGCCCAGTCCTCTGCGGATACCAGCACGGCGTTATTGCGTTTTCCGGTGATGAGCACGGGTTGGTGGTTGGCCGCAGCCTCATCAATCAGGCGATATAGGCCAACTCTTGCTTCGCTTGCTGTAAGTGTTGTCATGGTGAACCCCTAAAACTATCAGTGCAGCGTACGTTATTACGTACGCAAAGTCAACCTTTGGAATCATCGTCGGAGATACGCACCGTATGAAAACTTGCTGCGCAAGGAGGAGTTTTGGAATACCGATATTGAAAAATTCGTATGGTGAATGAAGCACCCTACGCTCGCGATGGAGAATGCAGATATCCGCTGTTCTGTGACGGTAATTGCTTCAACCTTATAGACAGTTGGTCAAATTCTGCCACCTGCAGTTCAACCGAGTTACGAGGCATGGAGTGTTTCAAATCTTTCTTACAAACACCTTCGACTTGCGCTGGTAGTTATACAGCGTCTTTTTCTGTGCGGGCAGGGCGGTGACTTCAGCTTCAACGAAGCCGCGTTCCAGGAACCAGTGCGCGGTGCGGGTGGTGAGGACGAAGAGTTTTTTCAAGCCTTGTTGTTTGGCGAGGTCGGCCATGTGGTCGAGGATGGCCTCGCCGTAACCGCGATCACGGCTCTGCGTTTCGACGGCGAGACAGGCGAGTTCGGCGGCGGCCTCGTCGGGGAAGGGATAGAGCGCGGCGCAGCCGACGATGCGGTGGTCGTGTTCCAGCACCACGAATCTTGCAATTTCACGTTCCAATAATTCACGGCTGCGGCGTACCAGGATGCCTTGTTCTTCCAGCGGACGCAGCAGTTGCAGGATGCCGCCCACGTCTTCGATGCTGGCATCGCGCAGGGTGTTGAGCGTGCTTTCCACCACCATCGTGCCGATGCCTTCGTCACTGAACAGTTCCTGCAGCACCGCGCCGTCTGTGTGACGGCTGATGAGATGGGTGCGCGCCACACCGGCTTCGCAGGCGCGCATCGCGCAGGGCAGGAACAGGCTCACGTCGTCGGGCAGTTTGCGTCTGCCAGTTGCGGATAACACGGCTTGCGCCTGGGCGACGGTCAGTTCTCTGAGCAACTCGCCCTTCTTGCCTTGCACACCGTCGGTGTCCATCAGGAACACCAGCTTGTCGGCATCCAGCGCGATGGCGGTGGTGGTCGCGATGTCCTCCAGCGTGACGTTGAAGACTTCGCCGGTGGGCGAATAACCGAGCGGCGAGAGCAGCACCACTTCGCCGAATTCCATGCGGTCGTTAAGCGCGGCGACATCGACTTTGCGCACACTGCCGGTGTGCTGCAGGTCCACGCCATTGATCACCCCGATCGGTTGTGCGGTGATGAAGTTGCCGCCCGCGACGCGGATGTCGGCGTTGGCCATCGGTGAGTTCGCCAGGCCCATCGACAGCAAGGCCTCGATCTCGACGCGTACGCGACCGACCGCTTCTTTCACGCACTGCATGGTTTCGGCATCGGTCATGCGGATGCCCTGATGATAGGTGTCGCCCAGATTGTTCTTCGCCAGATGCTGTTCGATCTGCGGCCGCGCACCGTGTACCAGCACCAGCCGGATGCCGAGCGCGGCGAGCAGGTTGAAGTCTTGCGCCAGTTCGACGAACTTGCCGTCCGCGACCACTTCGCCGCCGAAAGCGATGACAAAGGTCTTGCCACGGAACGCGTTGATGTAGGGGGCGACGGAACGGAACCAGGCGACGAAATCAGTGGAGGTGGCGGTGATAGGCATAGTGGGTCTCTCTAGTACGATGCGCGCATCATGCCGCGCTACGACTCATCTAGCAACTTTCCGGCGATGGCCCAATTTTCATCGGCCACTTCGTCAAACACGATGTAGGTGTAAGCAGGCGGTTTATGCGCGATACGCTCCAACGTGGCGGTGATCTCTGCGGCGATAAGGGATTTTTGTTCGCGGTTCAAACTGCCCGCGATGCGGATGTTGACGTGAACAAGCTCGCTCCTACCCGATTTTCGAGTTAAACAAAATCTCCCCACAACATTTGCAGTGCGGTGAGTCCGGCGACGGCGGCGGTCTCGGTGCGCATCACGCGCGCGCCCAGGCGTATGGGGGTGAACCCGCACCGCACCGCGCTGTCACTTTCGGCGGTGGAGAATCCGCCTTCCGCGCCTATCATCAGCACGGCTTTATCTGTTGGTTGGGCTTGCGCGCGCAACGACTGCGCGCCTTCGGGCAGCAGGATGAAGCGGCTGCAATTTTCGTCCCCCAGGGTTTGCAGCCAAACCATGATGTCCAGCGGCGGGTGGATGACAGGCAGCACATTGCGGCCGCATTGTTCGCAGGCGGAGATGGCGACCTGCTGCCAATGCGCCATGCGTTTCTCCGCGCGCTCGGCGGTGAGTCGCGCGACGCTGCGTTCGGTGTCCAGTGGCTGGATCTCGGTCACGCCGAGTTCGGTGGCTTTTTGGATCACCCAATCCATCTTCTCGCTGCTGCACAGGGCTTGCGCCAAGATCGTGTGCAACGGCGATTCGCGGTCAGCCTTGATGGTGAGGATGTTCTCCAGTCGCACGCGCTTGCCGGTGAGGTCGGCGATGCTGCCGTGACATTCGTTGCCGAGGCCGTCGAACATCTGTACCGCATCGCCGACCCTCAGACGCAGTACGCGCGCGGCATGATGGGCGGCAGCGGGCGGCAGATCGAAGCTGCCGGTCTGGGGTAGCGGAGCGGGACAATAGAAACGCGGCATGTTGAGGCTCGAATGGTGAATAGGGCAGGCGTGATAATATAACGCGCTGCGAAAATCGATTATAAAAACTTGGTTAGGAGAGTTGTCATGGTTAGTCTTCAGCCGCCCTTGTGCGACTTCGGCTGGAAAGCCCCCGATTTCAATTTGCCCGGCGTGGATGGCGCGCGATATGACCTCGCCGAGGCGCGCGGCAAAAACGGTCTGCTGGTGATGTTCATCTGCAACCATTGTCCATATGTGAAATCCATCCGCGAGCGCATCATCCGTGACACGCTGGAACTGAAAGCACACGGCATCAACAGCATCGCCATCATGTCCAACGACCCGGCGGATTACGAGGAAGATTCCTTCGCCAACATGAAGGCGGTCGCGCGGCAATACGCCTATCCGTTCCCTTATGTCATCGACGAGACGCAGCAGGTCGCCAAGACTTACGGCGCGGTATGCACGCCTGATTTCTTCGGCTTCAATGCCGATCTCGAATTGCAATACCGTGGCCGCCTGGATGCTTCGCGCAAAGAGGCGATAGCAGACGCGCCGCGCGACCTGTTCAACGCCATGTTGCAAGTCGCCCGGACCGGGCAAGGACCGCGCGAGCAGATTGCCAGCATGGGTTGTTCTATCAAGTGGAAGACGGAATGAACCGCACCGCACCGCGCGGCATGAGTGCTGTACTCAAGGCGGTGGTAGCCGCTGTCAAACTGGTCGCGTCGGAAGAGATCATGCCGCGCTATCTGAAAGTCTCGCATCAGCATAAAAGTGACGGCAGCCTGTGTACCGAGGCGGATGTCGCCGCGCAAACCGCGCTGATCAAGAAGTTGCAAGCCATCGTCAATGTGCCGGTATTGGGCGAAGAGATGTCCGAGGCCGAGCAGCACGCGCTGTGGGAGAACAGCCACGAGGGACTGTGGTGCATAGACCCGATCGACGGCACCTCCAACTTTACTCGCGGCCTGCCCTATTTTGCGGTCTCCGTCGCGTTGCTGCGCGAAAATAAAAGTGTCATGGGGGTCGTGTATAACCCCGTGTCCGACGAATTGTTTGCTGCCGAAGCGGGTAAAGGCGCGTTCATGAACGGCGAGAAGCTGGTGGGGCTTGCGTCATCGTTACCGCTGGCGCAAGCCTTGGCTTGCGTGGATCTGAAGCGATTGCCGCTCAAGTTGCTCAAGCAACTGGCGAGCAGTCCGCCTTATGCCTCGCAACGTAATTTCGGTGCGAGTGCGCTGGACTGGTGCTACACCGCCGCCGGACGCTATGACGTGTATTTGCATGGCGGTCAGAAGTTGTGGGATTACGCCGCCGGGGTGTTGATTCTGCGCGAATCCGGCGCGCTGGCCTGTTGTATCGAACACGACGATTTTGCGCAGGGCGACATCTGGCAGCGTTCCGTGATCGCGGGGCGGGATGCGGCACTGTTTGAAGAATGGAAGAACTGGATTCGGGACAACCAATGATTAAAAGTAAGTGGGCAGCACGATGGGCGGTGTTATTTTGGTTGTGTTGCGGCATGGCACAGGCGGATGCGATTTTTGGAGCCGGCGCGACTTTCCCCAATGCCATCTATCAGGCATGGGGCAAGGCGTACCAGTCCCAGACCGGATTGACCCTGGTCTATACCCCGGTAGGCTCGGGCAAGGGGATCGCGGAAATCGTCGCGGCACGCACTGATTTTGGCGCATCCGACAAGCCGCTCAAGCTCGACGAGCTGGAAAAACACAAGCTGATGCAATTTCCTGCCGTGATCGGCGGCGTGGTGCCTGCCATCAACATCAAAGGCATTGCCAACGGCCAGTTGCTGTTGGATGCAAATGCACTCGCGGGGATCTATCTGGGCAAGATCAAACGCTGGAACGATCCGGCATTGCTGGCTCTGAATCCCGGTCTGGCACTGCCCAATGCCGACATTGCCGTGGTCTACCGTTCGGACAAATCCGGCACCACCTTCAACTTCACCAACTATCTGAGCAAGGCCAATACCGAGTGGAAAGATTCGGTCGGCGAGGGTTTGAGCGTCGCCTGGAAAACGGGTGAAGGCGGGGCGCAAAACGAAGGGGTGGCGCGTATCGTCGCTGCCACACCGAACGCGATCGGCTATCTGGACCTGGCTGTGTTGTTGAAGAAGAATCTGACGTACGTAAAAATGAAAAACCGCGACGGTGCGGCGGTCAGTCCGAATACCGAATCGTTTGCGGCGGCGGCCGCTTCGGCCAAGTGGTCGGCGGAAAACGGCTTTTACGAAATATTGACCGACGAGCCGGGCAAGGCCAGCTGGCCCATCACGGCGGCGACTTTCATTTTGCTGGAGCGTACCTCCGCAATCGCCGAACATGTGGCGGGGACCATGAAGTTTTTCGATTGGGCTTACCGTAACGGTGACCAACTGGCGGAAAGTCTTGCCTATGTGCCGCTGCCGGACAGTGTGACAGAGATGGTGCGCGGGGCGTGGCGGACGCAGGTGAGAGACCGGGCCGGCGCGGCGGTGTGGCGATGAACCGCGCCGGGTTGACTAGCATCGGGGCGAGACCGTGAAAATATTGATACTGGGCGCGGGGCAGGTGGGGTCGACGGTGGCCGAGAGTCTGGTCGGTGAAGCCAACGACATTACCGTGGTGGATGCGGACGCGCTGAAGTTGCAGCAGTTGCAGGATCGATTGGATCTGCGCACGTTGACGGGTAACGCGTCCCATCCGTCGGTACTCGAACAAGCCGGTATCGCCGATTGCGATATGTTGCTGGCGGTGACGCAAAGCGACGAGGTCAACATGCTGGCGTGCAAACTGGCGGCCAGTCTGTACAACACGCCCACCCGTATCGCGCGTATCCGCGCCACGGAATTTCTGGAACGTCCGGAAGTCTTCAGCGCGGATAATTTTTGCGTGGATTTCTCCATCTGCCCCGAACAGATACTCACCGACTACATCGCCAAGCTGATCGAATTCCCGGAAGCCTTGCAGGTGCTGGAATTTTCCGACAAGAAAGCCTCGCTGGTGGCGGTGCGCGCCTTCGAGGGCGGTCCTCTGGTGGGCAAGCCGCTGAGTTTTCTACAGACCCATATGCCACAGGTGGACACGCGCGTCGCGGCGATCTTCCGCAAAGACCGTGCCATCATGCCAATCGGCGAAACCGTGGTGGAAGACGGGGACGAGATATTCTTCATCGCGGCAACCAAAAATATCCGCAGCGTGTTGCGCGAGATGCGCCGCATGGACAAACCCTGCAAGCGCGTGATGATCGTCGGCGGGGGCAACATCGGGCGGCGTTTGGCCAGGGCGTTGGAGCACAACTATCAGGTCAAGCTGATTGAGTACAACAAGAAGGCCTGCGCAAAACTCGCCGAGGACTTGACCCGCACGCTGGTGCTGCACGGCGACGGCACGGATGAGAAGCTCATGCAGCAGGAGCATGTCGACGAGATCGACGTGTTCTGCGCGCTGACCAACGACGATGAGAACAACATCATGTCGGCTCTGCTGGCCAAGCAGGGCGGGGCGCGCAAGGTGATCTCGCTGATCAATCGCAGTGCCTATGTCGACCTGGTGCAGGGCGGGAAGATCGACATCGCGCTGTCGCCTGCCCAGGTGACCATAGGTTCGCTGCTCGCCTACGTGCGCCAGGGGGACGTGGCGGCGGTGCATTCTTTGCGCCGGGGCGCGGCCGAGGCATTGGAACTGGTTGCGCACGGTGATCGCAAGTCGTCGCGGGTGGTAGGGCGGCGCATCGACGAGATCGACTTGCCCAGGGGTACGACCATAGGCGCGATCGTGCGCGGTGACGACGTGATTATGGGACATCACGATGTGGTCATCGAGGTCGGTGACCATGTCATCGTGTTCGTGATCGACAAGGCGATGGTGGGTAAGGTCGAGAAGCTGTTCCAGGTCAATCCCGGATTCCTGTGATGAAACGTTTGTTCACTATCGTCCACGCATTGGGTTTGATGCTGATGGTGTTCAGTCTGGCCTATTGGATGCCTGTCCTGGCATCCTGGGTGTATGACGACAATACCCTGATGAATTTCCTGCTGGCGATGACCTGGACGTTCTGCATCGGTTTTTTGATGTGGCTGCCGACCCGCCGCCACCGGGGCGAACTGTCGATCCGGCATGGCTACCTCCTGGTGGTTGCGATGTGGACGGCGATGCCCGCCGTGGCCATGTTGCCCCTGCTGCTGGTGATCAACGGACTGTCATTCACCGATGCGTATTTCGAGACCATGTCGGGCCTGACCACGACAGGGGGCACGGTACTGACCGGTTTGGAAAACCTGCCCCCCGCCATCAATATCTGGCGGCACGAGCTGAACTGGTTGGGCGGCATGGGCATCATCGTGCTGGCCGTGGCCGTCTTGCCTTTGCTCGGCATCGGCGGACGGCAGCTGTTCAAGGCGGAAACGCCGGGGCCGATGAAAGCTACCGCCCTGACACCGCGCATCACCGAGACCGCGCGCAACCTGTGGATGGTGTATCTGGGTATTACGATAGTCTGCATTCTGTCGCTCAGGCTCGCCGGTATGAATTGGCTGGATGCGATCTGCCACGCGTTTGCGACGATGGGGTTGGGGGGATTTTCAACCTATGACGCGAATGTCGGACATTTCGATTCGCCCGTCATAGAAGCCGTGCTGATGGTGTTCATGCTGATTGCCGCGATGAATTTCGCAACGCATTTCCTTGCCTGGCGCGGCAAGAGTCTGCGGCCCTATCTGCAGGATGCCGAGGCCCTCGCCACGGTGGGCGTGGTACTGGTGAGCTGCGTCGGTATCGGGGCCTATCTGTACAGTCAGGGGACCTACCCCAGTTTCTGGACGGCACTGCGTCACGCCAGTTTCAATCTGGTCTCGGTGGCGACCGACTGCGGATTCTCCAGCGTCGATTTCAACCGGTGGCCGATGTTCGCGCCCATCTGGATGTTGTTCCTGAGCTGTGTGGTGGCCAGTTCGGGTTCGACCGGCGGCGGGATCAAGATGGTGCGCACCATCGTCTTGTTCAAGCAGGCCGGGCGCGAGATGCACAAACTGATCCACCCCGCCGCCGTCAACCCGATGAAGATCGGCGGGGTGGTGATCGAGAATCACGTGGTGTTCGCCGTGCTGGGATTCATCTTTGTCTATTTCATGAGCGTGACGACGCTGACCTTTGCCTTGCTGGCGAGCGGGCTGGATTTCATTTCGGCATTTTCCGCCGTGATCGCCTCGATCAACAATGCGGGACCGGGGTTGGGTGTGGTCGGCCCGGCGAGTAACTATGGCGTATTGAGCGACTTTCAAACCTGGGTGTGTACGGTGGCCATGCTGATCGGGCGACTGGAGATCTTTACCGTCCTGATCCTCTTCACCCCGCAATTCTGGAAACGCTAAAACAAGACTATGACAAGCTGGGCAAATTGGTTAGTATTCCGCCCCTTGCGCAAGCAAAACATAACGAGCGCGAAGCGCGCCATTCAGGGGGGATAGAGTGAGCGAGACTCAGGCATTGTCCGGCGTCAAGGTGTTGCTGATCGATGACAGCAACACGATCAGGCGCAGCGGCGAGATTTTTCTGAAGCAGGCCGGCTGTGAAGTGGTCTTGGCCGAGGATGGTTTTGACGGTTTGTCCAAGGTCGTGGAGCATCGTCCCGATATGATCTTCATTGACGTGATGATGCCCCGTCTGGACGGCTACCAGGCCTGCGCGCTGATCAAGAACAATCCCCAATTCAAATGCATCCCGGTGGTCATGTTGACGAGCAAGGACACGTTGTTCGATCGCGCTCGCGGCAAATTGGTCGGCTCCGACCAATATCTCATCAAACCTTTTAACAAGAAAAGCATCGTCGATGCGGTTGTGACGCATACGCACAAAAAACAAGAGGAAAAAACTTATGGCTATTAAAAGAATTTTATTGGTCGATGATTCGCCCACCGAACGCCACGTCATCGGCGAGATATTAACCAAGGCCGGTTTTCAGGTCAGCATGGCCGAAGACGGGGAAAAGGGCGTGGCACTGGCCAAATCGGAAAAGCCCGATCTGATCGTAATGGACGTGGTGATGCCCGGCTTGAACGGTTTCCAGGCCACGCGCGCCATCACCAAAGATCCCGAGACACAGCATATCCCCGTCATCCTTTGCACCACCAAGGACCAGGAGACCGACAAAGTGTGGGGTCTGCGCCAGGGCGCGAAGGATTATGTGGTGAAGCCCGTGAACGGGCCGGATCTGCTCGGCAAGATCGCCGCACTCGGCTAGGCATTACGCAGAGCATGGCGAGCCACCTCAATCTGCGCGAATTCCAGCAAAATCTCAGCGACCGCATGCAGGCCAGCGGTGCCGACGCGAAGAAGATATCGACCCTGGGTGTCATCATCGCCGGCCAGAATTGGCTGGTTGATATGTCGGAGATCAGCGAGGTGCTGCCCGCGCAGGAGAGGGTGAACGTGCCGATGGCCAAGGCCTGGGTGAGCGGAGTCACGAACGTGCGGGGGAGTTTGTACTGCGTCGCGGACATCGCCGCCTACCTGAAGTTGGGCAAGGTTACCGGGGCGGTCGAGAACCGCATGTTGCTGGTGGCCGGGCGGTATGCGTTCAACGCCGCACTGCTGGTGGACAAGGTGTTGGGTCTGCGGGATGCGCGCGCTTGGCGCAACGAGCAGGCGGGGTTCAGGGACGAGCAAGATGCGATTTGGCACAAGCTCGATATTGGGAAGCTATTGGCACAGGCAGATTTTTTACAGATAGGCGCGTAGGTTTCGCGGCGGGAGAAATGCAGCATGGCAACTGAACAAAAGACACTTAAAGCAAAACTTCAGACCGGTAAAAAATCACGCTCGGCTTTCAAGCTGCCGTTGATAGGTCACTTGCCCATCGCCGGGCAGCTCAAATATCTGGGTGTGGCAACGGGGTTTGCCTTGCTGGTGACAGCGGTTGCCGCTTACACCAACAACCGCGAAGAGGGCTACCGTACCGGCTATGTGTTGCAAGCGGCCAATCTTGAGTTGTATGCCAATCAGCTAAGTAACACCGCCACGTCCGCCCTGTCGGGTAACAGCAAGTCTTTCGATGACTTGAGTGCGGTGACCAAGGCTATGTCCGAGAGCGCGAGAATCCTGGACAAGGGTAACGCCGATCTGCCCGCCACTTCCGGCAAGGCGCGCGCGATCCTGGATCCCGCCCTGGCGACCATCAAAAAAGCACTGGCCGATGCGGACAGTTTGCAGGCAGGCCGTGCCGGTTTGGTGACCTTGAACCGTGCGATTGATGCGATCAGTTTGGCTGATGCCGATTTCCGCCAGATGAACGACCAGTTGGCGGCCAGTGTCGGGCCCGGATTGGCTGGCGCGTTTCAGCTGGCCATCGAACGTATCGCGCGCGATAGTGCCGTTCTGCTGGGTACCCAGGTTGATATGGACGAGATGGCGCGTTTGGGTATTGACACTTACATGGCCGAGACCGCCCTGGCGGCGATGCCTGCCGCCAATCCCGTGGTGCAACGGGCGGCGGAGTTGTTCGATCCCTACCGACTGAGTGTGGAAATCGTGGTGGGTGAGTCCCGAAGCTTTGTCGATGCCAAGACCGCGTTGGCCGAGATTGACAACGGCACAAACCAGCTGATCAAACAAAGCAACGAGTTGCGCAACGCATATGAAACCAGCGTGCTGGCCATCGTGACGGGTTGGTTGGCGGTGGTGTTCGGCGTGTTGACGGTGACCTTGCTGCTGCTGATCTTTAAACAATACCTGGAGGATTCCAGGCAACAGGCACAGCGCGCCGAGGCGACCAACCGGCAAAACCAGGACGCGATCCTGCGCCTGATGAACGAGTTGAGCGATCTGGCGGATGGTGATTTGACGATACGCGCGACGGTGTCGGAGGACATCACCGGCGCGATCGCGGACTCGGTGAACTACACCACGGAAGAGTTGCGCAAGCTGGTGACCGGTATCACCAGGGCTTCCGAGAAAATGGGACTGGCAACGGGCAATGCGGATACGGTATCCCAGAGTCTGCTGGCGGCGGCGCAGAAACAAGCCAAAGAAATCCGCGATGCGGAAGAGTCGGTGCAGTTGATGGCCAAGTCGATACAGGAGGTGGATGCCAGCGCGAGCAAGGCGACGGAGGTGGGCCGGCGCACGCTGGTGGCAACCGAGCAGGGCGCGCAGGCGGTGCGCAACTCCATTGCGGGCATGGATGGTATTCGCGAACAGATTCAGGAAACCGCCAAACGCATCAAGCGGCTTGGTGAAAGCTCGCAGGAGATCGGCGAGATCGTGGATCTGATCTCAGACATCACCGAACAGACCAACGTGCTGGCTCTGAACGCCGCGATCCAGGCGGCCTCGGCAGGCGAAGCGGGGCGCGGCTTCTCGGTGGTGGCGGAAGAGGTGCAGCGTCTGGCGGAACGTTCGGGCGAAGCGACCAAGCAGATCGGCGCGCTGGTCAAGACCATTCAAAGCGATACGTACGACGCGGTGGCAGCGATGGAAAAAAGCACCCTGGGTGTGGTCGAGGGCGCGAAACTTTCCGACGTTGCGGGCCAATCGCTGAAGGAAATCGAACAGGTGTCGAACGAGCTGGCGCGATTGATCAACAGTATCTCGGTCACGACCCAGGTGCAGACCGACATGGTGGGCGAAGTGTCCGACGTGATGAAGGACGTGATGAGCATCACCCAGCAGACTACCGAAGGCACGCGCATGACAGCGCAATCGGTCGCCCAGTTGACCGCTCTGGCTGCGGAGCTCAAGGGTTCGGTGGCGGGCTTTAAGGTCCAATCGTAAAGTCCGTCGGGACATTGTATGAATAACCCAGCACAATTTGATCACGCGGCACTGGCCATCGTAAAACCCGGTGTGGACGGCGGGTTGGCGGATTTACAAACCCGTCTGGCGAGCTTCTGGGCCGATCCGTCCGGTCAGGCGGATGCCATTCAAGCCGCACTGGGTGAGGCCAAACGACTGTCCGGCGTGTTCAAGATGGTGGGCTTGGAAGGGTTGGCGGTGTATTGCTCCGAGATCGGGGCGGTGCTGTCCGAGTTGGCGGCACATCCGACTTCCTCGACCGCAGTGCATCGCGAGGGGGTGGAAGCCGCGCTGCGCGCGCTGGTGCAGTATCTGGATGATATTGCACAAGGCGCGGATAACGCGACCTTGCGCTTGTTCTCCAAATACCAGCAGTTGCAGCATCTGCGCGGGCTGGAAATGTCGTTCGAGCTGGATATGTTCTTCCCCGATTTGAATGTGGATCTGCCCGCCAGCGTGCTGAACCCGGTCCAGACCGAGCATCCGCAGGTCCAACTCAAGAGCGCGCGCGGCCAGTACCAGCAAGGACTGTTGAACTATCTCCGCCAGACGGATGTGGGCGGTTCACTGCGCGCCATGCAGCAGGCGATGTTGAGCGTGATGACCACGCTGCCCGGCGACCAGCGGCGCGCCTATTGGTGGGTGAGTGCCGGGCTGTTTGATTGTCTGGCCGCGTATCCCGCACCGGAGGGCCTGAATGTTCCGAAGTTGCTGGGCAAGATCGACCAGCAGATCCGCGCGCTGGCGGCGGGGAAAGCGATAGCGGAACAGAACGAGCTGTATCAGATGCTGTATGTCATCGCGCACTGCGAAGCGGGGTCGGGCGGACTCGCAGCCGCGATCAGGCAGACCTATGCCTTGCCACGCTATGTTTTGAATGCCAACCGCGTCTCGCCATCTTTGCTGAACAAACGTCTGGCGGTGATCGGCGGGCATCTGCGCACCGCGCAGGAAAGCTGGGAGGTCTGTGTCGGGGGCAATGCGGCAGAGTGCGCGAGTTTTATCGGCCATACGGAACTGATCAAACAGTATTGCGAGAAGCTGGATCCGGACACCTTGCAGGGATTGGCGCGTGTCATCGCAAAATATGCGCAGTATGCAAAACAATCCACACCGGCCTTGTCGCTGGATATGGCCATGGCATTGTTGTTGATGGACAGAGGCCTGGCCAACTATCACCAGATTGGCGAGGATTTTCAGCAACAGGCGCGGATGCTGGCGGAGCGTATGCATGACGCCGTCAACAACGCCGCGACGGATCAGGACCGACCCGGCGCGGAACTGGCCGCACTGTATTGCGACCAGGAAAGCGTGTTGGTCAGAACCCAATTGGGCAAAGAGATGCTGGGCAATCTTCAGCATATCGAGTCGGCTCTGAACGCGTACTTTCAAGATCCGGGCAAACGCGACGAGTTGCTCAAACCGATCCATGACATCAAGCAGATCGAAGGCGGTCTGCATATCATGGGGTTGGAATCGGTCGCGGCACTGACCCGTGCTTTCAAACAAGCGGTGGAGCGTCTGGCGAAAGACGAGAAGCCGGTCGAGCGGGTGACGAGTCGCACCATCGCCAGTGCGCTGAGCGTGCTGGAAGATTACCTCACCCACTGGCCGCGTTCCGGACCGGAGCAGGATGCCAAGGTGCGCGCCGCCAGCGCGGAGCTGGATAGATTAAATCAGGATGCGTTGCCCAATCCCGATATCACGGCGACCATGCCGGCGTATCAAACCCCGTTCGCCGCGCCGTCCGATGAAGACCGCGAGCTGCTGGAGATCTTCCTGGAAGAGGCCGACGAGGTGTTGTCCATCATGCGTGACAATCTGGAAATCTGCCGTTTGCAACCGGCCAACCGGGACACTCTGATCACGATACGTCGCGGCTTCCATACCCTTAAGGGCAGTGGCCGGATGGTGGGTTTGAATGAATTGGGCGAGGTGGCCTGGGCTCTGGAGCGGGCGATGAATACCTGGCTCAAAGACGAGCAGCCTGCCACGGACGTGTTGCTGGAAATGATTGCGCTGGCTATTCCGAAGTTCGGCCATTGGATCGATGCGTTGCGTCGCCAGGGCAAGGCTGAAATCGACGGTGCAGATTTGCAGCGTGTCGCGCGGCAAATCGAGGAAGGGCATGGCGCGCAAACCGGTGTTGAAACCGCCGATGAGGACGGACAGCATGGAGCGCGGCGCGGCGCGGCGGGTGAGCAGGTGTCGGCCGTGGCCGGGCAGGAGGATAACGCATGCGCCGACACATCAGATCAGGTTCAAGTGGGTGCCATCAGCCTATCCGCCGCGCTGTTCAAGATCGGTTCCGAGGAATCGAAACAGCATGTGGCGACTTTGCAGGCGCAGCATGCCGCGCTCGGCACGGCCGGCACACCGCATATCGAATATGACTTTATGCGTGCCGCGCATACCCTGGCGGGAGTCAACCGCGCCATGGGATTCGTCGCCATCGTCGATCTGGCATTTGCACTGGAACGCTGGTTGCAGGTGCGCATGGAACAACCGTTCACCTTGCAGGACAGACAGCTGGAGTTGCTGCGGGCAAGCATCGCCAAGCTGGAAATGATGGTGCAACAGGTGTGCGCGCAACAGATGCCGGAAGCGGCCGCTGAGCTGGTGCAATGGTTGACCGCCGACAAAGACAAGCTCAATGAGCCCGTGCCGGAGATGGCGGAGATACACGATGCCGTCCCGTCCGAGACGGTCGACAGACGATCCGGCCCCGCACCGCTGGTCAGGGATGAAGTGGACGAGCAACTGGTACCGGTGTTCCTGGAAGAAGCCGACGACCTGGTACCGCAGATCGGCACCCAGCTGCGCACGTGGCGCGGCCAACCCGCCGATGTCAAACCGGTGCAGGAACTCAATCGTTTGTTGCATACCCTGAAGGGCAGCGCGCGCATGGCGGGCGCGATGCGCATCGGCCAGGTGGCGCATGAAATGGAAGATGCCGTGTTGCAGGCGGAAAAACGGCGGCAGCAACCGGCCTACTGGGCCGAGTTGGAGCATGAGTTCGACCGTATCACGGCTTTACTTGCGGAGCTACGCACCGGCAAAGCCGCTGCCGAAAGCATCGATGTCGCCGATGCGCGACAGCGGGCGACGGACCGCGTCGGATCAGAGGCCGCGCCCGACAGACGCATGCTCGAGATCGGCGCGGAACGCGCGTTGCAGGGAAATATGTTGCGCGTGCGCGCGGATGTGATTGATCGCCTGGTGAACGAGGCCAGTGAGATCAGCGTGACACGGGCGCGTATGGAAGGCGAGCTGCGTATCTTCAAGGAGAGTCTGCTGGAACTGACCGGAAGCGTGTCGCGCTTGCGCAAACAGTTGCGCGAGGTGGAGATTCAGGCGGAAAGCCAGATGCAGGCGCGCGTGTCGCTGTTGCACGACAGTGACGAGCAGTTCGATCCGCTCGAGTTCGATCGCTTCACCCGCTTGCAGGAATTGACGCGGTTCATGAATGAGAGCGTGCATGACGTGCAGACCGTGCAACAGACACTGCTCAAGAATCTGGACGAGACCGCCGCCGCGATGTCGGCACAGGCGCGCCTGAATCGCGAGCTGCAACAGGGCTTGATGAATGTGCGCATGGTGCCGTTCAACAGCATCACCGACCGGCTGTACCGTATCGTGCGTCAGACCGGAAAAGAATTGAACAAGCGCGCCAACCTGGAGTTATCGGGTACGGCGGTGGAACTGGATCGCAGCGTGCTGGAAAAGATGACCGCGCCGTTCGAGCATCTGTTGCGCAATGCGATGGTGCACGGTTTGGAGAACGAGCAACGGCGCAATCAACTCGGCAAACCATCCATCGGCGAGATCCGGCTGAGTTTGCAGCAAGAGAACAACGAGGTGGTGTTCGAGCTGAGTGACGATGGCGCGGGCTTGAATTTTCCGCTGTTGCGTGACAAGGCCGTCGCCCAAGGCCTGCTGAAGGAGAGTGATGCCGTCACCGACGAACAGCTTGCCCAGTTGATTTTCACCACGGGTATTTCCACCGCGAGTGAAGTGACCGAGGTGGCGGGGCGCGGTGTCGGTATGGACGTGGTGCGCAGCGAGATCACCGCGCTGGGCGGGCGTATCGATGTGAGTTCGCACGGCGGAAAAGGCACCCGGTTCATCATCCACTTGCCGCTCACGCTCGCCGTCACGCAAGTCCTGATGGTGCGCAGCGGGAGCGCGAACTATGCGATCCCGGCCACGATGGTCGAGCAGGTGCGCCAGGTCAAATCGGCGGAAATGGAAGAGCTGTACCGTGCAGGACAAATCGAATGGCAGGGGAAATCCTATCAGCTGCATTATCTGCCCCGGTTGTTGGACGCGGGTGCACCGGTGGCCGAGACTCAGGCACGCAACGCGGTGTTGCTGTTGCGCAGCGGCGAATTACGCATGGCGTTGCATATCGAGGAATTGCTGGGTAGACAGGAAGCCGTGGTGAAGAACATCGGGCCGCAACTGGCGCGTCTGCCCGGCATCGCCGGCGCGACGGTGCGCGGTAACGGGGCGGTGGTGCTGATCCTGAACCCGTTGCAGATTTCGCAACGGATCTCCTCAAGCGTTCCCGACACGGAGCAGTCTGCGGAATTGCCGCGCAGATTGCCGGTGGTGATGGTGGTGGATGACTCGCTCACCGTGCGCAAGATCACCACACGCATGCTGACCCGCGCCGGTTATGCCGTGGTGACCGCCAAAGACGGGGTGGATGCGCTGGAGCAACTCGCCGACGTGATCCCGGAAGTGATGTTGCTGGATGTGGAAATGCCGCGCATGGATGGTTTTGAATTGACCAAGCAGCTCCGCTTCAATGCCAAAACAAAAAACATCCCCATCATCATGATCACCTCGCGCACCGCCGACAAACACCGCGACCATGCGCTGCAACTGGGTGTGAATGCCTATCTGGGCAAGCCCTACCAGGAAGACGATGTGTTGGCGCGCATCGCGGCGTTCGTGGAAAAAGATCCACAGCCTTAATCGGCACCGTCCCGATTCGCCATCGCTTTGAACATCGCTAGGGTCGTGTCCCGCGCCAGCGCGTGATCGACCAGCGGCGCGGGATAGTCCCTCCCGATCAGAAAACTTCTGGCCCGCTGCTCGGCCAGCGGCAACGTCCAGGGCGCGTGCAGGTATGGATCCGGGCAGTCGGACAGTTCGGGCAGATAGCGGCGGATGAATTTTCCCGACGCATCAAATCGTTCCGATTGCGTCACCGGGTTGAAGATCCTGAACCAGGGCTGCTCATCGCAGCCCGTCGATGCCGCCCATTGCCAGCCGCCGTTGTTCGCCGCCAGGTCAAAGTCGTTC
>JABEVG010000114.1 GCA_013044075.1 Gallionella sp.
CAATTTCGACTGGCCGGTCAAAAAGCGCGGATGCTACCGCATCCCGCCCACCTGACCTGCGTTACTCAAAATTGCACTTCATCCTTGAATTCGCCTATTAAAGCCGGTGGTAAGCCGGCTTTTTTAATTATTGAAGGGAGCAACAAGCGATCTATAAATCTTGATTGCAACAGGCAGGTCTCATTTACCCTGACAGCAAGAGTGCCGATATTTCGCTGTTATTCGAAATGGCGGTTGCGCGCACTTGGGAAGGTTTACTGCCCCATAAAAATCAACACGATTTGGACGGGGTTTGCGCTTGCATCGCCCTTGCCCAGTCCTGCGGCGTATCCAGATCGAAGAAGCTGCGCAGGGCAGGGTCTGCGGTTAACAATTCTGACTCATCCACGTAGCGAACTTGCAGCTGCTCAAGAACGGCGCGCAAACTGTTCTTGCCGCCACTCGTCAGATGTGCGCGTATCGGGTTTAGAGTGCTGCCCGCATAAAACGCCGCCAGCGGCTGCGGGTGACCCTGAGCCACCGGCACGACCGCCTGATATGAGCCGCGGCAGCGACTGAGCAGCTCTATCACGGACGGCTGTAGGAACGGCATATCGCACGCGACCACGAATGCCCATGGGGTTTGGAGCTGGGATAAAGCGGCGATTACGCCCGCCAGCGGGCCGGCGGCGGAGGGATCATCGCAGACTTGCGGGAGATCGATACCAGGACGCGGTTGGCGGACGCTGAGCATGACCAGTGGGAACATTTGCTGCATGGCCGCGATGACGTGTCGCAGTAGCGTTCGCTCGCCCAGCAGCAGGTTCGCTTTGTCGCGCCCCATGCGTTTTGCTTCGCCTCCGGCGAGGATGATGGCCGTGCAGTCTGCAATCATCGCGGTGAGCGATCCAGCATGAACTGCACGATGCCGCCGATATCGTCGAGCGAGAAATGCGGCAGCTCCGGATAAGCCTCATCGACATCGCTGACCATCGCAATCAGGTCGTCCTTGATCGCGCAGCGCGGGACAGCAGTGCATTCGCGGCGCAACACCTCGATCTTCACGCCTGCAGCATGGGAAAAGCCTTCCGCCAGCACCAGATCCGCCTCACCCAGAAAACGCCGGGCCAGCTGCTCCGGTTCGCGCCTGCCATTGCAATCAACGGGCGCGTCGGCGACCAATTGCAACTCGTTGGAGGTGACCAGCATGCTCATCACCGCACCGGCTTGTTTGTAGCGCCAGCTGTCTTTTCCGGGCGTATCCAGCACCACCTTGTGATGCGCATGCTTGATCGTCGCCACCCGCAGCCCCCTGCCGCTGAGTTCGTGCAACAACTTCTCGATCAGTGTGGTCTTGCCGGAACCGGAATGGCCGACGAAAATAAATACCGGGGGATATTGGGTGCTCATGGATGCGGAGTGACCCAGGCATCGCCCTGCGGCGTGAGCTCTTTTTTCCAGATTGGCACGCGCTGTTTCAGCTCATCGATCAACCACTGGCAGGCCTGCAAAGCGGGTGCGCGGTGCTCGGCTCCGGCCGCGATGAACACAATCTGTTCGCCTGCGCCTATCACGCCGATGCGGTGCACGATGCGCGCGTCCAGCAAACCGAACTGCTCTATGGCATGGTTACGCAAGATGTGCATTTCCGCTAGTGCCATACTGCCGTAGGCATCGAAGCTGATCTCGCTGACTTCGCGCCCCTCGGAAAAGTCGCGCGCGCAACCGATGAAGGTGGCGATGCCGCCCATACGTCGCGAACTGGCACGCAATGCAGCCAATTCCTGATCGACCGAAAAATCCCCGAGCTGAATGCGCACGCGTTCTAACATCTCAGCCCCCGGAAAACTTCGACATGAATGCGATTTCGTCCCGGTCGTTCAATGGCATTTGCATGTCCTTGGTTTGCGCATTGTTGACGGCGATGAAACTGACCAGGCCGAACGCCTGCGCATGGCGCGCCTGTATGTGCGTCACCACATCTTGCAGACTCATGCCCGGCTTGAATTCGAGCTGTAGCTCTCGTGCACCGACCCGTTCAGCCACCGGACCGAAGAACAGGACGCGTATCATGCTTGCGCTCCCCGTGTCCAGGAGCCGCTCCTGCCACCATGCTTCTCTTCGAGTTGGACGCACTCGATGCGCATCCTCCGGTCGATGGCTTTGCACATGTCGTACACGGTGAGCAGTGCCATGCTGGCGGCGCACAGGGCTTCCATTTCAACGCCGGTCTGTCCGGTGCAGCGTACCGTTGCGACGACTCTGAGCGCGACACATCCGTCCGCATCGGCGGGGAGCGTCTCGTCGTAACCGATCTCTACCCCGCTCAAAGGCAGGGTGTGGCACATCGGGATCATGTCGGAGGTGCGCTTGGCAGCCATCACCGCGGCCACATCGGCCACGGCCAGCACGTCACCCTTGGCGATCTTGCCCGCGTGTATTCTGGCCAGCGTCTCCGGCCTCATGCGCAGCACGCCGCTGGCGATGGCCGTGCGCCCGGTGGTCGGCTTGTCCGCGACATCGACCATGCGCGCCCGTCCTGCGGTAGAAAAATGCGTCAGTTCTTTCATGTATATTCCTAGCGTTTTAATCAGCCGCCGATGTACGACATCTCGATCTTTTTTTCTGGAGCCGGTTTTGATGCCGTCGCGCGCAGCTCCGAGTAGCGATCATCGCGTCGTGCCCAACGCTGCGCGATCAAGTTCGTCAACACAGTATCGGAAGCCCCGAGCCGCAGCGGCTCGCGCAAGTCCACGCCGTGAGCCGCGAACAGGCAAGTGTAGAGTTTGCCATCCGTGGCGAACCGGGCGCGGGTGCAGTCCTGGCAGAACACTTGGGTCACGGAAGCGATCACGCCTATCTCGCCGCCGCCATCCGCATAATGCCAGCGTTCCGCCACTTCGCCGGAATAGTTGGCATCGACCTGTTGCAGCGGGTAACGCATCGCGATGCGATCCAATATCGCGCGCGCGTTGACCACCTCGCCCAATCGCCAGCCGTTGGAACTGCCGACATCCATGTATTCGATGAAGCGCAGCACGATGCCGCTGTGGCGGAAGTGCTCCGCCATCGGAAGAATCTCATGCTCATTCACGCCGCGTTGGACCACCATGTTGATCTTGACCGGATGCAGGCCCACACGCTGTGCGGCGGCGATGCCGTCCAGCACGATGCCGACCGGCACATCGCTGTCGCTCATGCGCCGGAAAGTTTCATCGCTCAACCCGTCCAGGCTGATGCTGATACGCGATAGCCCTGCATCCTTGAGCGATTGGGCTTTCTGCGCCAGCGCCACGCCGTTCGTGGTCAGTGCCACTTCCAGCGGCTTACCCTCCCGGGTATGCAACTTGGCGAGCATTTCCACCAGACGCTCGATGCCGCGCCGCAGCAGCGGTTCACCGCCGGTCAGGCGGATCTTCTGCACGCCCAAGGGGATGAACAGTTTCGCCAATCGCGTTATTTCCTCGAAGCTGAGCAACTCGCTGCGCGGCAAGAACTCATGGTGCTCATCGAAGACCTCGCGCGGCATGCAATACGTGCAGCGCAGATTGCAGCGGTCGGTCACCGAGATGCGCAAGTCGCGCAAAGGGCGCTGCAAGGTATCGAGGACAGGCACCGCATGGCTGCGCGGCAGGTTTAAGACATCGTAGTCGCGCAGTTCTTTGGAACTAGCAAGGTTGACCGGAAGGATACGAAATACGTCAGACATGATGATGAGGGGCGGTTGTTTATTTTCGCGCGAGTGGCAATTCGAGGCGCTGCTCATGCTCTCCGGTTTGCAGCAGCACATAGTCGCGCTGTACTTCTTTCACGCGAACCCCCGTTTGTATTTCCGCATGGACACGAAACGGGCGGGCTGGGGTGCCGTTGGCGGCGATGATGGCGATGCTCTCGGCGGGGTGGTCGGCCAGGATGATGCCGGTGAGCTGAAAATTAGCTGCGGCAGGGCCCGTCACGCGCCCCCGGTTTTCCCCCGACATATCCGGGGCAAACCGGGATGTTGCGGGTGGAGCGATCATGGGGCGAACCCGTGGTTTGAAAAATTGCATCGCCCAATAGGTGGTCGAGACGCACAGGGCGATAAACAATACGAAACTGGTGATGCTGGGGGCACGTTTCATCG
Source organism: Gallionella sp. (assembly GCA_013044075.1). GTDB lineage: Bacteria > Pseudomonadota > Gammaproteobacteria > Burkholderiales > Gallionellaceae > Gallionella. Next base: position 4,103 of record JABEVG010000114.1, read on the forward strand.
CATTCATTTCAGTGTACCAGCTGGTTGATTTCAATAATCGGCATCAGCACGGCCAGCACGATGAGCAGCACGACCACGCCCATCGCCAGTATTAACGCGGGTTCCAGCAATCCGGCGATTGTCATGGCGCGGCGTTCCAGATCGGTTTCTTGGGCGGTCGCCGCGCGTTGCAGCATGGCGGGCAATTCGCCCATCGCTTCGCCCGCTCTGATCATATGGATCAGCATGGCGGGGAAGTGCTGGTGTGCCGCGAGTGCCGTTGCCAGACTCACGCCTTCGCGCACGCTGTTGGTCGCGTCTTCCACCTGGGTGCGCATGGCGAGGTTGGTCAAGGTATCGCGACTGGTCTGCAGCGCGCGCAAGATTGGCACGCCCGAGCCTGTGGTGATCGCCAGGGTGCTGGCGAAGCGGGCGGTGTTGAGGCTGCGCTCGAAACGCCCGTACAAGGGGGCGGTCAATAACCAGGTGTGCCAGCGCAGGCGGATAGCCGGGTCGCGCAACGCGCGCCGTGCGGCGTAGATCGATCCGCCGACCAGAAGCGCGACGATCCAGCCGTACTGGCGCACAAAATCGGAGACGCCCAACATCGCCAACGTCAAGAAAGGCAGCTTCTGTTTGGTGTTGGCGAACACCGAGACGATCTGCGGCACGACATAAGTCAGCAGAAAAATCACGATGGCGAAGGCCACCACGGTCACGATGGCCGGATAGGTGAATGCCAGTTTGATCTTCTGCACCAGCGCGTTACGCCGTTCGATGTAGTCGGCGAGCCGCGACAGCACCCGCGACAATTGCCCGATGTGTTCGCCGCTGGCGACCAGCGCGCGATAGATGTCGGCGAAATCATGCGGATGTTTGGCGAGCGCGTCGGACAGCGATGCGCCGCCCATGACCTCCGCGCGGATGGAGGCGACCAGATCGCGCACATAAATGCGTTCGGCTTGTTCTTGCAGCGCCGAGAATGCCTGTTCCAGCGGCAGGCTGGCTTCCAGCAGGCTGGCGAGTTGGCGGGTGAACAAAGCCAGTTCCACCGTGGAAAGGCGGTCGCCGAAAGCGCGTCTGTGCGTGACCCCCGCGCTATCCGTGGCGATGGCTTCGACCCGGATCGGCAGCAAACCCAGGCCGCGCAAGCTGGCGCGCGCGGCGCGGGCACTGTCGGCATTCACTATCCCTTTGCTGGTGTGCCCGTTCGTGTCGGCAGCTTCATAGCGGAAGGCGGCCATGCTATTCCTTGGTGACGCGCATCAATTCGGCTTCTGTGGTCATGCCATTTATCAGCCAACGCTCGCCGTCTTCGCGCATGGTGCGCATGCCGTCGTGTTGCGCGGCGACGCGTATCTCGGCTTCCGATGCGTGGTTGTGGATTTGCGCGCGTATCTGCTCGGTGGTCAGCAGCAACTCGTACACGCCCACGCGGCCCTGATAACCCGTCTGGCCACACTCGTCACAGCCCACTGCCCGCCATACTGTGCCATCGGGTTGTTTGCAATGCGCGCACAGTTTGCGCACCAGCCGTTGCGCAACCACGCCCAACAGCGATGACGATAACAGGAACGGCTCGATGCCCATGTCGAGCAAACGCGTGACGGCGGCGGCGGAGTCGTTGGTGTGCAAGGTCGCCAGCACCAGGTGGCCCGTCAACGAGGCTTGCACGGCGATCTGCGCGGTCTCCAGATCGCGGATCTCGCCGATCATGATGATGTCCGGGTCCTGGCGCAGGATGGCGCGCAGGGCTTTGGCGAAGGTCATGTCGATGCGCGCGTTGACCTGGGTTTGGCCGATGCCGTTGAGCTCGTATTCCACCGGGTCTTCCACGGTGAGGATGTTGGTGCTGGTGTTGTTCAAGCGCGTGAGTGCGGCGTATAGCGTGGTGGTTTTGCCGGAACCCGTCGGCCCCGTAACCAGCACGATGCCGTGCGGTTGCGCGATGAGTTTGTCGAACTGCGCCAGCACTTGATCGTTCATGCCCAGATGCTGCAAGCCCAATTGTCCGGCCTGTTTGTCGAGCAGGCGCAATACGGCGCGTTCGCCGTGCCCGGTAGGCAGCGTGGAAACCCGCACATCGACCGGCTTGCCGCCCACCCGCAGGGTGATGCGCCCGTCTTGCGGCAGGCGCTTCTCCGCGATGTCCAGCTGGGACATGATTTTGATGCGCGAAATCAGCGAGGCATGGATGGCTTTTTTCGGGCGCACCACATCGCGCAATGTGCCGTCGATACGAAAGCGCACCACGGAATTTTGCTCAAAGGGTTCGATATGGATATCCGATGCCCCTTCGCGCAAGGCTTGCGTGAGCAGCGCATTGATCATGCGGATCACTGGCGCGTTATCGCTGGACTCGAGCAAGTCCGTGACCGCAGGCATGTCTTGCATGAGTTTGTTCAGATCGACATCCGATTCATATTCGTCTATGACTTGTGCCGCATCGCCACCCGAATCGGCATAGGTCGCCGCGATGGCGTTCGTCAGCTCGGCTACCGACATCGCCGTCAAACTGACGCGCCCGAAATGGCGGCTGGCTTCGGCAATAGCGAAGGGGGGGGTCGCTGCGGAGATGCAGATTTCGGTACCCGCATCCGCACCGCGCCGCGCCAGCACGGTAAAGTCGCGGGCGAAGGAATAAGGCAGCAGGCGCGCATTCATCGCTGTTCTACTCGGGTGTCGTGCTGAGCGTCGGGGTCAGCTTCATGGCAGGTTGGAGCAATGCTCCGCCGATCAGCTTGCCGTCTCGCAGCTCGGGCATCTGCGGTGCTTCCATGTCGGGTAACTGGGAAGAAGGTGCCGGCCAGTTATCGATCTCGGCATTGCGGATATAGTCGTAACGGTCGACCGCCACATCGCTGTTCTGCTCGTTGCTGCGTATCACCGTGGGGCGCAAGAACACCATCAGATTGGTTTTGCCATGCGTGCGGTTGTGGTATCTGAACAGCGTTCCGAGCCAGGGAATGTCGCCCAGAAAGGGGACTTTGTCTTCGCTATCTTGCAGATTGTCGTCAATTAAACCGCCCAGCACGATGATCTGGCCGTCATCCACCAGCACGTTGGTGTCGATGGAACGCTTGGTGGTGATGAGGCCGGCTACGTTGTAGATAGGCGAAATGGCCGAGGTCTCCTGATAGATCGCCATTTTCACCGTGCCGCCCTGGGAGATCTGCGGTTTGACTTTCAGCGTCAAGCCGATGTCTTTGCGTTCCACGGTCTGGAAGGGGTTGACCCCCGCTGCACCCGCCGAAGCCATCGTCGTGTATTGCCCGGTGATGAACGGCACGTTTTCCCCGACCATGATTTTAGCTTCTTCGTTGTCTAGGGTAGTCAAATTCGGCATCGACAGGATGTTGGTTTTGGTGTCGGATTGCAGTGCGTGTACCAGTGCGCCCAGACCGATCGTTTTGGAAAGAACGCCCAGGGTCAAGCCGTTGCTGGGGGGGATGGGCACGCCGCCGGGAGCCATGCGCGCGGCGGCCTGGTTGGCCAGATTGTCGCCAGCGGTGGAGAATGACGTCCCTCCTGCACCCGCCGCGCCGAGCGCCGCCCATTGCACGCCGAATTCGGCGAATGTGCTGGCATCCACTTCGACGATGAGCGCCTCGATATACACCTGCGCGCGGCGCGCATCGAGCTGGTCGATGATGCTGCGCATATTGCGATACACCGGTTCGCTGGCCGTGATGATCAGCGTGTTGGTGGCAGGATCGGCCTGGATGAATCCGCCCGCGCCGCCAGTCGGCAATGCGCTGGCCGTCGCGGCCGGCGGGCTGGCGCTAGGCGACGCACCGGAAGAAGCAGAGGCGGACGGTGGCGCAGCTGCAGGTGCCGAGGTATCCGCCGAGATGATCGCGCGCAAAGTCAGCGCGAGCTGGGTGGCATTGGCATTTTTCAAATACACCACATGCACATTGCCCGGTAGCGCGGTGGGTTGGTCGAGCTTGGCTATCAGCGATTTGGCCAGGCTCTCACGCGCTTCCGATGGCGCGCGCACGATCAGCATATTGGTGCGCGAGTCCGCCAACACCACCAGCGGTGTCGTCGCCCCTTGTTCCATCAGCCGGTTCACCATGGCCGCGATGTCGGTGGCGATGGTATACCGCAGCGGTACCACGTCCATATTGCTGTTGGTCTGCCCATCCAGCGCCGCGATGATTTTGCCCATGCGCAACAGGTTGTCGGTGTAATCGGTGATGACCAGCGTGTTGTTGTCGGGATTGGCGTTGATGACATTGTTGG
>JABEVG010000115.1 GCA_013044075.1 Gallionella sp.
CCCATGAACCCGCCCGTATTTATTTTCGTCGGCCATTCCGGGTCCGGAAAAACCACGCTGATCGAAAAGTTGGTGGGCGAGTTGAGCAGCCGGGGACTGCGCGTCGCGACCATCAAACACGCGCATCACAAAGTGCGGCTGGGACACGTTGCTGCGGAGCAGCCGTTTGCGGAAACCGCCGCAGGCGATCTCCTCCCGCACCCGACGCTTACGCGCACCGTACCGGAGTTGCATCTGGACACACCCGGCAAGGACAGCTGGCGTTACAAACAGGCCGGTGCGGTGATGAGCATGCTGGTCACGACCAACGCGCTGCAATTGGTCGCCGATGCGGTCGACCGGCGCGAACCGGCGCAACTCGCCCAGCGTTTTCTGGGTGAAGCGGACATCGTGCTGGCGGAAGGTTTTTCGCATGCGTCCGGCGTAAAGCTCGAAGTGTTGCGCCGTGCCCATTCGACCACACCGCGCTGCACACCCGCAGACGAACTGATCGCGATGGTCTCCGATGTGGCCGAGGTCTATCCGCATTTGCCGCATTTCGCGCCCGACGACATCAACGGCATCGCCCGATTCATGCTGGATTTTTTGCCGCGATGATCGAGGACTGCACCGCCATCATCCTCGCGGGGGGCGAATCAAAACGCATGGGGCGCGACAAGGCCAATCTCCTGCTGGACGGGCAGACGCTGTTGCAGCACGTCATCGCGACCATGCAACAAGTGTTTCCGCGCATCATCATCAGCGTGCGTGAACCGCGTCCCGAGATCGCCTTGCCGCAAGTCTGTGACGCGCCGGATGTCCACGGTCCGCTGGCGGGTGTCATCGCGGCATTGGCGCAAATACAAACTCCCTGGGCGTTCATCGTCGCGTGTGACATGCCGTTCGTGCGACCCGCCTTGATCGAAACGCTCGGGGAGTATCGCGCAGGTCACCAGGCGGTTGTGCCCGTGGTGCAAGGTCACGCCCAGTCGTTAGCCGCGTTTTATGCGAGCAGCGTTCCAGATGTGATACGCGCTCACCTGGCCCGTGGCGGAAAGAACAGTCTGCGCGCCACGTTTGAACATCTGCGCATTCGTTATGTGGATGAAACTGAATTGCTGCAAGCCGACCCTGCCCTGCGCAGCTTCTTCGATGTGGATACGCCGCAGGATCTATCCCTCGCGATGCGAGCGCGCGCGCCGCTCAAATCCAGCTGATAGGCCTCACGGTCTGGCTGACTCGTTGACACAGAAGTCAGCCAGTTCTCCCAACACGCGCTGCAACGCCCGGTTGGCGGCGATGACACCGCCATAGGCATCGTCGCTGGCGGCGTTCTCAGTCGCTTCGAACTGCTGCACGGCAATGACCCGTTTACCGGCCACATCGACCAGTTGCGCGCGAAGAGTGAGCTGTATCCGGCTTGGTTTTGTCGCGAAGTCTTGCTCCAGGCGTAGCAGTTCGGTGTCGAGTCTGAGATTGGCAGTAACCAAGCCCGGTGTCCGCACGATGGCGCGAAACCCCCCTGTCTGCTCCAATGCTCCGGTCAACAAGGGCTCCAGCATATGGGGCGGCGTGTCTGCCCAGCGACTGCTCACGAAATAATCCAATTGGTGGGGCTGTCGCTGGTAAGCCATCCGGGGGGTATCAAAACCGGAATCCGCGCGTGGCATGCTGACCGCCAACACCAAATCGCGTTTGACTTGCGCCGCCGCGATGATCGGTCGCGCATCGAGCATATAGAGGTTGGGATTTTCGACTTGGGGAGCCTGCAAGCCGGTGCAACCGGCACATAGCAGGACGAAAACCAGTGTCAAAGATATTGGGGTGAGAATGTGCGTTGGTCTGTTCATGTTCATCACTCAGTGGGCTGCCGACAAGGATACAACGGCTGGCATCATTCCCCGGGCCCGCGCTTCGCTGCGGGCTTGCCGTACAACAACACGCTGGGGTTCTGTTCCAGATCACCGCTGACGCGCTGCAAAGTGGCGGTCAGATCACGTAATTCGCCGACCAATTGCCGTACCTCCGGCAGCGTCTCGTCGGTGAACGCACCACTCGCATGCGCGCCCGCACGGGACAATTCATTGGACATCCGATCGAAGGCATCGGCACTGCGTTGTATGCGTTGCGCGAGCTGCGGCAGCTCATCGCTCAGACGCGCGGTATTCTTCATGGTGTGTGCCGCATCGGTCAGAGTGGCATCAATCGTTGCCGAACGCGCCGCGAGGGTATGCGACAACACACTGAGATCCGCCATGGTGCTCCTGATCGCGCGCCGGTTATCTTCGTCCAGTAGCGCGTTCAGGTTGTCGCTGGTGCGGTTAAGATTGGCGAGCACTCCCGTCACCGCAGTATCGAGCCGCATCATGAGTGAAGGCCCGGTTTTGATCACCGGATATTGCTCGTCTGCCCGCACCTTCAGCGCGGGCGCAGCGCGGCTCCCTCCCGTCAACTCGACATAGGCGAGACCGGTCAATCCCTGGGTCTGGAGCACGGCCAGCGTGTCCACCTTGACCGGGGTGCCGCGCTCGATGTCGAGGGTCAATTGCACCTGCTCGACATTTCCCGGTGCCAGCGCGATGTTTTGCACGCGACCGACCTCGACACCCCGGTAGCGCACCGGCGCATTGAGATTCAGCCCCGATACCGACTCGCTCATATAAGTTTGATAGACATCGTAAACCACGCGATAGGACTTTCCGCTGCTCAGCCACAGCGCGCCACCAATCAGTGCCGCACCCAACACCAGCACAAAGATCCCAACCACGGCGAAATTTATTTTTTCTTCCATGCCTGCTCCTGCGCGGCGCGTCCGCGCGGCCCGTAAAAATATTCCCGGATGACCGGGTGATCCATACGCGAGAGTTCCGTCATGGTGCCGATCCCCAGAATTCGCCCCTCACCCAGCACCGCCACGCGATCCGCCACGCGCCACAGCAGATCAAGATCGTGTGTCACCATCATGATGGTCAATCCGAGCGCATCGCGCAAGCTCCGCACCAGTTCGTCGATGCCACTCGCGCTGAACGGATCGAGACCCGCAGTCGGTTCGTCAAGAAACAGCAGTTCGGGATCAAGCGCGATGGCGCGTGCCAGTGCGGCGCGCTTGCGCATCCCGCCGCTCAACTCGCTCGGATACTTGAAACCCGCATCCGCCGGTAATCCGGTGAGTGCAACTTTCAGAGCGGCTACCTCGTCGAGCAAACGTCCGCTGAGCCGGGTATGTTCGCGCAACACCATACTGACGTTCTCTTGCACAGTAAGGGAACTGAACAACGCGCCACGCTCGAACATCACGCCCCACCTGCGCCGCAACGGCAGGGCCTCATCGTCGTTCAATCCGAGCACTTCCCGACCGAACACCCGGATCGAACCGGACACCGGCCGCTGCAGCAGAATAATGGCGCGCAGCAGCGTGGATTTCCCGCAGCCGCTTCCGCCCACCAGCGCGAAAATCTCGCCGGGGCGTACCGTCAGGCCGACGCTGTCATGCACCACGTTGTTGCCAAATCGGGTATGCAGATCGCGGATGTCGAGCACGGCATCGGTATGCTTCAGCTGTTCCATGACGGTGCTCATATATTCAGCCAGTTGAATACAACGGAAAACAGCGCGTCGGCCAGGATCACCAGAAAAATTGACTGCACCACGCTGACTGTCGTCTGTCGTCCGACACTGTCGGCACTGCCGGTCACCTGGAAGCCCTGATAGCACCCGACCAGCGCGATAATCGCGGCAAATACCGGGGCTTTCCCGATGCCACTCATAAAGGAGGACAGACTGACCGCGTCACCGAAGCGATCGAGAAAAACATCGAAGCCGACATCAAGCTTGGAGCGCGCCATCAGCATGCCGCCAAATACGCCGGTCACATCGGCAAACAACGTGAGCAGAGGCAACGCGATAACCAGTGCCAGTATCTTGGGCAACACCAATAATTCTGTCGGCCCGACACCGATGGTGCGCAACGCGTCGATCTCCTCGGTGACCTTCATGGTGCCAATCTGCGCCGCATAGGCCGAACCTGACCGCCCCGCAACGATGATGGCGGTCAGCAGAGGTGCCAGCTCGCGCAACATCGAAAGTCCCACCAGATCGACGATGAAGATGTTCGCGCCGAAGTGCTGCAATTGATCCGCGCCCTGATACGCGATCACCACACCCATCAGAAACGACAGCAGGCCGACAATGGGCAACGCCTCGAACCCGGCAGTTTGCAGATTGTGCAGAATGGCACGCCAACGGATGCGGTGCGGCTGAATCAGTGAACGCAGCAGGACCAGCGCGCATTCGCCGACAAATGCAAGCATGTCCGACACACCGGTCATACTGCGCCAGGAATACCGTCCGATACGCGTCAACATTCCAGGCTTGGATGCGTGGACGATTGCCGTGGCCACCGGGCGTGAAGCAATCAAATGCAGCAAGGTGACGAACTCCGGACGCAAGCCGTTCATCACGACATGCCGCCCGCGTTGCTCCAGTTCATGGACGGCACGATGCAACAACCAGGCTCCCGAAGTATCCAGCGCAGTGATCGCCGTGCCATCGATCACCCAATCCTGCCCGCCCCGCAAGAAAAGCGATTCCAATCGTGCTTCGAGTTGGGCGATCCCCTGCACGACCCATCCGCCCCCGCAGCGCACCCTGACCGTTGCGGGGGCGGCTGAGGCATCCGTCTCGATCAATAAATACGCAGGTTGTTCGTCTGTCATCGCCACAATTGAAGCCATCCATTGATGGGTTGGGTCAGAAGTGACCCAATATACAACCACGCGCAGGCGCGAATCCAGTTAAATCAAAGGGACTCGATAAATTCTAAAGCTCGATAAATTCTTAAAGATAGAGGGGGCACGACAAGACATACAGGAAGATCATGCTATGAGAAAGCTTCGCCGAAGGCGGCGATGACACCGGATTGCGATCCGTCGTATCCCGCCAGCACATTGACCGTGCCACGGAACGCTGTGCTCCGCATGATATCGAGAGTGGACTGCAACGACTTCTGTTCCAGCGCGTCGGCTTTGCAGGCTAGAAAATACTGCTCGCGCGCGATGGGAATGAAATCCAAGTCAAATCGTCTGGCCGCCGTTTCAACGCCAAAGCCCACGTCAGCCATGCCGCTCGCAACATAAGCGGCCACGGCGGCATGCGTATATTCGACGTTGTCATAGTCGGCAATGTGCCTGGTGCTGATCTTTTCTTTGGCAAGCAGCAACTCAAGCAATATTTTGGTACCCGATCCGGTTTCCCGGTTGATGAAACGCAGATCTTGACGTTGTAAATCCTGCAATCCCTGGATCTTTTTCGGATTACCTTTGGCGATGAACATGCCCTGGCTGCGGGACGCCAGATGTATCAAGGCATATTGCTGCGGGCTCAACCATTTCAGATAAGGCCGGGCAGCAGATTTGAACTCGCCGACCGGCACATGGAACCCGGCCAGATCGCATTCGTTGTGAGACAACGCGGCGACGGCTTCCAGGCTGCTGCGATAATTGATCTCGACCGGAATATGTTGCGCAGCAAGTTGTTTGGTCAATGCATCCACCGCAAAACCGTACGATGCGGTAATACGCAGCGCATCGGATACGCCGGTCAAAATGGCTTCCAGCTCGGAGGCGAAACTGTCCAGGATAGGCGACAAACGGGCGGTGATGCGCTTGTCCGCCCAGATCAGCTTTTCTGCCAGCGGCGTGAGCGAAGTACCTTTGCCTCTGGATTTTTGCAGCAGCGGCGCGGCAAACTCACGCTCAAAATCACGCAACATACCCCACGCGTGCCGGTAGGAAAGATGCGCCTGGGTAGCCGCACTGCTGATGCTGCCCTGATCGCGTATGGCGGTGAGCAATTGCAAGAGCAACGGCAAGGAAACCACCGCTCCCTTGCGTTTTTTCAAACTCCATTCCGGACGGATTTCAAGGCTCATAATATGCTGAATATAACCTATTGAGGATCACGGTGCTTCATGGTAGCTTCGGTGGCGAATAATAAGGCGCAGGGGGATTGATGAACAGTGTATTTATGTTCCAAACATCATATTCGGCTAAATCAACCGGTCTCACGAGGAAAGCATGATGAGCCCGTCCCATTCCGAACCAGTCACGTCCATACTCGCGGCACATCGTGGTCAGCCCGGCGCGCTGCTGCCGATACTGCATGCTGTCCAGGACGCGCTCGGGTACGTCCCTGACTATGCCGTCGCGCAGATCGCCAACACGTTGAATTTGTCCCGCGCCGAAGTACATGGCGTGGTGACCTTCTATCATCACTTCCGCATCACGCCACCCGCCAGCCACACCATACAAATTTGCTGCGCCGAAGCCTGCCAAAGTATGGGTGCGGAACGTTTGACGCGCCACGCTGAAAAAAGTCTTGCGCAGGTCTCGGAAGGCGAATGTGAATTACATCCGGTGTATTGTCTGGGGCTGTGCGCCAATTCTCCGGCGATGATGATAGACGACCAATTGCACGCGCGCGTCACACCGGAAAAATTCGACCGATTGATTAAAAAGATGGGGGACGGAAAATGAGCATCACTGTTTTCGTACCCCGTGATTCCGCCGCACTGGCAATGAATGCGAATGCGGTCGCACGCGACATCTTGGCTGAAGCACAACGCCGCAACATTAAAATCAAGCTGGTGCGCAACGGCTCACGCGGCATGATGTGGCTAGAGCCCCTGATAGAGGTGCAAACCGCACAAGGTCGCGTCGCTTATGGGCCAGTTGAATCCGGCGATGTGCGCGCCTTGTTCGATGCCGATTTTTTGCATGGCGGAAAACATAAATTAAATCTAGGGTTGACCGGAGAAATTCCGTATCTGAAAAAACAGGAACGACTGACTTTCGCGCGCGTCGGCATCACCGACCCCGTGTCACTCGAAGATTATCTCGCGCATAACGGCTATCGCGGTTTGCGCAAAGCGTTGACCTTGCAACCCGCCGCCATCGTGCAACAAGTAACCGAATCTGGTTTGCGCGGACGCGGCGGCGCGGCCTTCCCTACCGGCATCAAATGGAACACAGTGCTGAACGCGGCGGGCCCACAAAAATACATCGTGTGCAATGCCGACGAGGGCGATTCCGGCACGTTCTCGGATCGCATGATGATGGAAGGCGACCCCTTCGTACTCATCGAAGGCATGACTATCGCGGGTCTGGCAGTCGGTGCGGCACAGGGTTACATCTATGTGCGATCGGAATACCCGCATGCCATTTCAGTTTTGAATGAAGCCATCGCAGTCGCGCAACAGGCCGATTATCTTGGTGCAAATATTCTAGGGTCAGAAAAAACTTTTACACTCGAAGTGCGCAAAGCCGCCGGCGCGTACGTGTGCGGCGAAGAGACTGCATTGCTGGAAAGTCTGGAAGGCAAACGTGGCATCGTGCGCGCCAAACCGCCGCTACCCGCCCTTTCTGGACTGTTCGGCAAGCCCACCGTCATCAACAACGTCATCTCGCTGGCGACCGTACCCATCATCCTTGACAAGGGCGCGGCGTTTTACAAGGACTATGGCATGGGGCGGTCGCGCGGCACGCTGCCCTTCCAACTGGCGGGCAACATCAAACACGGCGGTTTGATCGAGAAAGCGTTCGGTGTGACCTTGCGCGAACTCATGTATGAGTTTGGCGGCGGCTCGGCTTCGGGCCGCGCCATCAAGGCCGTGCAAGTCGGCGGTCCGCTGGGTGCGTATCTGCCCGAGTCGCAATGGGACACGCCCATGGATTACGAAGCCTACGCCGCGTTATGGGCAGTGCTGGGACACGGCGGCATCGTGGTGCATGACGACACAGCCGACTTGTCCAAACTGGCCCGCTATGCGATGAAATTCTGTGCCGTCGAATCTTGCGGCAAATGCACGCCGTGCCGTATCGGCGCGACACGCGGCGTGGAAGTGATGGATAAGATCATCGCCGATCAAGATCGTCACGCGCAGATTGGACTGCTGCGCGACCTGTGCGACACCATGCTCAACGGCTCGATGTGCGCGATGGGCGGCATGACGCCGTATCCGGTGTTGTCCGCGCTGAACCATTTCCCGCAGGATTTTGGCATCGTCAAAAAAGACCCGTCCACCGGAGGTCATCATGTTTGAGCAGCTCAACGAAAAGGATTTCGGCACACCAAAGCGCAACTCGGAACAAGAAGTGACACTGGAGATAGACGGCATGCACGTGACCGTCGCGGCAGGAACTTCCATCATGCGCGCCGCTGCCGAAAGCGGTGTGAACATCCCAAAGTTGTGCGCGACAGACAGCCTGGAACCGTTCGGTTCATGCCGTTTGTGTCTGGTCGAGATCGAAGGCCGCAAGGGTTATCCGGCTTCCTGCACCACACCGGCAGAAACGGGGATGAAGGTGCGTACCCAGTCACCCAAGTTGCAATCATTGCGCAAAGGGGTGATGGAACTCTACCTCTCAGACCACCCGCTGGACTGTCTGACTTGCGCCGCCAACGGCAATTGCGAATTGCAGGACATGGCGGGAGTCACCGGGCTGCGCGAGGTGCGCTATGGCTACGACGGCGAGAATCATTTGCACAGCAAGAAAGACGAGTCGAACCCCTACTTCACTTACGATCCTTCCAAGTGCATCGTGTGCAATCGCTGCGTGCGCGCCTGTGAAGAAACGCAAGGCACATTCGCGCTGACCATCTCCGGTCGCGGCTTCGATTCGCGCGTCTCTGCCGGACAAGACCAGCCCTTCATGGAGTCGGAATGTGTGTCGTGCGGCGCCTGTGTGCAAGCCTGCCCAACCGCGACCTTGCAGGAAAAATCGGTCATCGCCATCGGCCAGGCCGAACACAGCATAGAGACGACCTGTGCCTATTGCGGCGTGGGTTGCGGCTTCAACGCCGAGATGAAAGGCAATCAGGTGGTGCGCATGGTGCCGTCCAAAAACGGTCGGGCGAACGAGGGACACTCGTGCGTGAAGGGCCGTTTCGCCTGGGGTTACGCGACGCATCAGGACCGCATCCTCAAGCCGATGATACGCGGCAAATTCACCGACCCTTGGCGCGAAGTGAGCTGGGCGGAGGCACTCGATTACGCCGCATCCGAATTCAAACGCATCCAGAATAAATACGGACGCGACTCCATAGGTGGCATCGTCTCCTCGCGCTGCACCAACGAAGAAGGCTATCTGGTGCAGAAGCTGGTACGCACCGCGTTCGGCAACAACAACGTCGATACCTGCGCGCGCGTCTGCCACTCGCCGACCGGCTATGGCTTGAAACAGACACTGGGTGAATCGGCCGGGACGCAGACCTTCAAATCGGTGGAACACAGCGACGTCATCCTGGTGATCGGCGCGAACCCGACGGACGCGCATCCGGTATTCGCTTCGCGCATGAAGAAACGCCTGCGCGCAGGCGCGCGGCTGATCGTGATCGATCCGCGCAAGACCGAACTGGTGAGTTCACCGCACATCAAAGCGGCTTTCCATCTGCCGCTCAAACCCGGCACCAACGTGGCGATGCTGTCCGCACTCGCACATGTGATCGTCACCGAAGGATTGCTGGCGAACGATTTCATCGCCTCACGCTGCGAAGACACGGCATTCCGCGCATGGCGCGACTTTGTCGCGCTGCCGGAAAATTCCCCCGAAGCCATGCAGGACATCACTGGCGTGTCGGCAGAACTGGTGCGCGGCGCGGCGCGCTTGTATGCCACCGGCGGCAATGCCGCGATCTATTACGGTCTGGGTGTCACCGAACATGCGCAGGGTTCGACTGCGGTGATGGGCATCGCGAATCTGGCGATGGCCACCGGCAATATCGGTCGCGAAGGCGTCGGTGTGAATCCGCTGCGTGGGCAGAATAATGTGCAAGGTTCCTGCGACATCGGATCATTCCCGCACGAATTGCCAGGCTACCGCCATGTCTCGGACAGCACCACCCGCCACCTGTTCGAACAGGCATGGGGCGTGGAGATACAAGCAGAACCCGGCTTGCGCATTCCCAATATGTTCGATGCCGCACTGGATGGCAGCTTCAAAGGCATGTATTGCCAGGGCGAGGACCTCGTGCAATCCGACCCGAATACCCAACACGTCACCGCCGCACTTGCAGCGATGGAGTGCATTGTGGTGCAGGACATCTTCATGAATGAGACCGCGATGTATGCGCACGTGTTCTTGCCCGGCTCTTCATTCCTGGAAAAGGACGGTACTTTCACCAACGCCGAACGCCGCATCTCGCGGGTGCGCAAGGTCATGCCGCCCAAGGCGGGCTATGCGGACTGGGAAGTGACAATACAATTGGCCCAGCGTCTGGGTTATGAGATGAACTACCAACATCCTTCAGAGATCATGGACGAGATCGCGCGCCTGACACCGACTTTCCACGGTGTGAGCTACCAAAAGATAGATGCGCTGGGCAGCATCCAATGGCCGTGCAACGACGACGCGCCAGAGGGCACACCAACCATGCACGTTGATGAATTTGTGCGCGGCAAAGGCCGCTTCATCATCACCAAATATGTGGCGACCGACGAGAAGATCACGCGCAAATTCCCGTTGATACTCACCACTGGCCGCATCCTCTCGCAGTACAACGTGGGCGTGCAGACCCGGCGTACCGAGAACGTGCAATGGCATGAGCAGGACTTGCTGGAGATCCATCCGCACGATGCCGAGGAACGCGGCATCCAAGATGGCGGCTGGGTCAGCATCCAGAGCCGCGCGGGCGAGACAGTGTTACGCGCAAAAGTGTCCGAGCGCATGCAGCCGGGCGTGGTCTATACCACCTTCCATTTCCCCGAGTCTGGCGCGAACGTCATCACCACGGAGAACTCCGACTGGGCAACCAATTGTCCTGAATACAAGGTGACTGCGGTGCAGGTGATGCCGGTGTCCGAGCCTTCCGCTTGGCAGAAAACACACACCCGCTTCAGCAAAGCGCAGCAGGCCTTGCTGGCACAGGCAAAGTTAGTCTGACCATGCACGCCGCGCACACCATCAACCGCGCCGCCCCCTCCTGCGTCAACACGCAAACAATCTCGCGCTGGCGCGACGGGCATCGCAGCGAAGAAATGGACCACTTGGTGGTGGAATTGCCGGTCGCGCTGGAATTCAATGGCATCTCGCACGCGGTGATGTTGGCGACCCCCTGCGACCTGGAGAGTTTCGCGCTGGGCTTCGCGCTCAGCGAGGGCATCGTCGCCCAGCGCGAAGAATTCTATGGCGAGGAAGTGGCACAGAGCGAACTGGGCATCACCGTGCATTGCGATATTTCCAGTGCCGCATTTTCGCGTCTCAAACAGCGCAGACGCAACATGACCGGACGCACCGGTTGCGGCTTGTGCGGCGTGGAAAATCTGGAACAGGTGATACGGAAATTACCACGCGTGCCTGAGCCCACACCAGTTTCGGTGTTGGCAATGCGCAAGGCACTCGCGGAACTGGCGGCCAGGCAGCCGCTTAATCATCTCACCGGCGGCATACATGCGGCAGCATGGAGCACCCCTGAAGGTAAGCTGCAACACGTGTGCGAGGACGTGGGTCGGCACAACGCCCTGGATAAACTGATCGGCGTGATGGCCAGACACGGACTGGATTTTCAACGCGGATTTTTAGTCATCACCAGTCGCGCCAGCGTCGAGATGGTGCAGAAGGCGGCGACCGTCGGCATCGGCAGTTTGATCGCTATTTCCGCACCGACCGCACTGGCGGTGCAAACCGCGCAACAAGTGGGCATGACGCTGATCGCCTTCGCACGCGGCACCTCGTTCGTTGCTTACGCTCATCAGGACAGGATCAAGGGAGAGTAGAACGATGGACATGCACAATCTGATACACATGGCGAACCAGATCGGCAGCTTCTATGAAGCCATGCCCGATCAGGAGGAAGCATTGCTGGGCATCAGCGGTCATCTGCACAACTTCTGGGAGCCGCGCATGCGCAAGCAGTTGCTGGAATATGTGGATGCCGAAGCCGGCAAGGAGTTGAAGCCCATCGTGCTGTCCGCGATACGCGCCCACCGCAACCAGTTATCACCCCGACCTTAGGCCATTTTATTTGGGGGCACACACCCGTCAAGAAAGGAGATTTCCCCATACCGAGCCGCTGTGTTTTGACCATCCCATCAACCCATAAGAATTAAGGAGACGGTTCATGTCCAATTCCAATCATTCAGGCATCGCAAGCAATTCATCTGGCTTGCTCGCCAAAGAACGCACCATCGCCAAAGCGGGATTCAATCGCTGGCTGGTTCCGCCCGCCGCGCTGGCGATCCATCTTTGTATCGGTATGGCCTATGGCTTTTCCGTGTTCTGGCTGCCTCTTTCCAAAGCGATCGGCATCTCAAAAGCCGTCGCCTGCTCCGCCGACGCGGGCTTGCTCGATGCCCTGTTCACCACCAGTTGTGATTGGAAGATCAGTGAACTGGGCTGGATGTTCACGCTGTTCTTCCTGTTGCTGGGATCGTCTGCGGCGATCTGGGGTGGCTGGTTAGAGCGCGTCGGTCCGCGCAGGGCGGGATTCACTGCGGCAATCTGCTGGGGGGGCGGCCTGCTGATCTCCTCATTCGGCGTGTACACGCATCAATTGTGGCTGCTGTGGCTGGGCTCCGGCGTGATCGGCGGCATCGGCCTGGGTCTGGGTTATATCTCCCCCGTTTCTACACTCATCAAATGGTTCCCGGATCGGCGCGGCATGGCAACCGGCATGGCCATCATGGGCTTCGGCGGCGGCGCGATGATAGGTGCGCCATTGGCCAACACGCTGATGGACTATTTCCACACCGCGACCAGCGTGGGCGTGTGGCAGACCTTTGCCGTGATGGGCGTGGTCTACTTCATTGCCATGTCATTGGGTGCATTCGGTTACCGCATCCCGCCGGTGGGCTGGAAACTGGAAGGCTGGAGCACACCGGAAAACAAGCATGCCATGATCTCCGACAACAACGTGCATTTGAAGAACGCCCACAAAACCCCGCAATTCTGGCTGATCTGGGCGGTGCTGTGTTTGAACGTGAGTGCGGGTATCGGCGTGATCGGGATGGCCTCGCCGATGCTGCAAGAAATCTTTGGCGGCGGTCTGCTCGGACATCCGGAGATCGGTTTTACCGACTTGAATCATGATCAAAAAACAGCCATCGCCGCACTGGCTGCCGGTTTTGCCGGTTTGCTTTCCCTGTTCAATATCGCCGGGCGTTTCTTTTGGGCATCGCTTTCCGACAAGCTCGGTCGCAAGAACACCTACTTCGTGTTCTTCGCCTTGGGCATCGCGATGTACGCCCTCTCTCCCTGGGCTGCCCACTCGGGTCATCAGGCTTTGTTCATCGCGTTCATGTGCATCATTCTGTCGATGTATGGCGGCGGCTTCGCCACCGTTCCGGCTTACCTGGCTGATATGTTCGGTACCCAGTTCGTCGGCGCGATCCATGGCCGATTGCTGACCGCATGGGCGACCGCCGGGATCATCGGGCCGGTCGTCGTGAACTACATCCGCGAGGCGCAAATCGCAGCGGGCGTTCCGCGTCAGATAGTGTATGACTTTACCCTGTACATCCTGGCCGGATTCCTGGTGCTGGGTTTTATCGCCAACTGGTTCATCAAACCCGTGGACAAGAAATGGCATCTGACCGAACAGGAGATGATCGCCATCGAAGAGGCGCAACATGAAAAGGCCGCCGGGGAAAAGATCACCGTCGGTTCCTTCGGCATCGGCCATGGAGGACTGGACGCGGCAACCGCATTGGCATGGACGGCAGTGGGTGTCCCTCTGGCTATCGGATTATGGATCACGATTACCAAGGCGATCGTGTTGTTCCATTAAGCAAGACAGCTTTAAAAATCAAAACCCGTTCGGTATGTTAGTCGTGCCAGGCGGGGTTTCTTTCTGGCAGCAAGGATAAAACACCATGTTTGAATTACTGAAAAAAATGACTGGCGATGGCGCGGCAATCCCGCCCAGAGCCACCTGGAAATTGATCTCTTTGGCATGGCTGGGCGGATTCATCGCGATCGCAACCATCGCATGGCTGGCCGACACGCTTTCACTTGTGCTGGTATTGGGATCGTTCGGCGCATCCTGTGTCCTGATATTCGGCTATCCGGATGTGCCGTTCTCACAACCCAGAAACGTGATCGCCGGTCACGTGCTCAGCACCTTCGTCGGTCTGTTGTTCCTGACAGTGCTTGGCCCGCACTGGTGGTCGCTGGCCTTGGCGGTCGGTACCGCGATTGCAGTGATGATGGCGACGCGCACCGTCCATCCTCCCGCAGGGTCGAATCCGGTCATCGTGTTTCTGACCAAGCCTGCGTGGGTATTTCTGCTTTATCCCACCTTGTTCGGCGCGGTCATCTTGGTGCTAGTCGCACTGCTCTATCTGAACGCCACACGCGCAACAAAATATCCCAAGTATTGGTGATGCGTTGGGCGTGTCATTGGATACAATCCCCCGCTGGCAAAACAATTTTGGAACATCGCAATGGAATATCTATCCGTAAACCACGCACTCAGATGTGTGCTTGAGTCGGTCAAAAAACAACCGGAGATCGAGACGGTTCGACTGGAGCAAGCGTTGGGGCGTGTACTCGCCGAGGAGGTGTATGCCAACCGCGACCAGCCGCCTTATGACGTGTCAGCGATGGATGGTTACGCGCTGCGAAGTGCCGATCTGTCCTGCATCCCGGTCACACTCACTATCGTCGAGGACATCAAGGCGGGCGACATGCCGACCAAGTGTATCCAGGCCGGACAATGCGCGCGCATCATGACCGGCGCACCGGTGCCGCAAGGTGCGGACGCAGTGTTGCGCGTCGAAGACACGCAATCCGCCGGTGAGGATCTGGTGCAAATCAATACCCCGGTGAACGCGGGCAACGACATCCGCCGCTTGGGCGAGAATATGCGCGATGGCGAGCTCGTGTTGCGTGCGGGCACGGAAATCACGCCCGGTGTGGTCGGTATTCTGGCGACGGCCAAGTGCGCGCGGCTGCAAGTGACTCGCCGTCCGCGCGTGGCGATTTTATCCACGGGTGATGAATTAGAAGACATGGATGATCCCGTCGATCCGAACAAGATTCCCAACTCCAACAGTTACGCGCTGATGGCGCAGGTGCAGGCTCTCGGTATCGAGCCGACCCTGCTCGGCATCGCGCGCGATGACCCGGCGGAGCTGGCGGAATATTTGCAGCGCGGTTTGCATTTCGATGTGCTGCTGGTATCGGGCGGCAGTTCGGTGGGCTTGCATGACCACGTGCGCCCGACGCTGGAGAACTTGGGCGTGAACATGCTGTTCTGGCGCGTGGCCATGAAGCCGGGACATCCGCTGGCGTTTGGCACGACAGCCAGGACAGCGGTGTTCGGTCTTCCCGGAAACCCGGTTTCCAGCATGGTCTGTTTTGCGGAATTCGTCGCCCCGGCGTTACGTCAGATGATGGGACACACGCACTTGCATAGACGCACGATCAGCGCGCGCTTGACGCATGACGTGAAGCACAAACCGGGACGCACCGAATTCATCCGCGTGAACCTGGCACAAGACGAGCACGGTTACAGCGCGACTTCCACCGGCACGCAAAGCAGCGGCGTATCGCTGTCGATGGCCAGAGCAGAGGGTTTGTTAGTGGTGTCATCGGCGAGCAACGGACTGCCGGCAGGCGAACAGGTGGCCGTGCAATTGCTGGACGGCACGGCATTTCAGAACGAAATCGGATTCCGAGCATGAATAGCGCACGTATCGGTATTTTGACTATTTCGGATCGCGCCAGTCGCGGCGAGTATGAGGACAAAGGCGGCCCCGCGATCCACGCCTGGTTCACGCGCGTGTTGACTTCGCCGTGGCAGGCAGTGGCGAAAATCATTCCCGACGAACAGCCGCAGATCGAAGCGGCACTGCGCGAATTGAGCGATGTGCAAGGCTGCTGTTTGATCGTCACCACCGGCGGCACTGGCCCAGCATTGCGCGATGTCACGCCGGAAGCCACCGAGGCGGTGTGCGAAAAAATGATGCCCGGTTTCGGTGAACTGATGCGCACCGCCTCGCTGAAATTCGTCCCCACCGCGATCCTGTCGCGCCAGACCGCCGGGATACGCGGCAAGAGTCTGATCGTCAATCTGCCCGGAAAACCTTCCGCCATCGATGATTGCCTGAATGCCGTATTTCCCGCCATCCCGTATTGCATCGACCTGATAGCAGGTGCGCGACTGGAATCCGATGCCGAACAATGCAAGACATTTCGCCCCGCACACGCGAAATGAATCGCATCCTTTCAAAAAAAATTCCTATAGCCCGATTTTTTTTCGCGACATTATTCTCGTTTGGCAACGCGGCAGCGCACGCCGAGACGCTCACCATCGCGGTCGCTGCGAACGTGAGATACGCTTATGAGGAACTCGCCGCCGAGTTCAGAAAAGACACGGGTATCGCAGTGCAATGCGTGTCGGGTTCGACCGGCAAGATCATGTCACAAGTGAAGAACGGCGCGCCTTACGACGTGTTCATCTCTGCCGATAGCGAGGCTCCAGAAGCACTCTTCACAGACGGCTTCGCGGAGACCAAACCCAAGGTCTATGCCTACGGTGTGCTGGTGTTGTGGACAAACAAAGATTTGGATCTGAGTAAAGGGTTATCGCTGTTGGTTGATGCCAAGGTGCAGAAGATCGCCATCGCCAATCCCAAGCTCGCACCTTATGGACGGGCAGCCATGCAGGCTCTGGCCAGCGCGAAACTCGATGCGGCAGTCAAATCCAAGCTGGTGTATGGCGAGAGCATCGCGCAGACCACCCAGTTTGTGGACTCGGGCGCGGCAGACATCGGCTTCGTCGCCAAGTCTGTCGTGGTCGCGCCAGTGATGGCGGGTAAAGGGAAGTGGGTGGAATTGCCCAGGGACAGTTACGAGCCTATCGCGCAAGCGGTGGTGGTACTCAAACACAGCGCGGAATCGCCATCCGCAAACGCTCGCAAATTTGCAGATTATTTGTTCACCCCCAAAGCACGCGCCATCCTGGCGAAGTACGGATACACGTTGCCATGAACCGCCTGCTAGGCACCATCATCGCCATCGAATCCAACGAGCATCTCTCGCTGGTCGATGTGGTCGCCGGGCAGAATACTTACACCGCGATGCTGCTGGAAACCCCGCACCACGCGCCGCATCTCAAGGTCGGCAACACGGTGGCGATATTATTCAAAGAGACCGAAGTGTCGCTGGCGAAAAATCTTTCCGGCCAGATCAGTTTGCGCAATCGCGTGCCCGGCACCGTGCGCGACATACGGCGCGGCGACATCTTGTGCGAGGTGGTGCTGGAGCGAAACGGACAGACACTGACCAGCATCATCACCACGCGTGCGGCGACTCGCTTGGCACTGCAAATCGGCGATGAGGTTGAAGCACTGGTGAAGGCGAACGAAGTGTCGTTGGTGGAGGTGCGCGATGAGCCATGACTGGCAACCGCTGTTGCTCACCTTCAAGTTGGCCGCCGTCACCACCTTGATTCTGTGCCTCATCGGCATTCCTTTCGCCTGGTGGCTGGCGCAAACCAGGATGCGTTTCAAACCCGTGCTGGAAACGCTGGTCAGCATGCCGCTGGTGCTGCCGCCTTCGGTGCTGGGATTTTATTTATTGCTCGCGTTCAGCCCCACCCACTGGTTCGGTGACTGGATAGCACACGTCGCCGGATTGAAACTGGTATTCAGTTTTTCAGGTCTGGTGCTGGCCTCGGTGATCTTCAGCTTTCCCTTCCTGGTGCATCCGGTGCAATCCGGATTTCAGAATCTATCGCCCGGTTTGAGCGAGGCCGCGTACACCCTAGGCAAGAACCGCTGGCAGACTTTTTTGCATGTGCTGCTGCCCAACATCAAGCCGCAACTCTTGGCGGGTGTGGTGCTCGCATTCGCGCACACGATAGGCGAGTTCGGCGTGGTGCTGATGATAGGCGGCAATATGCCGGGGCAGACCCGCGTCGCCTCCATCGCGATCTACGATGAAGTGGAAGCGATGAACTACGACGCGGCGAATTTCTACGCGCTGGTGTTGTTCGGCGTGTGCTTCACCATTCTGCTCGCGGTGTATTTGCTCAACAAAAGACTGGTCATGCGGGTCGGCTCAACATGATAGATCTCGACATCAAAAAGCGACTGCTGGGCGCGCAAGGCGAGTTTTCTCTCGAAGTGAAGTTGCATATCGCACAAGGCGAATTCGTCACGCTGTTCGGTGTGTCCGGCGCGGGCAAGACCACCCTGCTGCGCTGTCTGTCCGGACTCGCCGCACCGGACTCGGGCGTGATTCGCGTTGACGGCGAGACCTGGTTAGCCCCGCAGACCAGACTGCCCGTGCAGCAACGCCGCGTCGGCTATATGTTTCAGGACTACGCGTTGTTTCCCAACATGACGGTGCGCGGCAATCTGGAATTCGCTCTGCGCAAGGGCGCGAACCCCAAGCAGGTGGATGAGCTGATAGCAATCATGACACTGGGCGAGCTGCAACATCGCAAGCCCGACAGTCTTTCCGGCGGACAACAACAGCGTGTGGCATTGGCACGCACGCTGGCCGCCGAACCGCGCCTGCTGCTGCTCGACGAACCTTTCTCGGCACTCGATCACGAAACCAAACTGCGTCTGCAAGACGAAGTGCTGCGC
>JABEVG010000116.1 GCA_013044075.1 Gallionella sp.
GGCCGAGATTGGTCGCGAGAAAACCCAGTGCATCGAGTTCTGGCAGCGCAGCGGCCTGGAACGCAGCCAGACGCGAGAAATATTTTTCTGTCGGGTAGGGGCGCAAATAAAAATCATCCAGCTTTTTCAGCCAGGCGTTTTTGTAGGGCGTGAAGACGTGATAAGGCGTGCCCGAGCCGGTCAGCACTTCATCACGTTCAAAAATGACGTGGTCCTTGTGGTCGTGAAATCCGATGCCCTGTGCGGACAGCTGTGCCGCCACCCGCGCGTCCCGGACGAGTGAGTCGGGTTCCTCGTCGTGGTTGCAATACACCGCCTGCGCGCCGAGTTGCTGTGCCAATCGCGGGATCAATCGCCGCGCACTGCCGTGCAGGACATGCAGATCGCTGCCCGCCTGTTGCAAGGCGGCGCGCAACTCTTGAACACTGTGCCAGATGAATTCCACGCGCCTGTCGGCACGGTTGGCCAGTTTGTCGAGTATGTCCGTGTCGAACACAAACACACAATGCACGGCATTGCTGGCCTTGAGCGCGTGATACAAAGCGGCATGGTCGTCCAGCCTCAGGTCGCGTCTGAACCAGCAAAGGGAGGTGTGGTATGGGTGCATAGGCGCGGCATCTTGGCAAAGGGCGCAATTGTGCCGCCAGTCGGGTAAAGCTACAATGCGACCATGAACGAACTGAACCTCACCAATCATTTTCTGATCGCCATGCCCGCGATGCAGGAAGGCGTGTTCGCCGGCACGCTGACCTATATCTGCGAACACAACGAGAACGGCGCACTGGGGATCGTGGTGAATCGACCGACCAGCATCACCATCGCCGACATGTTCAATCAGATCAGCATTCCCTTGCATCAACCCGATATCGAAAAGATGCCCGTGCATTTCGGTGGTCCGGTGCAGACCGAACGCGGCTTCGTGTTGCACGACACGCAGCAGGATTGGCAGTCCACGTTGCGCATCGGTAACAGCATGGCCTTGACCACCTCCAAAGATATACTCGAAGCGATGGGAGTGGGCAAAGGGCCGCGTCACATGATCATCTCGCTGGGCTACGCGGGCTGGGAACCTGGCCAGCTGGAACACGAGATCAGCGAAAACACCTGGCTTACTGTTCCTGCATCGGAACATATCATGTTCGAACTGCCGCCCGAAGAACGTCTCCCTGCCGCGATGGCATTGCTCGGCATAGACTATGCCTCGTTGGTCGAAGACGCCGGACATGCCTGATTCCAGAAGACAGAAGACAGAGGACAGAGGACAGCAACAAGCGCGTAGCGGCAACAATCAGTCATCGGCAGTCAGTCCTCAGTCATCGGTCTTCAGCCCTCCGAAAGGTACGCTGCTCGCGTTCGATTTCGGCACACGGCGCATCGGCATCGCCAAAGGCGGCACCTTGCTAGGCAAGGCCGCGCCGCTCGCCACCATCGATGCGGAAAAGAACGAGACACGTTTCGCCAGGATCGCCGAGCTGATTCTCGAGTGGCAGCCGAGCGCACTGGTGGTCGGTCTGCCCTGCAACGATGACGGCACGCCGCACCAGATGACCGCCCTGTCGCGCCGCTTCGCCAACCGCCTCAAAGGGCGGTTCAATTTGCCGGTCATGTTGGTGGACGAGCGTTATACTTCCGCCGCCGCGAGCAGCGCGCTGAACGAGCAAGGCGTGCACGGCAGAAAGCAAAAAGTCCTGTTAGACCAATACGCCGCGCAACAGATCTTGCAGGCGTATTTTGATGAACCGACAGCGGCACAGCTCGTATGAGTGCGGTGGCCTTCGCCAAAAACAGACCGGCAAGAATTAGGGGTTTATGAAATGAACAATCCGCAGTTGAATAAACACGGTGAGCTGCAACACCTGCTCTCCACCGAAGGTCTGCCGGTGCGCATCGTGCGCGACCTCCTGGACAAAGCCTCGACCTTCGTTGCCGCGAGCGGGAACAGTGACATCAGGAAAGTGCCGTTGCTACAAGGCAAGTCGGTGTTCAACGTGTTCTTCGAGAACAGCACCCGCACCCGCACCACGTTCGAGATCGCCGCCAAAAAATTATCCGCCGACGTGGTGAACCTCAACATTGGCTCCTCATCCACCAGCAAGGGCGAGACCCTGCTGGATACCGTGGACAATCTGTGCGCCATGCATGCCGATATGTTCGTGGTGCGCCATTCGACCAGCGGCGCGGCGCATCTGATCGCCCGGCATGTCGCCCCGGAGATCCACGTCATTAACGCCGGCGATGGCAGCCATGCCCACCCGACACAGGCTTTGCTGGACATGTACACCATCCGCCACTACAAGAAGGAGTTCCACAACCTGCGCGTCGCCATCGTCGGCGACATTCTGCATTCGCGCGTGGCACGCTCGCAGATCCACGCGCTGACCACGCTGGGTGTGCCGGAAGTGCGCGTGGTCGCCCCCAAGACACTGCTGCCATCGCATGTCGAGAAACTCGGCGTGCAGGTCTATCACGATATGGAACAAGGCCTGAAAGACGTGGATGTGGTGATGATGCTGCGCTTGCAGAACGAGCGCATGCAAGGCGCGCTGCTGCCTTCGGCGCAGGAATATTTCAAATACTACGGGCTGACGCAGGAGCGGCTGGCCTTGGCGAAGAGCGATGTCATCGTGATGCATCCGGGGCCGATGAATCGCGGCGTGGAGATCGACTCCAGCGTCGCGGACGGCGCGCACTCGGTCATCTTGCCGCAGGTCACTTTCGGTATCGCCGTGCGTATGGCGGTGATGAGCACGCTGGCGGGTAACAATAACTAGATGAAATTATAAAAATTCGATTCACGCGGAGGCGCGGAGAACGCGGAGAAAAACTCAAACAAATTTCCGCTTAAAGTTGAAGCTAGATTAGTGCTTATATGCTTTTGAATTGCACCGCGCTCTCTGCGCCGCCGCGTGAGTTAATGCTTTTTCAATCCGGTTCTACAGGATTTAGACATGAATATTCATATTAAAAACGGTCGTGTGATCGACCCTAGGAACAAGATCGACGCACAGCAGGATGTCTACATCGTGGACCGTCGTATTGCCGCGCTAGGCCAGGCCCCGCCAGGCTTCGTCGCCGCGCAGGTGATAGACGCAAGCGGCATGATCGTGATGCCGGGGCTGGTCGATCTGGCTGCGCGACTGCGTGAGCCCGGCTATGAATACAAGGCGACGCTGGAATCCGAGATGTCTGCTGCGGTCGCGGGCGGCGTGACTTCGCTGGCATGCCCGCCCGACACCGACCCGCCGCTGGATGAGCCGGGCCTGGTGGAGATGCTCAAATATCGCGCACGCTCGCTTAATCAATGCCGCGTGTTTCCGGTTGGCGCGCTGACTTACGGATTGAAAGGCGCGGAGTTGACCGAGATGATCGAGCTGACCGAGGCGGGCTGCAAGGCCTTTAGCCAGGCCGATACGCCGCTCACCGACACGCGCGTGTTGCTGCGCGCCATGCAATACGCCGCGACCTTCGGCTATCGGGTGTGGCTGCGGCCGCAGGACAGTTTTCTCGCCAAGAACGGTGTGGCGCACGATGGCGAAGTCGCCAGCCGTCTGGGTCTGCCGCCCATTCCCGTGGTCGCCGAAACCATCGCCCTGAACACCGCGCTGCAACTGGCGCGCGAGACCGGGGTCGTGTTGCACATCTGCCGCATCTCCAGTGCGGCGGCCGTGGACATGATCCGCACCGCGAAACGCGAAGGCCTGGCGGTGACTTGCGATGTGTCGATGAACCACGTGCATCTCACCGAGATGGATATCGGTTATTTCGATGCCAACTGTCATTTGAGTCCGCCACTGCGCAGCTTGCGCGACAAGGCGGGATTGCGCGCCGGCTTGCTGGACGGCACGATAGACGCGATCTGCTCCAACCATTCGCCGGTGGACGAAGATGCCAAACAACTGCCGTTCGCCGAAGCCGAAGCGGGCGCGACCGGCCTGGAATTGCTGCTGCCGCTGGTGTTGAAGTGGGCGGAGCAGGAACGTGTGCCGCTGCTCGACGCGCTGGGCCGCATCACCATCCATCCCGCGCAACTGCTGGGGGTGAAGATGGGGCATCTGACGGTGGGCGCACATGCCGACCTGTGCGTGTTCGACCCGCAGGCGGTATGGAACGTCGAACCGAACGCACTCAAGAGCCAGGGCAAAAATACGCCGTTCAACGGCTACGAGATGCAAGGCCGGGTGCGCTATACCTTGCTCGACGGACAACTCGTTTATCAACAATAAACCACGCCCCCGTTCGGGGGCATTAATTTTCAGGATGATATGAACCCATTACTTGATTTCTCCGGTCTGCCGCGTTTTGCGGAGATCAAGCCCGAGCATGTCGCACCCGCGATAGAAAAAGTACTCGGCGATTACGCTGCGTTAGTGCAGCACCTGTTGGCCGATACGGCATCGCCAAACTGGGAAAATTTTGTCGCGCCTATGGAGGACGCGAACGAGCATGTGTCGCGTGCCTGGGGGCCGGTGGGACATTTGAATGCGGTGATGAACTCGCCGGAATTGCGCGAGGTGTATAACGCCACGCTGCCCAAGATCACCGCGTTTTACGCCGAACTGGGACAGAATCTCGCGCTGTTCGAGAAATTCAAAGCTCTGCGCAGCAGCCCTGAATTCGGGGGTTTAAGCGCGGCGCGCAAAAAGATCATCGAGAACGAGCTGCGCGATTTTCGTCTCGGTGGCGCGGAATTGGCGGACGCCAAAAAGGCGCGCTATCTGGAGATACAGGAACGTCTGTCCGAGTTGTCCTCGCGTTTTTCCGATAATTTGCTGGATGCGACTAACGATTACACCTTGCTCGTTACCGACGAAAACGAATTGGGCGGACTACCGGAAGATGCGTTACAAGCGGCACAAGAAGCTGCTCAAGAACTACACAATGCAAACTCGGTTGCGAAGGTCAAACAAGGCGGCGACGAGCGAACGACGCAGGCAGTGCAATTAGCACGACCAGGAGTGAGCGAGGAAGCCAACGCCGTTTCACCGATGCAATGGCTATTCACGTTGAAAGCCCCGTCGTATATGCCGGTGATGCAGTTCGCCGACAATCGCGCATTGCGCGAAAAACTGTACCGTGCTTACAGTACGCGCGCGTCCGAATTCGGCAAGGCGGAGCAAGACAACACCGCGTTGATGACCGAGATCGTGGCACTGCGCGGCGAGGAAGCGCGCTTGTTGGGCTTCGCCAATTTCGGCGAATTGTCGCTTGCCGCCAAGATGGCGGACACGCCCGAGCAGGTGGTGAACTTCATGCGCGAACTGGCGCAACGCGCGCGTCCTTTCGCCGAAAAAGATCTGGCCGAACTGCGCGACTTCGCGCGCAACGAACTGGGCTTGAAGGAATTGAATTCCTGGGATGTCAGTTATGCCAGCGAAAAGCTGCGCGAGCAGCGTTACGCGTTCTCCGAGCAGGAAGTGAAACAATACTTTCCAGAAGATGCGGTGTTGCCCGGCATGTTCAAAGTGGTCGAGACGCTGTATGGCCTGCAGATCAAGCCTGTGCTGAGCCATGTCGAAGTGGCGACCAGTGCGCCGACACTTCGGCAAGATTCCGTGCAGGTGTGGCACGAGACGGTGCGCTTCTTTGACATACGCAATGCGCAGAACCGTCTGGTCGGGCAGTTCTATCTCGATTTGTATGCGCGCAACAGCAAGCGCGGCGGCGCGTGGATGGACGATGTGATCGGCCGCCGTCGTAAACCGGCAGGGATGCAAACGCCAGTGGCATATTTGAATTGCAATTTCTCCGCGCCAGTCGGCGGTAAGCCAGCCGTGTTCACCCATGACGAAGTCATCACCCTATTCCACGAATTCGGCCACGGCCTGCATCATCTGCTTACCGAAGTGGAAGACCTTGCGGTGTCCGGCATCAACGGCGTGGAATGGGATGCGGTCGAGTTGCCCAGCCAGTTCATGGAGAATTTCTGCTGGGAGTACGAGGTGTTGCAAGATATGACGCGGCAAGTGGATACGGGAGAGAAGCTGCCGCGCGCCTTGTTCGACAAGATGCTGGCCGCGAAGAATTTTCAGAGCGGACTGGCGACCTTGCGCCAGATCGAATTCTCTTTGTTCGACATGCTGATGCACAGCAACTTCGAGGCGGGTGGAAACAAAAGCATCTTGCAATTGCTGGACGACGTGCGCGCCGAAGTCGCGGTGTTGATCCCGCCCGAATTCAACCGTTTTCCGCACAGCTTCTCGCACATTTTCGCCGGCGGTTATGCGGCGGGGTATTACAGCTACAAATGGGCGGAAGTATTGTCCGCCGATGCCTACAGTTTGTTCGAGGAACACGGCGTGCTCAATCCGGATGTGGGTGCGCGCTTCCGCGCCGAGATACTGGCGATGGGCGGCTCGCGCGACGCGATGCAATCCTTCACCGCCTTCCGGGGTCGTGCACCCAGCATAGACGCGCTGTTGCGCCACAACGGTTTGGCCAAGGAATGAATCAAACCTCTTTGTCTGCTTTTATTTGGTCAGTCGCTGATCTGCTGCGTGGTGATTACAAACAGTCAGAATACGGCAAGGTAATCTTGCCGTTCACGGTGCTGCGTCGTCTGGATTGCGTGCTGGATGCAAGCAAAGCTGCGGTACTGGCCGAATTCGACAAGCAACAAAAAGCTGGGCTGAATCCCGAGCCGTTCCTGTTACGTAAGTCGGGGCAGAGTTTTTACAACACCTCCGTCCTCGACATGAAGAAGCTGATGGGCGACCAGGATCACATCCGCGAGAACCTGTACAGCTACGTCCAGTCATTTTCCCCCGCCGTGCGCGACATCTTCGAGCGGTTCGATTTTCACACGATGGTTGATCGCCTGAGCAAATCCGGCCTGCTGTATCAAGTCACTGAGAAGTTCGCACAGATATACTTGCACCCCGATGTGGTTAGCAACAGCCAGATGGGGCTGGTATTCGAGGAGCTGATCCGCAAATTTGCCGAAATCTCCAACGAGACTGCCGGGGAGCATTTCACCCCGCGCGAAGTCATCCGCCTGATGGTTAATCTGCTGTTCATCGAAGATGATGATGTGCTGTCCAAGCCGGGCGTGGTGCGTACCATTTACGACCCGACTGCTGGCACGGGCGGGATGCTGTCCATCGCGGGTGAATATCTGGAAGAGCACAATCCGCAAGCGCGGCTCACCATGTTCGGGCAGGAACTGAATGACGAGTCCTATGCCATCTGCAAAGCAGACATGCTCATCAAAGGGCAGGATGTTGCCAACATCATGCCGGGTAACACGCTGTCGGACGACGGACACCTGCACAAAAAGTTCGACTATATGCTGTCCAACCCGCCGTTCGGCGTGGAGTGGAAAAAGGTCGAGAAGGACATCCGCAAGGAACACGAGCAGCAAGGTTTCAACGGACGTTTCGGTCCCGGTCTGCCGCGTGTGTCGGATGGTTCGCTGCTGTTCCTGCTGCATCTGGTCAGCAAGATGCGCCCCGCCGCCGAGGGTGGTAGTCGCTTTGGTATCGTGCTGAACGGTTCACCACTTTTCACCGGCGGAGCGGGAAGTGGCGAGAGCGAGATTCGCCGCTATGTTCTGGAAAATGATCTGGTCGAAGCCATCATCGGCCTGTCCACCGATATGTTCTACAACACCGGCATCAGCACTTACGTCTGGATACTCTCCAACCGCAAGCCGGAAGCCCGCCGTGGCTACGTGCAACTGATCGACGCTTCCGGCATGTGGCAGAAGATGCGCAAGAGCCTCGGAGCTAAGTGCCGCGAAATGTCTGATGCGCACATCGCTGAAGTCACCCGCTTGTTTGGCGAGTTTCAAGAAGGTGAACAGGACGGCAAGCCGATCAGCCGTATCTTCAAAAATGCAGACTTTGGCTATCGCACCATCACCGTTGAACGTCCCTTGCGCGATGCGGCAGGCAAGATCGTGCTGGGCGAAAAGGGCAAACTGAAAGGCAAGCCGCAATCGGATTCCAGCCTGCGCGATACTGAAAACGTGCCGTTGAGTGAGGATGTGGAAAGTTACTTCAAGCGCGAAGTACTACCCCACGCCCCAGATGCCTGGATTGACCATGACAAAACCAAGGTGGGCTACGAAATCCCGTTCAATCGCCACTTCTACGTATTTCAACCACCCCGCCCACTGGCTGAGATTGATACGGAGTTGAAACAATGTACGGATCGGATTCTGACCATGATCGCGGGGCTGTCAGCATGATTAGTGCAACTCATACGCACCCCTCTGCGATAAGTCACACGCTGTGTGACCAATCCCACTTTGCTCCATCTCGTTGGAGGTTGTCGGCATGAACGATCAAAGCCAATTCCTGCTTTACACTGCGCCGAATGGGGCTGTGAAAGTAGATGTCTATTTCCAGAATGAAACGGCTTGGCTGACACAGAAAGCACTGGCTGAATTGTTTGGTGTTCAAGTGCCAGCGATCAACAAGCACTTGAAGAACATCTTTGAGTCGGGTGAGCTGAGCCGGGAGGCAACTGTTTCCAAAATGGAAATAGTTCGCGCGGAAGGCGACAGAGAAGTCGTCCGCGAGGTGGAGTTCTACAACCTCGATGCCATCATCGCCGTCGGCTACCGCGTCAACAGTTACCAAGCCACGCAGTTCCGCATCTGGGCGACGCAAACCTTGCGCGAGTTCATCACCAAGGGCTTCGTGATGGATGATGAACGGCTCAAGCAAGGCAAGCGCGTCTTCGGCAAAGATTACTTCGATGAGTTGCTGGAGCGCATTCGGGAAATCCGCACCAGCGAACGACGCTTTTACCAAAAGATTACTGACATTTACGCCCTCTCACTGGATTACAGTGCGGACGCACCACAAACTAAGGAATTCTTCGCCAGCGTGCAAAACAAGCTGCATTGGGCGATCACCGGGCAGACTGCCGCCGAACTCATTTACAGCAGTGCCGATGCCACCAAAATCTATATGGGGCTGACGACATGGAAGCACGCACCCGGCGGCAAAATTCTGAAATCGGATGTCGCCGTCGCGAAAAACTACCTGAACGAAGCGCATGTGAAAGAACTGAATCGCATCGTGTCTGCCTATCTGGACTTGGCGGAGAACCGTGCCGAGCGCGGCATCGTGATGAAAATGACAGACTGGGTGGCGTTCCTGCACAGCTTCCTCGAATTGTCGAACTACCCTATCCTGCAAGACAAAGGCAAAGTCAGCGCATTGGAAGCCAAGCTCAAAGCGGAGGGGGAATATGAAGTGTATCGGCAACGACAAGATGCCGAATACCTCTCAGACTTTGATCGTGAGATCAAACGCATCGAAGGTAAGCAGTCATGAGCCTGCCGCGTTATCCAGAATACAAGGACAGCGGCGTGGAATGGTTGGGTGAAGTGCCGGGGCATTGGGGTATTGCACCCTTTTATAGTGTTGCCACTGAGCGTGAAGAATCAAATGTCGGAATGCAGGAAGATAATCTCTTGTCTCTTAGCTATGGCCGAATTGTTCAGAAGGACATCAGCTCGAATGATGGCCTGCTCCCAGAATCATTTGAAACCTATCAAATAGTCAAACCGGGCGACATTGTTTTCAGACTGACCGACCTTCAGAACGACAAGCGCAGTCTGCGTACTGCAATCGTCGAACAAACAGGAATCATTACTTCTGCCTATGTCGCAGCGAAACCAACCAAAATTGAGTCACGTTATCTGTGTCATTTGCTTCGCGCCTACGATGTGACGAAAGTGTTTTACTCGATGGGCGGTGGATTGAGGCAATCCATGAAGTTCTCCGACCTCAAGCGTTTGCCCACGCTGTTACCGCCGCCGGACGAACAACAAACCATCGCCGCCTTCCTCGACCGCGAGACGGGGAAGATTGACGCGTTGATTGCCGAGCAGCGGCAGTTGGTGGAACTGCTGGCGGAAAAGCGGCAGGCGGTGATTTCGCACGCCGTCACCAAGGGGCTGGGAACCCGTCATTCCCGCGCAGGCGGGAATCCAGCTAAACAAACCAGCCCGCGCAGCGGACAAAGCGATTGTCCTGCTATGCAGGAATCTTCTAATCATCTGGATTCCCGCCTGCGCGGGAATGACGAGGTAGTGATGAAAGATTCCGGCACCTGCCTGCCCCAGTCTGCCCTGCCTGACTGGCAGGCAGGCGACAGGCAAGACGGCAGGCAGGTCGAATGGCTGGGGGAGGTGCCGAAGCATTGGGATGTTAAGAGGCTGAAGTTTGTGGCTACCGTTCAAACTGGCATCGCGAAGGGTAAAGACAATGCTGGCAAGAGCACAATTTCTGTTCCTTACTTGCGTGTTGCCAATGTTCAAGATGGCTATCTCGATCTGGAAGATGTGGCAACTATCGACATAGCACCAGCGAGTTTGGATCGCTACCGTCTCCAGTCGGGTGACGTGTTGATGAATGAAGGAGGAGATTTCGATAAGCTCGGTCGTGGGCATGTGTGGCACTGTGAGGTTGATCCTTGTATACACCAGAACCATGTTTTTGCTGTGAGGCCGCATTCAATTTCTTCAGAGTGGCTAAATTTGGTGACCGGAACAAATTACGCTCAGTTTTATTTCATGACCCGCTCAAAACAGAGTACCAATCTAGCTTCCATATCATCGACCAATGTCATGGAACTACCGGTCGTTTGTCCGCCACTTGAAGAACAGCAAGCCATCATCGCCTTCCTCGACTCCGAAACCGCAAAATTCGACGCCCTCACCTTGGAGGCCAACCGCGCCATCGCCCTGCTGCAAGAGCACCGCAGTGCGCTAATTTCCGCCGCCGTCACTGGCAAGATTGATGTGCGTGAACAGTAAGTTTAATAGCGCGCTTTACAGTGTTGTTTATCGCATGGTTAAATGCACGTTCTAACACGTTTAATCAGGAGTGCATCATGTCTCACATCAGTGCGAATGACTTGAAAACCAAAGGGGTGGCTGCCATCGAAGCCATGCTGGCACAGCATTCAGAGGCGATTGTGTCGGTACGCGGCAAAGATCGGTTTGTGGTGATGGAAATCGCCCAATACAACTATTTGCGCGAATGCGAACTGGAGGCGGCCTTAGCGGAAACCCGCGCTGATTTGGCCGCCGGGCGCTTCGTTCAAGAATCGGCAGAGGCGCATTTGGCAAGGCTGGAAAAGCTGGCATGAGTTATGTGCTGGTTTTTACGGAGTCTTATGATCGCCGTGCTTTGCGCTGGTTAAAGAAGCATCCCGAACTGCGAACACAATATCTCAAAACCTTGCAGCTGCTGGAAGCCAACCCCTTTCACCCTTCGTTGCGTCTGCACGCCTTGAGCGGAAAGTTGCAAGGCGTTCATTCAGTTTCGATCAATTTGTCGTATCGCATTACGCTGGAATTGCTGATTCAGGACGGGAAAATCATCCCCGTCAACGTGGGCGATCATGATGCAGTTTATTAACTGAAAGCGAGTATGAGCCTGCACAAGGAAATCGAATTCGAGAACGACATCTGCGCCCATCTGGCTACGCATGGCTGGCTGTACCAGCCTGCGCTGGCAGGTGCGGAGGGTGATTTCGCAGACTATGACCGCGCCCGTGCCATGTTCCCTGCTGATATTGTCGCTTGGGTGCAAACCACACAGCCCAAAGCGTGGGACGCATTGAGCAAGAGCCACGGTGCCTGTCTGCCATCCGGCGGCTCTAACGGTGACAGGCAGGCAGCCACTGAAGCTGTGTTGCTGGATCGTATCCGCAAGCAGTTGGATGATAGAGGCACGCTGGATGTATTGCGGCATGGCATCGAGTTGCTGGGGCTGCGTCAGCCCTTGCAGCTTGCCCAATTCAAGCCCGCGCTGGCGATGAACCCGGAGCTGCAAGCCAAGTACGCCGCCAACCGTCTGCGCGTAGTACGGCAGGTGCGCTATTCGCTGTTCAACGAGAACGCGATTGATCTGGTGCTGTTCCTCAACGGCCTGCCGATTGCCACGGTGGAGCTGAAATCGGACTTCACCCAATCGGTAGAGGATGCAGTCGATCAATACCGTTTCGACCGCCTGCCTGCCGGCAGGCATGGCCATCCCAAACCGAAAGGGCAAGCTGTTACCGAGCCGTTGCTGGACTTCCCGCGTGGTGCGTTGGTGCATTTCGCAGTCAGCAACAGCGCGGTGATGATGACCACGCGCCTGCTGGGTGCGGCAACTACGTTCCTACCGTTCAATCTTGGCGACCACGGGGCGGCGGGTAATCCGGTCAATCCGCACGGACATCGCACGGCGTATTCAGGCGGTGCAAACGCTGTCACGCTTGCCTTCCTGTCGCAGATATTTGACTACGGCAATACCGCTATTGAGAAACGTGCCATCTTCTTCAAACGGCTGTTACCCCTGCTGGAGTTTGGGCGGGAGCGTGAAGGCGTCGATCTGTCCAAAGTGACGTTGACCCACCACAAGCTGAAAGATCAGGGTAAACGTAACTTGGCACTGGTAAACGGTGAATATCCCAAGCTGGCTCCCTTGACCGAACCCGGCAGCGGTGAAGTGCGTGAGCAAGAGAAGATTTACCTAATGGAGATCATTGCCAAGGTAAACGATTTGTTTGAAGGCGAACTAACCGACGACGACAAGTTGATTTACGTGAACCACGTTCTCAAGGGCAAGTTGCTTGAGTCGGATATTCTTGTTCAACAGGCTAGTAACAATACCAAGGAGCAGTTCGCCAATTCGCCCGATCTGGCAAATGAACTGATGAACGCCATCATGGATGCACTGACGGCGCACTCATCACTCAGCAAGCAGGCACTTGGGTCTGAGAAGGTGCGAAGCGGACTGAAAGATGTGTTGCTAGGACCCGCCCAGCTTTACGAGTCCTTGCGTAAGCAGAGACCTGTTGCACGATCAACGCTTGTGTAGGCAGGCATGAGTCCCACAATTGAAATGAGAAGAATATGAAAATCGCGACTTGGAATGTCAACTCTCTCAACGTGCGTTTGCCGCATGTGCTGGACTGGCTGGAAAAAAATCCCGTCGAGGTGTTGTGCCTGCAAGAGACCAAGCAACAGGACGCGGATTTCCCCCGGGCAGAATTGCTGGCCGCCGGTTATCACACAGTGTTCAGCGGACAGAAGACTTACAACGGCGTGGCAATTCTCAGCCGACTGCCGCCGGAAGACGTACAGCTCGGCATCCCTAATTTTGATGATGAGCAGAAGCGAGTCATCACCGCGACCATCAACGGCATTCGCGTGGTGTGCGTGTATGTGCCGAACGGACAGGCGGTCGATTCCGACAAGTATTACTACAAGCTGGGCTGGCTGTCCGCGTTGCGCGGGTGGTTGCGCGAGGAATTGGTGCGCTATCCGAAACTGGTGCTGCTGGGCGATTACAACATCGCGCCGGAAGACCGCGATGTGCATGACCCCGTGGTGTGGCGCGGCAGTGTGCTGGTCAGCGAGGCGGAGCGCATCCAGTATCAGAATCTCGTCAAACTCGGGTTGCACGACAGCTTCCGTTTGTTTGAACAGGGCGGCAAAGCCTTCACCTGGTGGGACTATCGCATGATGGCGTTCCGCCGCAATCACGGGGTGCGCATCGACCATATCCTGATCAGCGAACCACTGGTAGCCAAATGCAAAAGTTGCATTATCGATCGCGAGCCGCGCAAGCGCGACCGTCCTTCGGATCACACGCCGGTGGTGGTGGAACTCGAGGTTTAGTTCAAGGTTTAGTTCATTGAACTTTCAGCGCGTTGCAAGCTCCGAGCAAGGCAGCGCACGAGGCTGTGATCGCATCGCAGCCGTTTTGATCAACAATTTAGAAGGTGGATTTATGAAAAAGAGTTTATCGGCACTCTGTGTGTTGGGATGTTTTGTGCAACCGGCGTTCGCCGCCAACATCAATGTGGGCGCGCTCACGCAGGCGCAGTTCTTGGCGTTCTCGCAGGACATGGGTGCGGCATTGAGCTACAAGGCGGCGGAACCCGCCGCCCCGCTGGGCGTCACCGGATTTGATGTGGGCGTAGCAGCCACGTCCACGCAACTGCAAAACTCCGCGTTGCTGCAAAAGGCAGGCGGTCCCAATACCGGCTCGCTGGTCATCCCCAAGCTGCAAATCGAAAAAGGCCTGCCCTTCAACATCGATGTGGGCGCGTTTTATTCGGCGATACCCACCACCAACATCAGCCTGTATGGCGGCGAACTGCGTTACGCGATACTGGAAGGCGGCGTGACCCAGCCCGCAGTCTCGGTACGCGGCGCGCTCAGCAAGTTGTCCGGTGTGACCGGGTGGTCCCTGGATACCAAGAGTCTGGACGTGTCCGTCTCCAAAGGCTTTGCTTTTCTGACACCCTACGCCGGCTTGGGTAGCGTCTGGACGAGCAGTACTGCTACCGGCTTTAACGACGCATCGTTCCGCCAAAACAAAGTATTCCTGGGTGCGAATGCCAATTTTGGTTTGGCCAATTTCGCTCTGGAGTACGACAAGACCGGCACGATCCCTTCTTATACCGCCAAGTTTGGTTTCCGCTGGTAAAGTATCTGGCGTAAGCGGCCGGGTGGATACTGCGGGCTAACATGAGGAGGATGCCCCCGACATCAATCGGGGGCATCTTTTTTGGGCGGCGGATAAGCCGATCAGTCGGGGGAGCAAAACATGAACAAATCTTTGCTGGTGTTAATGGTAGTGCTGAGTGGAAGTGTTTATGCGGGTCCCAGCAAGTGGGTGGATGAACGCGGCGAAGTGCACTACTCCGACCATCCGCCCAACAACCGGACCCATGTGGAGCAACTGCACTTCCCGGATCAGCCCAGTGCGCCCCCTGCGGATAACCCTTACGGGCGCAAATCCACGGCGGAGATGGAAGCCGATTTTCAAAGGGCCAAAGCCGCTCGCGACAAGGACGCTCAGAAAGAAGCGCAGGTTAGGGCGGCGGCAGCGGCCAAACAGGCTAACTGTATTGCCGCGCGCAACAACCTGAAGGTGATGGAGCAAAGCAGACGCTTGTACGAGCTGGACGGGAACGGCGAGCGGGTCTATCTGGACGACAATCAGCGGCAGCGGCAGCTTGATGCCGCGCAGCAGGCGGTAAGCCAATACTGCAACTAACCGTTCGCGCCGAACATCATGCGTTTGGCGACAAACTTCTTGGCGAATGGCAGACAGTCCAAGGCGGTGAGCGCGGCGGCGCGACCCGTACTCAGCAGCGGCATATCGTTGGAGAACAACCGCACCAGTCCGTCGGTGAAGCGTATGCCCGCCTCGCGGTCGGTGCGGCGTTGTTTGCGGTAAGCGTCGAGCATGGCCGGCGTACCCAGGGTTTGCGGCGCGGCAGCGATGATCTCCTGCGCCAATTCCCACGCATCGCGCAGTCCCAGGTTGAAGCCCTGACCCGCCACGGGATGCAGGGTCTGTGCGGCGTTGCCGAGCAACACGATGTGCGGCTGCGGGGATTGTTGCGGCGCGCGTTTCAAGCCGAGGGCGAAGCGGCTACGTTTACCTGCGGATAAAAATTCGCCGACGCGATCACCGAAGTGTCGCTGTAATTCGCGCAGGAATCGTGCGTCATTCCAGGCTAACATTTCCTGCGCGGTCTGATGCGGTGCAGTCCACACCAACTCGTAGCCGTCTTTGAACGGCAGCAGGGCGAGCGGCCCTTGCGGGGTGAAGCGTTCGTAAGCTGTGTGTGCGTTGGGGGCGGAGCAGGTGATGTGGGTGATGAGTGCGCTCTGACCGTAGTCGCGCACTTCGGGCGGATGAAGAGCCGCCAATAATCTTCCGCCATCGGCGACCACCGCGAGACGGGCATGGACGGATCTCTCCCCGTCGTGCGCGCCGATCAGCCCGGTATCGGTTGGCTGATAGCGGATCACCGCGTGGTCGGTTTCGCCACGCAGTTCGGTCACCCGCGCGCCATAGTACGTCCGCACTTCACCAGCACCCGCGATAGCCAGCGCGAGGGCATCTTGCAGGGCGGGGTAGGGCAAGACATAGCCCAGTTCCGGCACGTCCAGTTGCGCCGCTTGCAACACGGCGCGACCAAAACTCTTTTGTTGGGAAATGTGGATGGTGCGTATCGGCGACACGTCATGCAACTCGTTCCATACGTTCAGCCGTTGCAGCAGCAAGCGGCTGCCGTAGGACAAAGCCAGCGCGCGCGCATCCTGGCTGGTGACGTGTTCCGCGCGCGCTTCGAGCACGCAGATTTGCAGGCCGCTGTCGCGCAAGGCCAGTGCCAGCGCGGCACCC
>JABEVG010000014.1 GCA_013044075.1 Gallionella sp.
CTCGACAGGCTGGCCATCGAGGGGGCGATTGTTACCATCGATGCGCTGGGGTGCCAGCGCGACATCGCGCAAAAAATTGTCGACAAGAAGGCTGATTACGTGCTGGCGCTCAAAGGCAACCAAGGAACGCTGCGCGAGGATGTTGAGCTATTCGCCACCGAGCAAAAGGGCCGCCGCTTCGCCGGCAGCAAAATCAGCCAGGATACCACGGTTGACGGCGATCACGGCCGGATTGAGACTCGCGAAACCACCGTCATCCAGAATGTCGATTGGCTGCAAGAGCGTCATAACTGGCCCGGCCTGAAGGCCGTCGCGATGGTCGAGAGCACGCGCGAAATTCAGGGAAAAATCGAGAAGGAAACAAGGTTTTATCTCACCTCGCTGGTCATGGTCGCAACGCTTATGGGCCCCGTCATCCGCAGCCATTGGGCAATTGAAAACAGCCTGCATTGGGTGATGGACATGGTCTTCCGCGACGACGAAGGCCGGGTCCGAACCGAAAACGCCCCCGCCAACTTCACCACCATCAAGCACATGGCCCATAATCTGATCCGAAAGACACCCGGCAAGGATTCACTGCGCCTCAAGAAAAAGGTTGCAGCTTGGGACGACGACTTCCTCGCCAGCATCATATCAGCGTAAAACTTTCACCCGATTCCCCTGGGGGCCACCTCAGATCTTGGTCCCGGCCGCGATTACCCGATATCCACATAAGGCTCCTTAAGTGCTTCGGCGTGAGGGGCGCGTCATGGCTTCGACGCAAAGCAGATCGTCTAGAACCGTCTCACTCAAGAGCCCTTCTTCCAAAACAATATCGCGGACCCTGCGATTTTCTATAAGGGCTCGGCTGGCAATGTGAGAGCATGCTTCATACCCAAGTGTTGGCCCGAGTGCGGTAACAAGGGTGATGCTGTTGTTTACCGTATCCAGGCAGTGTTGCCGATTTGCCGTGATACCTTTGATGCAACGAATTGTCAGCGTATCAATGGCGGCGGTCAGCATCCTGAGTGATGTCATGATGCAGTAGGCAATGGTCGGCTCAAAAGCATTAAGTTGCAGTTGTCCTGCCTCGGCGCACATGGTCACAGTTAAGTCATGTCCGATGACAAGATACGCAACCTGATTAACAACTTCTGGAATGACAGGATTAACTTTGCCAGGCATAATCGATGAACCCGCTTGGCGTGCCGGAAGATTAATTTCTCCCAGACTAGTACGAGGCCCACTGGAAAGAAGTCTAAGATCATTGCATATTTTTGAAAGTTTTACCGCAATGCGTTTCAACACACCCGAAAAAAGCACGAATGCCCCCATGTCGGAGGTTGCTTCAATTAGGTTTGGCGCAAGTGTAAGAGGATGCCCACTAATGGCAGCAAGCTCTTTCACGACTAAAGGGGCGTAGCTTGGATCTGAATTTATGCCAGTTCCAATTGCCGTAGCACCGAGATTCACCTCGTTAAACAATGATGCAACTTCGCCTAGTCGTAGAATATCTTCCGAAACGGTGACATGAAAGCCTTCGAATTCTTGACCAAGCGTCATCGGAACCGCATCTTGCAGCTGAGTGCGTCCCATTTTAAGAACATCAGAAAATTCTGCTCCTTTGTCTTTCAGGGCAAGCGAAAGGTCTTGCAAAGCACGCTGCAACGACTTCACGCCTTCCAAAGTAGAAAGACACAAGGCCGTGGGATAGGCGTCGTTGGTAGATTGTGACATATTGACATGATCGTTGGGATGAAGAATCTGGTACTCACCCTTGGCATGGCCAGCCAGAGTCAACGCAATATTTGCGATCACTTCATTGGCGTTCATATTGGTTGATGTACCAGCGCCACCCTGAACGGCATCAACTGCAAATTCTTCGTTGTACTTTCTAGATGACAGAATGGCTGTACAGGCACTTTCGATCATTTCAGCCTTGTCAGCCGGAAGCAGACCTAAATGACGGTTGGTTCGTGCCGCCGCTAGCTTGACCATCGTCAATGACCGGACAAGGTCAGGGAAATGACCAATAGGTACACCCGTTATAGGAAAATTTTCGGCGGCGCGTAATGTGTGGATGCCCCAATATGCCGAGGATGGTACTAATGCATCGCCAAGTAGATCGTGTTCACGGCGCATTTCAGCACTCTCAATTGAAGTCTTGCTGGCAGTTCCGAGCGTCGGGGCTTTTGTATTATCTGTCGCCATGCTTGTCGATTGTCTCATGATATTTACCTGATATTTCTGGATTTGAAGTGTTCTTGCGCATGTCTAATTTTCTTTAACAGGAAGAAAATTAGATGCTATCTTCAGAGTTCTGGCTTGGTGTTATTCACGCGAGTCAAATATGCGGTAAGCTTCTCTATGGATTGCAGTGCGGAAAACACCGTCTGAAAGAACAAAGCCTCGATACATTCCACTGGAATTAAATGGTAAGGAGGGTGGTCCGGCGCGGCCAATGGCGATCAACCCGCCATCTCCACCATTGGAGAAGAGTTCTGCAATGACGCCTGATGCAGCTTGTTCAAGTGTTTGCGATGCGTAGCGAATGCGAGCTGAAATTTCGGACGCCGCAGTGAAGCGGATGAAAATCTCACCGGTACCTGTCGTGGAAACTGCACAAGTCGCATTGTCTGCGAACGTACCGGCCCCGATTATGGGCGTGTCTCCCACCCTGCCCGGTCTTTTGGCAGTGAAGCCGCCCGTTGAGGTTCCAGCGGCAAGATTGCCCGCTGCATCGCGTGCTACGGCGCCGACGGTACCGTGACGGTCTGCGTCTGAACGTGTATCTGGTGCCCCGCTGGCTCTGCGCGCGAGCTCTTGGTTTAGCGCAACAACACGGCGCTCTGTGCAAAAATAATCAAAAGATTGGAATTCAATATCCTGGGCCGCCAGGAATTCCTCTGCGCCACGCCCGGCTAACAGGACAGTTTCGGAATGTTCCATCACGGCGCGGGCGGCAAGGATGGGGTTGCGCGGTCCACAAATACCAGCCACGGCCCCTGCGGCACGGTCGCGGCCAGACATAATGCCCGCGTCCATTTCCAATTTTCCATCTGCGTTAAATACAGCGCCACGCGCCGCATTAAACAAATCATCGTCTTCAAGCGTCATAACGGCAACGGTGACAGCGTCGAGTGCTGAGCCTGATTTTGATAAAACTTTCCAGCCCGCAGCTAGGGCGGCCCGTAAGGCTGTATGGTGGGCATCGGCCATAGCGGGGTCCATGCCTGTGAGCGGAAGAGTGCCCGCACCGCCGTGAATAGCAAGGGATGGTTCAGCCAATTTCTAATCTCCATTGAACCGCTTGCGGTTCAAGCTGTGGTGTTTCGAAAGCGGCAAGGCGCCGTCATGTGTAGAGACCAACGGCGCCTTGCTTTATGTTAAGCCGGATCGTTGCCGGTATCCTCCTCCACCGCATGGGTCAGAATGTAGGAGGGGAATGTCGGACTAAAAGGGCTGCTCCCTTTTAGAACGACCCAGCCTATCACCAGGGCGATTGCGATAATTGGAATTGCCGCAACGGTATAGGTTCCATCGGGGTAATCAAATCCAGTCAACACGACAACTGCGGCCAGGAACGCAAGTGTCAGCCAGGACGAATAGGGAGCAAACGGCATCCGGAACGAAACAGGAGAATTTTCGCCACGGTCAATGGAACGGCGAAGCATGATCTGGCAAATCACGATAATCGCCCAGGTGGAAAGAATCCCAAGCGATGCAACATTCAGAACGATTTCAAAAACCTGACTCGGCACTAAATAGTTTAGTATGACACCAATAAAATAAACGACCAGAGTTATAAGGATTCCGCCGTATGGAATTTTTGCGGCATTCATTTTTGAAACGAAAAGCGGTGCGGAGCCTCCCATGGCCAGAGACCGCAACACCCGTCCTGTGGAGTACAGGCCGGAGTTAAGGCTGGATAGTGCAGCGGTGAGAACCACAAAGTTCATGACAGACCCAACGCCGGGCACGCCGAGTGCACCAAAGAACGTTACGAAAGGGCTGACGCCGGCGTGATAGGCTGTCCACGGCATAAGTACCACAAGCAGTGCAACAGAACCCACATAGAACAGCGCAATTCTATACATGACGCTATTGACGGCTTTGGGGATAACCTTCCGCGGATCTTCCATTTCTCCAGCTGCTGTACCGATGATCTCGATCCCCGCATAGGCGAAAACCACGCCTTGCGTGAGAATGACGGCTGGCAACAGGCCGTGTGGAAACAAGCCGCCATTTTGGACAATTAGGTGAAGGCCAGGAGTTTGCCCGGCAATCTGGTGTCCGGAAAACAGCATCACCGTGCCGATAACAAGAAAAAGCACCAGAGCCGCGACTTTGATGAGTGCGAACCAGAATTCCAGTTCGCCAAACCAGCCGACTGCCACCAGATTCATCGCGCCAATGATCACGAGCGCGATCATGGCAAAGGCCCACTGAGGTACGTTTTCGAAAGTTCCCCAGTAGTGCATGTAAAGTGCTACCGCGGTGATATCGACAATGCCGGTCATCGCCCAATTAAGGTAAGACATCCAGCCGGCGACGAAGGAACCTCTTTCACCCAAAAACTCGCGTGCATAAGCGACAAAACTTCCTGAAGTTGGCCTGTGCATCACCAACTCACCCAGCGCCCGCATGACCAGGTAGGAGAACAGCCCGCAAACCAGGTACACCACCGCAAGCGCCGGTCCGGCGTGTTCCAGGCGCCCGCCAGCACCAAGGAACAGCCCGGTGCCGATGGCGCCGCCGATGGCGATCA
Organism: Gallionella sp.; assembly: GCA_013044075.1. Classification (GTDB taxonomy): domain Bacteria; phylum Pseudomonadota; class Gammaproteobacteria; order Burkholderiales; family Gallionellaceae; genus Gallionella. The sequence goes on from JABEVG010000014.1 coordinate 4,748, forward strand.
TCTTCACCTGCCTCGGCTTCAAGTCTTTCGCATATCCCTGTTCATGTGATTCAAGCCACGTTTTTTTGTCAGCTGCCATATCAGCAACTTTTCTTCCCGACATCATTTCATCCCTTTTTTTCTGATAGGTTGTTGAAGTATTTGCCTCAGATCAAACAACGCATCCCGGTCGAGGCGATGCGTAAGGCCTGACTCTGTATTATCTATATGTGTGGCCATCTCTTTTGCCGCGCCTTCAATATCTCCAGCCGCGATCAGATCCGTGATCCGTTCATGCTCGTCACAGGCTTCGCTGGCATCGCGATCTGACTGGTAGAGGGCTGCGATCAAAATCACGCGGGCGGTAAGGTCGCGCATAATGTCAGCAAGGATCTGATTATCCAGCGCTTCAGCCATGCAAACATGAAAATCAGCCAGCAAATAACTGCGCGCGCCAATGTCATTGGCCGCAATCGCCGCGCGCTCTTGTGCAATATGCGTGCGCAGCGCTTCGATCATCCGGGCCGGCACCTTGTCGATGGCCCGCAAAATGCCGACTTCGATCACTTTGCGGGCGTGGAATGCCTCCAAAACCTCGTCTTGCGAAGGCTCTACGACAAACCAGCCACGTCGAGGGCTGGCTTGCACCAACCCTCTGGTTTCAAGCCGGATTAGCGCCTCACGAACCGCCGTGCGTGAAACGTTAAACAGATTGGCAAGCGCTTGCTCTCCCAGCCGTACACCAGGCTGAAGCCGCCCGGCGAGGATTGCATCTACGATTGTGTGATCGATACGCAGAGGAAGCTGATCCATTTTTTATCATTCATCAATCTGATATACAAATCTGATATACATTTGTGATGTTTGGTTTTCCCGTTGTCAAGCCCTCGGACGGGGCGCCGCAGGGCAATCGGGTGAAGAACTTCGTGACAAGCTGTAAAAGTCTGAATCTGTACGACCCCTCCGATTCGTTAACGGAGGAATTTCATGGAAGAGTTGGCAACGACGCCGGGTGCTGGTTACGAGAC
>JABEVG010000117.1 GCA_013044075.1 Gallionella sp.
CGCCCCCCGCGTCTCCGCGTGAGTAGGTTTGCCTGCAACTTAACCGGCCTCTCTTTAACATATTGCGGCATGAGGCATTCAGTCCTCACGTCTCACTGCTTGTAGCAATTGCACGGCGATCTCTTCTATGGAGCGCGCGGTCATGTCGAAATAGCGGATGTTGGCCCTGTCCATCAAGCTTTCGGCAGCGGCCACTTCGTACCGGCAATTCTCCAGCGCGGCATATTTGCTGTTGGGTTTGCGTTCCTGGCGGATACGCTGCAGCTGCTCCGGCGCGATGGTCAGGCCGAATAATTTGTCGCGGAACGGCAACAGCGTGTCGGGCAAACGGCCGCGCTCGAAGTCTTCGGGGATGAGCGGATAGTTGGCCGCCTTAAGCCCGAACTGCATGGACAGATACAAACAGGTCGGGGTCTTGCCGCTGCGCGACACGCCGACCAGGATCACATCGGCCTGTTGCAGTTTGGTGGCCGAGATGCCGTCGTCGTGCGCCAGCGCGAAATTCATCGCCTCGATGCGGTGCGCATATTCCCGGCTGGAATGACCGTGCATGCGACCTGCCGTGTGCGAGGAGCGTGCGCCCAGCTCGTGTTCCAGCGGCGCGATGAATGCCCCGAACAGATCCAGTATCAGCGCGTCGGCCTGGCGCAGACGCGCGCCGAGTTGCGGGTTCATCATGGTCATGATGACCAGCGGACGGATGCCATCGAGTTTGCCGATCGCAGCGATGCGTTCCAGACAGTGGTCGACCTTTTCCGGGCTGTCGATAAAGGGCAGGCGCAGATGATGGAACGCGATATCCTCGAATTGCGACAGCAGACCGTTGCCCAGGGTCTCGGCGGTAATACCGGTTCCATCCGAAATAAATATCACTGTGCGGTTGTGAGCTTTCATCGTTGGATCTGCATGTGCCCGGTTCAGCCTTGCAGGACGGCGCGTATTTGATCCAGCGATGCGGGGTCTTCTATCGTGGTCAGTTCGCCGGGGTCGCGTCCTTCGCAGATCGCCTGCAATGAACGGCGCAGCAATTTCCCCGAACGGGTCTTGGGCAACAGCGCGACGAAATGCACGCGCGCCGGACGCGCCAACGCGCCCAGATGTTTATCGACCACCGCCATAATCTCCTTTTCCATCGCCAGTTTGCCTTCCGCCGTCGCGACCGGATTCGCGTTCTTGAGGATAACAAAAGCCACCGCGACCTGGCCTTTTAATTTGTCTTCCACGCCCACCACCGCGACCTCGGCGACATTGCCGTGACTGGAGATGCTCTCCTCGATCTCGCGCGTGCCGAGCCGGTGTCCCGCGACATTGATCACATCGTCGGTGCGGCCCAGGATGAAGTAGTAACCGTCCGCATCGCGTATGCCCCAATCGAAGGTGGAGTACACCTGCTCGGTGCGGAAATTATTCCAGTAGGTTTTCACAAAACGCGAGTCGTCGCCATACACGGTCTGCATGCAGCCCGGTGGCAGCGGCCCTTCGATGACCACCACGCCTTTTTCGTTCGCACCGCATATCTCGCCGCTGGTCTCGTTGAGTATCTTGATCTTGTAGCCATACACCGGGATGCCCGGGCTACCCAGCTTGGTGGGCAGATCTTCCACGCCTTTGGCGATGGTGAGGATGGGCCAGCCGGTCTCGGTCTGCCAGTAGTTGTCGATTACCGGCACACCGAGTTCGGAAGAAATCCAGTGCGAGGTGGTCTCATCCAGCGGTTCACCGGCAAGATACAGGGTCTTGAGCGAGGACAGGTCGTATTGGTGCATGAACTCGGTGGGATATTTCTTCAACACCCGCACGGCGGTGGGCGCGGTGAACATGCGCGTGACTTTATATTTTTCGACGATGCTCCACCAGATGCCGGCATCCGGCGCGACCGGCAGCCCCTCGTACATGATGGTCGCCATGCCCGCGATGAGCGGGCCATAGACGATGTAGGAATGGCCCACCACCCAGCCGATGTCCGATGTGGAAAAATACGTCTCTCCGGCGCGGCCGCAGTAGATGTGTTGCATCGACGACGCGAGTGCCACCGCGTAGCCGCCGACATCGCGCTGCACACCCTTAGGATGGCCTGTCGTCCCCGATGTATAGAGGATGTAGGAGGCCTCGTTCGATTCCAGCCAGGTGACCGGCACGTGCGCTTCCATGTTTTGCCCGCGCGCGGCGGCGTAATCGACATCGCGCCCCGCAACCCAATCCATCGCGACCAGTCCTCTGTCGACCAGCAGCACGCGCTGTGGCTTGTGCGGCGACATGGCGATGGCCGCGTCCAGCAATGGCTTATACGGCACGCGCTTGCCACCGCGCGAACCGGCATCCACCGAGATGATGAGTGTGGGCCGGGCATCGGTGATGCGCGTCGCCAGACTGTTGGAAGCAAAGCCGCCGAACACCACCGAATGGATCGCGCCGATGCGCGCGCAGGCCAGCATGGCAAACGCGGCTTCGGCGATCATGGGCATGTAGATCAGCACCCGGTCGCCCTTGCCCACGCCCAGCGATTGCATGACGGCGGCCATGCGCTGCACCTCGCGTTGCAGTTCGCGGAAACTGTAGACCTTCTCGGTGTTGGTCTCGGTGGAAACGGTGATCAGCGCGGGTTGATCGCCCTGCTTGTCCACCCAACGATCCACTGCGTTGAAACACAGATTGGTTTGCCCGTCCACGAACCACCTGGCGAATGGCGGGTTGGAATAATCGAGGACTTGGGTATAGGGCTGATGCCAGTCTATCAACTCGGCTTGTTTCGCCCAGAAGGTCTGAGGATCTTCGACCGATTGTTTGTAGAATTCTGCATAGTTCATAACGCCTCCCCCAGCTTTTCCAAGGAAGCACTGATTTATTCGTCATCTCCGCGAAGGCGGAGATCCAGTGCCTTTATCTGACTGGATTCCCGCCTTCGCGGGAACGACAAAACCGAATAAATCAGCGTCTCCCTAACACTCCGACATATAAAAGCAAATTGGCTTACATCAGATCACATACATGTCCACGTACTCGTTGACCGGCATCGCTTCCAGTTTGTCCTGATGCAGCGACACGTCCAGTATCGCCTGCTGCTGCTTGGCCGGGAACTGGCGCGCCAGATTGGTCTTAAACTTCTCCACCAGCAGCGGGATGCCATCGCTGCGGCGACGCGCGTGGCCGATAGGATATTCGACCACGATTTCTTTGAGTTTCTTGCCGTCCTTGAACTCGACCGTCAGCGCGTTGGCGATGGAGCGTTTTTTTGGGTCGTGATAATCCGCCGTGAACGACGTGTCCTCGACGCACACGATCTTGTCGCGCAGCGCGTCGATGCGTTGGTCGGCGGCGATATCGTCCTCGTAATCGGCGGCGGTGAGACGACCGAACAGCAGCGGCACGGCCACCATGTACTGGATGCAATGATCGCGGTCGGCCGGATTGTTGAGCGGTCCCTTCTTGTCGATGATGCGGATGCAAGCCTCGTGGGTGCGGATGGTGATCTGCTTGATGTCGTCCACGCTCTTGCCCGCCTTGGCGAGTTTACCGTGCAGCGTCATCGCGGCTTCCACCGCAGTCTGCGAATGGAACTCGGCGGGGTAAGAGATCTTGAACAGCACATTCTCCATCACATAGCTTGCGTAAGGACGCTGGAACTTGAACGGCTGGCCTTTGAACGACACGTCGTAGAAGCCCCAGGTCTTGGCGGTCAGCACCGAGGGATAACCCATCTCGCCGGTCTTGGCCATCAACGCCAGACGCACCGCGCGCGAAGTCGCATCGCCCGCCGCCCAGGATTTGCGCGAACCGGTGTTGGGCGCGTGGCGATAGGTGCGCAACGCTTGTCCGTCCACCCACGCCAGCGATACCGCGTTGATGATCTCTTCGTTGCTCAAGCCCAGCATCTCCGCGACCACGGCGGTCGACGCGACCTTGACCAGAATCACATGATCCAGCCCGACCTTGTTGAAAGAATTCTCCAGCGCGATGCAACCCTGGATCTCGTGCGCCTTGATCATCGCGGTCAGCACGTCTTTCATCCTGAGCGGTTTCTTGCCCGCCGCCACGGCGGTGCGTGACAGCCAATCCGCCGTGGCGAGGATGCCGCCCAGATTGTCCGACGGATGACCCCATTCGGCGGCCAGCCAGGTGTCGTTGAAATCCAGCCAGCGGATCATCGCGCCGATGTTGAAGGCCGCTTGTATCGGGTCGAGCTGGAACTGCGTGCCGGGGACTTTCGCGCCGTTGGGCACGATGGTTCCCGGCACGACCGGCCCCTGCAGCTTTTTGCAGGCGGGATATTCCAGCGCCTCCAATCCGCACCCCAGCGTGTCGATCAGACACAGTCGCGCGGTGTCGTAAGCGACCACTGAGGTGATCTTATATTTTGTGACGTAATCGACGATATCGACGAGGACTTGATCGGCTTTTGGGCGGACGTTGGTGCGGGATGCTGACATGGCTTGCCTTTTTACCTGATGTGATTAAGCGCGTTGCGCGAGCGGGACGAATTGCAGATTTTCCGGGCCTACATAGTTGGCACTGGGGCGGATGATCTTGTTGTCGATGCGCTGCTCGATGATGTGCGCCGCCCAGCCCGAGGTGCGCGCGATGACGAACAGCGGCGTGAACATGGCGGTCGGCACGCCCATCATGTGATAGGACACCGCGGAGTACCAGTCCAGATTCGGAAACATCTTCTTCGTGTCCCACATCACGCTTTCCAGCCGGTCGGCGACGTTGAACAACTTCATCGAACCGGCATCGCGCGAGAGCTTGCGTGCCACTTCTTTGATGACCTGGTTGCGCGGGTCGGAGATGGTGTAAACCGGATGGCCGAAACCGATGATGACTTCCTTGTCAATCACACGCTGGCGGATATCGGCCTCGGCCTCGTCGGGATTGTCGTAGCGTTTTTGTATGTCGAACGCCGCCTCGTTCGCGCCGCCGTGCTTGGGGCCGCGCAATGCGCCGATCGCGCCGGTGATTGCGGAGTACATGTCCGAGCCGGTCCCGGCGATCACGCGGGCCGCAAAGGTCGAGGCATTGAACTCATGCTCCGCATACAGGATCAGCGAGGTGTGCATGGCCTTCACCCACTGCGCGGCGATGGGTCTGCCGTACAGCAGACGCAGAAAATGTCCGCCTATCGAATCGTCATCCGTCTCCACGTCGATGCGCTTGCCGTTGTGACTGTAGTGATACCAGTACAGCAACATCGAACCCAGCGAGGCCATCAGCTGATCGGCAATGTCACGCGCGCCGTCAATGTTGTGGTCTTGCATTTCGGGTAACACGCACCCCATGGCCGACACCGCGCTGCGCATCACGTCCATCGGATGCGAGGAAGCGGGCAGACATTCCAGCAGATATTTTATGTTCGACGGGATGCCGCGCAACGATTTGAGCTTGACCTTGTAGTCGTGCAGCTCCGCCGCATTCGGCAGCTTGCCGTGCACCAACAAATGCGCGACCTCCTCGAACTCGCAAGTGTCGGCGATATCCAGAATGTCGTAGCCGCGATAGTGCAGGTCGTTACCCGACCTGCCCACGGTACACAAGGCGGTGTTGCCCGCCGTCACACCGGACAAGGCGACGGATTTTTTGGGTTTGAAGGCCGTGGCTGCTGCTTGTTCACTCATTTTCTTCTCCTTGATTTCACCACCCGTTCGCCCTGAGCCTGTCGAAGGGTGGGTGGTCTGAATTACCTGGATTTTTGTTGCGCGAACAGCGCGTCGAGTTTTTGCTCGTAGTCGTGATAGCCGATGCGTTCGTACAATTCCATGCGCGTCTGCATGGTGTCGACCACGTTATGCTGCGTGCCGTCGCGGCGTATCGCGGTGTAAACATTTTCGGCGGCTTTGTTCATGGCACGGAAGGCCGAGAGCGGATACAGCACCAGCCCCACATCGGCGGACTTGAGTTCATCCAACGTGAACAAAGGCGTCGCGCCAAATTCGGTGATGTTCGCCAGCACCGGCACGTTGACGGTTATGGCGAATCTTTTATACATCGACAGCTCGGTGACAGCCTCGGGAAAGATCATGTCCGCACCGGCCGCGACATAGGCTGTCGCCCTGTCCAGCGCGGCATCCAGTCCTTCGCTGGCCAGCGCGTCGGTGCGCGCCATAATGACGAAATCTTCATCGGTGCGCGCATCGACCGCCGCCTTGATACGGTCCACCATCTCCTGTTTGCCGACAATCTCTTTGTTGGGGCGATGGCCGCAACGCTTCGCGCCCACCTGGTCTTCGATGTGCATCGCCGCCGCGCCGGATTTGATCATGGACTTGACTGTGCGCGCGACATTGAACGCCGACGAACCGAAGCCGGTGTCCACATCGACCAGCAGCGGCACGTCGCACACATCGGTGATGCGGCGCACGTCGGTCAGCACGTCCTCCAGATTGGTAATGCCCAGATCGGGCAAGCCCAGCGAACCGGCCGCGACCCCGCCCCCGGAAAGATAGATCGCCCTAAAGCCCGCGCGCTTGGCCAGCAGCGCGTGATTGGCATTGATCGCCCCGGCGATCTGCAAAGGTGATTCGGCTTGGATCGCCTGACGGAATGCTGCACCTGCGGAATAGCGATTCATAGTGACCCCGGGAAATGTTTCATCAATATTTCTTGCTCAGGTACAACGCAAGCACTGTGCCAGTCACGTCAGCCTCCCCATAAAACCTTGGGCTTGTTGGGGATATGCGCTGTGTGGCGGGTTGCTGGCCGAGGCGAACGCGGTAAATAAACCCGATACCGCGTTTCAAAATATGTTTCAATCCAAGCCGGAATAGATTTTTGAAAGTCACTGGAACATGGCCTACTCTCCCGCACGCGACACCCCCGACAAGCCGACCATCTGGACAGTGTCCATCACCCGTCTGTTCGATCTGTTTCGCGACATCACGCCGCAATACGCGGAGCGCGCCAACATCGACCCGATCCGCCTCGGTTTTGAAGAGGCGGTGCAATACATCCGCAAACGGCTGGAGACCGAGCATTGCGACGCGGTGGTCGCCGCCGGATCGAATGGCGCGTACCTGAAAAGCCGTTTGTCCGTTCCGGTCATCATCGCCAAAGCCAGCGGCTTCGATGTCATGCAGGCACTGGCCCGCGCGCGCAAACTCACGCCCCATATCGGGGTGGTGAGCTATCAGCAGGCGATGTCCGAACTGACCGAATTCCAGGACACCTTCGGTTTCAAGATCGCCCAGCGCACCTATCTCACCGCTGAAGATGCCCGTGCCCAGATCAACGAGCTGAAAGCCGATGGCATCAAGGTCGTCGTGGGTGCAGGCCTGGTCACCGACCTGGCAGAAGAGGCGGGGCTGACGGGCGTGTTCGTGTATTCCACCGCGACCATACGCGAAGCGTTCGAGGATGCCCTGGAGATCGCACGCTTCACGCAACTGGAAGCGCGGCGCAAGCGCGGTTTGCCGGTCGCGGACACCTTGCGCGCGAAACATACACTCGGCGACTTGCGCGGCGATTCGGCGCAGATGAAGCGCGTGCGCCAGTCCATCGTGCTGTTCGCCAAGTCGCCCGCCACGGTGCTGATCCAGGGCGAGACCGGCACGGGCAAGGAGCTGGTCGCACAGGCGATACACCGCGAAAGCCTGCACGCGCAGGGCATCAACAAACCCTTCGTCGCCTTCAATTGCGGCGCGGTCGCCGAGTCGCTGCTGGAGTCGGAATTGTTCGGCTACGAGGAAGGCTCGTTCACCGGCTCGCGGCGTGGCGGACATGCGGGGCTGTTCGAGGCTGCGCACCGGGGCACGATCTTTCTCGATGAGATCGGCGAAATGCCGCTGGCCTTGCAGACCCGGTTCCTGCGCGTGCTGGAAGAACGGGAAGTGGTGCGTGTCGGCGGCACACGACCGATACCGGTGAATGTACGCGTCATCAGCGCGACGCATTGCGACTTGGAGAGCCGCATCAAAGAAGGCCGCTTTCGCGCCGACTTGTTTTATCGCCTGAGCGTGTTGCGCCTCGCGCTGCCCACCTTGCGTGTACGCCCGGAGGACATCGTGCCGCTGGCGGTGTGGTGCTTCAAGAACGCGCTGGCATCGCTGGGCGCGCGCCCGCACGAGAATCTGCATGCCGAAATGCAGGCTTGCGCCCCGCTGCTGGAAGGTTACGCGTGGCCCGGCAACGTCCGCGAATTGCGCAACCTCATGGAGCGCGTCGCGCTGTTCCTGGCCGCCGAGCCTTTGCAATCGCTCACCCCGGCCTTCATGTTGAGTGTCGCACCGGAACTCGCCACTGCCGCGCCATTGCCAGATGATAAACCGCCTATCCTGCCCGTCGTCCCCGCCGAACCGCTGCATGTCACCCTGGCGCGCTTCAATAACAACCGCGAAGCGGTCGCCAAATATCTGGGCATCAGCCGCACGACACTTTGGAGGAAGATCAGGGCAGGTGAGTGATAACAGGTGATGAACCAAAGTGGGCGCGCCCTGCACGGATCGTGTCTAGCCTCTGGGATGGTGTGTGTGATGCAGTTCTTTGAGCCGCGCTCGCGCGACATGGGTGTAGATCTGTGTGGTGGAAATGTCGGTGTGGCCGAGCAGCATCTGTACCACGCGCAGGTCGGCACCGTGGTTGAGCAGATGGGTGGCGAAGGCGTGACGCAGGGTGTGCGGTGAAAGCGATATGGTCAATCCGCAGTGTCTCGCATGCTTCTTGATGAGATACCAGAACATCTGCCTGGTCATCGCTTCGGCGCGCGCGGTGATGAACATCGCATCGGAAGTCTGCCTGCCCAACAGCACCGTGCGTCCGTCGGCGAGATCGCGGCGCAACCAGTCCAGCGCGACTTCGCCCAGCGGCACGAGCCGTTCCTTGCTGCCCTTGCCCATCACGCGCACCACCCCCATGTCCAGGCTCACCTGTGTGACGCGCAAGGTCACCAGTTCTGACACTCGCAGTCCGGTGGCATACAGCACTTCGAGCATGGTGCGGTCGCGCAGACCCAGCGGAGTCTGCGTGTCCGGTGCGTTGAGCAACAATTCGACATCGGCTTCGCTGAGGCTCTTGGGCAGGTTGCGCGGCAGCTTGGGCGTGTCGATTTGCAGGGTGGGGTCGATCGTGATCTTGCCCTGGCGCAGCAGGTAGCGAAACAGCCGCTTCAGGCTGGAGATGTTGCGCCCCGTCGAGCTGGCTTTGGCTTTTTGTTTGAGCAGCAGATACCCCAGATAACCTTGTATATCCGCATGCGTGGTTTGCAGCAAAGTCGCGCCGCGATTGGACGCCAGCCAGTCTGCGAACTTATTCAGATCGCGCCGGTAGCTGTCCAGCGTATTGCGCGACAGTCCGTCTTCCAGCCACAGCGCGTCGGAGAATTCATCCAGAAGTTCAGCGTTGTTCATTTGCGCTTAAACACAAAAACCGTTCGTGGTGAGCTGGTCGAACCATGAACGCCCCTTCAACATAACCAGCGACTTGCACGCTTGCGGGCTTAGTCGAGTGGCTAGCCGTTCCATCAGGCTCAGGGCGAACAGACTTCACAATGCACCCTCATGGCTCAGCAACCAGCGTTTGATGTCCAGCGCGTTGCCATCCGCATGACGCATGAAACCACCCAAGCCGGTTTTGCCCACCACACGATGACAGGGAATGATGATGGGCAGGGGATTCGCGCCGCAGGCCTGGCCGACTGCCTGTGCCGCCGAGTGCAACTCGGTCGCCAGTTCGCCGTAGTGGCGCGTTACGCCGCGTGGAATAGCCAGCAGCGCGCGCCAGACTTTTTGCTGATGAGCCGTGCCGTGCCATGCCAGAGGCACATCAAACAAGGCATCGGGGTCGTGCAGGTAATCGTGCAATTGTGCGCACACCGAATTCGCCATGACACTTTCGGCCTGCTGTGGCGCGACGCTCAAGGGCAGAAAATCTATACCCAGCAACGCGCCCTCGCTACAGCGTATGCCCAGCATGGCGAAAGGTGCGGTGAATATGGCTTGATAACTCATCATGCGGTGATGATACCGGATACGGCCCCCTTAATCCCGACTCGCTCATCGGCCAATAAATCCCGCGCTTGCCGCCAGTGATACAATCCGCGCCTTTCATTTTTGGCTAAAGGTTTTGGCGATGCACACACTGATTTGCGGTTCGATGGCTTACGACACCATCATGGTGTTTCCGGATCAATTCAAGAAGCACATCCTGCCGGAAAAGATCCACATGCTGAACGTGGCATTCCTGGTACCGGAGATGCGCCGCGAGTTCGGCGGTTGTGCGGGCAACATCGCTTACAACTTGCAACTGCTGGGCGGCGATCCACTGATCATGGCGACGGTGGGCGATGACTTTTCCACGTACGCCCTGCACTTGCAGAAGCTCGCCATCTCGCAGGCACACATCCGCCACGTGTCGGGCAGCTACACCGGCCAGGCCTTTATCACCACCGATCTTGACGACAATCAGATCACCGCTTTCCATCCCGGCGCGATGAGTTTTTCCGAGCAGAACAAAGTGTCCGATGCGAGCAAGGTCAGCCTCGGCATCGTCTCGCCGGACGGGCGCAGCGGCATGCTGGAACACGCGCAACAGTTCGTCGATGCGGGCATCCCGTGGGTGTTCGATCCGGGTCAGGGCATGCCGATGTTCGGCGGGGAAGAATTATTGAATTTTGTGCGGCTCGCCACCTATGTGACGGTGAACGATTACGAGGCACAACTGCTGCAAGACAAGACCGGCAAGAAGATAACAGAACTCGCCCAAGGCAAACGCGCGTTCATCATCACGCGCGGCGGCGAGGGCTCGACCATTTACGCCGATGGTAAAGAGATCGCCATCCCGTGCGCCAAAGCGACCGCTTTGCTCGACCCGACCGGATGCGGCGATGCCTATCGTGCCGGCCTGTTGTTCGGCATCCAGAATGGTTGGGACTGGGAGACCACCGGCCGCCTCGCTTCGCTGATGGGCACGATCAAGATCGCCAGTCGCGGCGGGCAGAACCACAAACCCTCGCGCGACGAGATCAAGGCTCTGTTCCAGCAACACTTCGGCTACGCGGTTCCGCTGTAAGCACTGCCGCGCAAGCAAACCAGCTGCGCGGCAGCAAATTGGATCAACGCACGGAGTACCCGCTCAAGGCACGGTATCCACAAGATACCGACTGACGAGTCGCATCGCCTTGTCCGTCGCGCCACGATGCGCGGCAACAAAGCCCAAACCCGCGCTGCGCATCTCGCCCAGCGCGACCCCGTCGTTCAACAACACGCGCTGCACGCGCACCAATTCGTCCGCATCCTGCACACGTTTTGCCGCACCCGCCGCAACGGCGAGAGCGGTGGCATCAGCGAAGTTGTGCGTGTGCGGACCAACCAATACCGGCGTGCCGACGGCGCAGGCCTCGATGAGATTCTGCCCGCCAAAGGGTAGCAGACTGCCGCCGATGAACGCCGCATCGGCAGCGGCGTAGTAGGCGAACATCTCGCCCATGCTGTCGCCCAACACGACTTGCACCTCCGCCGCGACGGGTCGGTTTCCGCTTCTGCGCTGCATGCGTAGACCGCGCTGGGCGACGAGCTCGGCGACTTCGCTGAAGCGTTGCGGATGGCGCGGCACGAGTACCAGCAAGGCCTCCGGTGCAGCGGCCTGCCATACGTCCAGCAACAATGCCTCTTCGCCTTCGCGTGTGCTCGCTGCCAGAAACACTTTGCGATCCGCGCCGAATTGTTCACGCAGCAGCTTGCCCAGTTCCAGCATCGCGGCGGGCGGCGCGATGTCGAATTTCAGATTGCCCATCACGGATATTCTTTCCGCGCCCAATGCCGCCAGTCTGTCCGCATCCGCATTGGTTTGCGCCGCGACACCGCTCAGGGCTTGCAATGCGTCGCGGGTCAGACTGGCGAAACGCGCGTAACCGCGTGCGGACTGCTCCGACATGCGCGCGTTCAGCAACAGCAGCGGGACGTGATTTTTCTGGCAAGCGCGTATCAGGTTGAACCAGATCTCGGTCTCCATCAGCATGCCCAGTTGCGGCTGGAAGTGGCGCAAAAATCTTTGCACCGCGAACGGGTAGTCGTAGGGCAGATACACGCGCGTGACCCGGTCGCCGTACAACTGTTCGGAGGTGGCGCGTCCGGTGGGCGTGGTGTGGGTCAACAGGATCTGGTGCTGCGGATAATCTTTGAGCAACTTCTCCACCAGGCTGACTGTGGCGCGCG
>JABEVG010000118.1 GCA_013044075.1 Gallionella sp.
ACCCGCACCGGCGATGGCGGCACAGAACACCGCCAGCTCACCCGCACCGGGGATGGACGGTTCGCCCAGGTATTTGGAGAATTCGGCGTGACCCGCGACGTAGGAAAAGATCGCCAGCGCGCTCGCCACCATCACCGTGGGCATGATGGCCAGCCCGTCCAGGCCGTCGGTGAGATTCACCGCGTTGCTGCTGCCGACAATGACCAGATAGACCAGCACGATGAAACCGAACGCACCCAAGGGAAACACCAGATGCTTGAAGAACGGCACGATGAGTTCGGTGTGCGCGGGCAAGCTCGCGTGCTGATACAAAAAGATCCCGACCGCCAATGCGATGAGCGATTGCCAGAACATCTTGGCGCGTGCAGACAAGCCGTCAGGATTGCGGTGTACCACTTTGCGATAGTCGTCCACCCAGCCGATCGCGCCCACCCCCAGGGTCGTGAACAGCACCACCCAGATATACGCGTTATGGAGATCGCCCCACAACAACGTGGAGATGGCGACCGAGGTCAGAATCAGCGCGCCACCCATGGTTGGTGTGCCCGCCTTGACCAGATGTGTCTGCGGTCCGTCGCTGCGCACCGACTGGCCGATCTTCATAGAAGTGAGTTTGCGTATCATCCATGGCCCGACCATGAACGAGATCATCAGCGAAGTCATCGCCGCCATCAGCGCGCGCAGCGTGATGTAATTGAACACGCTGAAGGTACGCACATCCTGGGATAACCATTGGGCGAGGGTTAATAACATTTCTGCTCCTTGGATGAATGATGCGCAACCCCACCTGCCGCACTGCCCACTTCCGATTTGCCACTTTCCAGACACTTAACCACCCGTTCCATCTTCATGAAACGCGACCCTTTAACCAGCACCGTGGTGTGTGCATCCAGCTCTGTATCCAGTGCCGCGCACAAGGCTTCCACGTTAGCGAAATGCTGTGCGCCCGTGCCGAACTCGGACATCGCACCCGCGCTCATTTCGCCCAGCGCGTATAGTTTCTCGATACCGAGCGTGCGCGCCGTACTGCCCATGTCGCGGTGGAATTGCGCCGCGTCGTCGCCCAACTCGCCCATATCGCCTAGCACGAAGATGCGCTTGCCGGCGGCTTGCGCCAACACTTCCAGCGCGGCCCGCATCGAGGCGGGGTTGGCATTGTAGGTATCGTCTATCACCGTCGCACCGTGCGCGGCCTGCTTGCGTTGCAAGCGTCCCGACACGCCGCCGAAACCTTCCAGCCCGCCGGTGATGACCGACAGCGGTATCTGCAATGCCAGCGCGGCGGTCGCGGCGGCCAGCGCGTTGCGCGCGTTATGCGCGCCCGGCACCTGCAACACGACGTGCAACTCGCCTGATGGGGTGTGCACTTGCAGCACGCCGCCATAGCCTTGCGCCGTCCACACGCCTTGCACCGCTGCCGCATGGTCCAGCGCAAAATCCAGCACGCAATGTGTCCCCGCCAGATCACGCCACATAGCCGCATGCTCATCATCGGCATTGATGACGGCAATGCCGCCGCTGCCCAATCCCGCGAAAATTTCACCCTTGGCACGCGCCACAGCGGCGATTGAACCCAGGCCTTGCAGATGTGCGCCACTGGCATTGTTGACTACCGCCACCTGCGGTTGCGCCAAGCGGGTCAGATAATCGATTTCGCCGGGATGATTCATGCCCATCTCGATCACCGCATAACGGTGTTGTTCGCGCAACTGCAACAGTGTGAGCGGCATGCCGATGTCGTTGTTGAAATTGCCCTGGGTGGCGAGTACCGCATCCTCATTGCCGGTCGCAGTACGCAAGATCGCCGCCAGCATCTCCTTCACCGTGGTCTTGCCGTTGCTGCCGGTGATGGCCACCAGGGGAATGTCGAACTGTTTACGCCAGAACGCGGCGAGCCGACCCAGCGCGAGCCGGGTATCCGCCACGACCAGATATGAGGATTCGGGATGCAGGATTCGGGATGCAGTATCCGAGCTCCGCGCGTCGGACGCTGCTGCATCCTGAATCCCGCATCCTGCATCCTGGTAGCTGTCTTTATTGACCATTGCCGCCACCGCGCCGCTTTGCAGCGACTGCGCGACATACTCGGCACCATCGAATTTTTCGCCGCGCAGCGCGATGAACAGATCGCCCGCGCGAATTTTGCGGCTGTCGGTATTGATGTTGGCGAAGGTGACATCCGGCCCAACCAACCGGGCATCCAATGCCTGCGCGAGCTGTGACAAGCGCATCATGCGCGCACCTCCATCGGCCAGTTTTGCAATGCCAGTTGCGCGACCTGCACATCACTGAACGGATGTCGCACACCGTTTATTTCCTGATAGTCCTCGTGTCCCTTGCCCGCGATCAGCACGGTGTCGCCGGGTTGTGCGTGAGCGATGGCGTGGTGGATCGCCGCCGCACGGTCGATGATGACGCGATGCTTGTTGTCCTGCATGCCCAGTGTGATCTGTGCCACGATCTCCGCCGGATTTTCGTTGCGCGGATTGTCGCTGGTGACGATGCAACGATCCGCCAATTGTTCGGCAACTCTGCCCATCATGGGGCGTTTGCCGTTGTCGCGATTGCCGCCGCAGCCGAACACGCAAATCAGATTGCCGCCGCTGACCGCAGTCATCTCGCGCAGGGTTTGCAACACTTTTTCCAGCGCGTCCGGCGTGTGCGCGTAGTCCACGATCACTGTGGGCACAGACTGCCCGCCCAATCGTTGCATACGTCCGGCGACGGCTCGCACCTGCTCCAGCGACGCGATCGCGTCGTTCAAAGCGATGCCGCTTACCAGCAGCACCGCCAGCACGCCGAGCAAATTTTCCGCGTTGAAACGTCCCACCAGTTGACTATCCAGTTGCGCCGCACCCCAACTGCTGTGTACGGCAAGCCGCAGACCACTTTCGGACATGGCCGACAGATGTCCATACACCATGCGCATTCCGGATTTTTGCGCGCATTGCAAAGCGGCGTCACTCAAGCCGTAACCAACAACCTCTACACCGCTCTCACCCAACTGCTCGGCCCATGCCGCGCCCGTTTCATCGTCAAGGTTGAGTACCACATAACGCAACGACTGCACGTCGAAAAACTTGCGTTTGCTGGCCGCGTAACGCTGCATGTCGCCGTGATAATCCAGATGGTCACGGCTCAGATTGGTCAGCATGGCCACATCGAAATGCACGCCATTGATACGCCCCTGATCCAGGGCGTGCGACGACACTTCCATCGCCACGGCCCGCGCACCGGCATGCAGATAATCGGCACACAACTTGTGTACTTGTATCGCCTCCGGAGTGGTGTTGGCGGTAGCTTGCAGCGCATCGACGAAACCGTTTCCCAGCGTGCCTATCAGCGCGCATTTCTTTCCGGCGGCGTTGAGTGCATGCGCGATCCAATGGGTCGTCGAAGTTTTGCCGTTGGTGCCGGTTACTCCGACCATCCATAATTTCTCGGTCGCCCTGCCATATACCGTATCAGCCAGATCGCCCGCGTGTGCGCGCAAATTCTCCACGGCCAGATGCGGCACATCCCATTGCGCTTGCCAGACAAAACCTCCAGCCTCATGTATGACCGCATTCGCGCCCTGCGCGATGGCCGCACCGATGAATTGACGACCATCATTTTTTTCGCCGCGAAAAGCAACAAAAGTGTCGCCGCGCTGCACCAGCCGACTGTCTGTCACCAGGTGGGTGATACGCACATTCAATGCCGCCAGCTGTTCGAAGGGGAAGGGCATCACACCTCCTCCTTGATGATGTCTGCGGGTGGCGCAATCACGTTATTCAGTGGCGCGTCATTGGGCACATTCAACAGATGCAATGTCTCCCCGGTCACCTGACTAAACACCGGCGCGGCAACCTGACCCCCGTAATATTGTCCGTTGTTGGGCTCGTCTATCATCACCGCAACGATCACGCGCGGCGCGGAAGCCGGTGCGAATCCGACAAAGGAGGCCACATATTTGTCCACGTAATGCGCGCCAGACAACTTATGCGCAGTACCGGTCTTACCCGCCACGCGATAGCCCGCAACTTGCGCCAGCGGAGCAGTCCCGCCGGGCAACACGACCGTCTCCAGCATGTCGCGCAATTCGAACGCGGTCTTGTCGGACAGGATTTTTTTGCCGACTGCGGGCGCATCCAGTTTCATCAATGAGATTGGCTTGAGTTCGCCGTTATTGGCAAACACAGTGTAGGCCCGTGCCAGCTGCAACAGATTTACCGAGATGCCATGTCCATATGCCATGGTGGCCTGTTCTATCGGTCGCCATGTATTCGCTTCACGCAACTTGCCCACCGCCTCGCCCGGAAAAGCACTGCCGGTATGCGCACCGAAGCCGCTGTCCGACAATGCCTGCCACATCACCTTGGGCTCCAGCATCAATGCCATCTTGGCCGCGCCTACGTTGCTGGATTGCTGTATCACGCCGGCCACGGTCAGGAACGCTTCGGGATGACTGTCGTGTATCAGCCTGCCACCCACGGTGTACACGCCATGTTCGGTGTTGATGACAGTATCGGGTTGGACTTTGCCGTTCTCCAACGCTGCTGCCACGGTGAACGGTTTGAGTGTCGAACCCGGCTCAAACAGATCGGTCACAGCACGGTTGCGCATCGCTTGCGGGCTCACCTTGACCCGATTATTGGGGTTGTAGCTCGGGTAATTGGCGAGTGCCAACACTTCGCCGCTGCGCGCGTCCAGCACCACCACAGCCCCCGCTTTGGCGTGATTCTTTTCCACCGCTGCCTGCAATTCGCGGTAGGCCAGATACTGGATCTTGCTATCCACACTCAGCACCACATCGTTACCGGGCTTGGGGGCACGCAAACTCGCCACGTCCTCGACGACATGTCCGCGTCTGTCCTTGATGACACGCTGGCTGCCCGGCTTGCCGCCCAGCGCGTCCTGCAAACCCAGCTCCAATCCCTCTTGCCCGTTGTCGTCCTGCCCGGTAAAACCCAGCAGCTGCGCGGTCACTTCGCCCGACGGGTAATAGCGACGATATTCCGGCTGCAACGACACACCAGTCACACCCAGACGGATGATCTGCTCGGCCTGATCCGGCGAGATCTGCCGTTTGAGATAGACGAAATCATGCGTGTCGTCGTATAACTGATGGCGAACCTCCGCTTCGTTCATCTTGAGTACCGCCGCCAGGCTTTTTATTTGCTGGCTATTCGCTTCCACATCGGCGGGGCTGACCCACACTGACTGCACGGGTGTGCTCACCGCCAGCACCTCACCGTTACGGTCCTGTATCACGCCTCGATGCGCGCTCACCTCGATCACCCGGCTGTAGCGCGCATTCCCTTTTTCCTGCAAAAAATCATTGTGTATCCCCTGCAGATACACCCCGCGCCCCAACAAACCCGACAGCCCGGCCACCAGCACCACAAACAGCACGGACGCGCGCCATCCGGGCAAGCTCGCCGGGGTCGTCGTTCTGTTTGCCGCGTAATTCATGGTTGTATTTTTGCTCCGCTCATCTTCATGCCTACCTTGCTTGCGCCCCGGATGTCCTGCTGGAATATTGTTGCACGCTGATGAACTTCACCTGCCCGGTTTGGGGTAGCTGCATCTGTAGATGCTGCGCGGCGATCTTTTCGATCCGCGCGGGAGCAGCCCAGGTACTTTGCTCCAGTTGCAACTGACCCCATTCCACCTCCATCTGTTGCGCGCGCTGCTTTTCCTGCTGCAACGCGAGAAAAGATTTGCGCGCCTGATGCCGGGAGGTCACCACACTCAGCGATGCCAGAATCACGATCAGCAGCAGCACCCCGTTTAATGTATGACCGCTAATGGGCATGTCTGCGCTCCGCCACGCGCATCACGGCACTGCGTGCACGCGGGTTGGCTTTGAGCTCCGCCTCGCCCGCGCGCACCGCCTTGCCGATCAGACTCACCTCTCCCAGCGGCACTTCGCTGGCGCGTATCGGCACATTACGCGGCAACTTGTCGCCCTCAGCCATGTCACGCATGAAATGCTTCACGATGCGATCCTCCAGTGAATGGAAACTGATTACCACCAAGCGCCCACCCGGCTTCAGATGTGCGACGCATTCTGGCAACACCCGCGCAAGCTCCTCAAGCTCCTGGTTGAGATAAATCCGTATAGCCTGAAATGTGCGGGTCGCCGGATTCTGCCCGGCCTCACGGGTACGTACCGTCTGACCAACCAGCTCGACGAGTTGCCGCGTGGTGTGGATAGGTGCGACTGCGCGCGCAGCAACAACCGCTCTTGCAATCTGCTTAGCAAACCGTTCTTCGCCGTAATCACGTATCACCTCCGCCAAAAAACTTTCGTCCACCTTTGCCAGCCATTGCGCGGCGGTCTGGCCGCTGCTCACATCCATACGCATATCCAAAGGCGCATCGAACCTGAAACTGAAGCCGCGTGCCGCCTCATCCAGCTGCGGCGACGACACGCCCAGATCCAGCAGGATGCCATCGACTTTTGCCAAGCCCGACTCGCGCAATATCGCATCCAGGTGCATGAACCCGCTATGCACTATTTGAAATCGCGCATCTCGCCACTGCCTCCCCACCGCTATCGCAGCCGGATCTTTATCCAAAGCGATCAGCCGCCCATCCACACCCAATTGCTGCAATATCCTCGCGCTATGCCCACCCCGTCCAAATGTGCCATCGACATATACGCCATCGGGTTTGATTGCCAATGCCGCTACCGCCTCCTCCAACAGCACCGTGGTGTGAACCAGGTCCACGTTCACAAGGAAAAACCTTCGAGTTCGGCCGGCAGGTCGCCATCGATGAACGATAAGGACGCATCCTGCTGCGCCTGCCATTTCGCCTCGTCCCACAATTCGAATTTATTCCCTTGGCCGACCAGCATCACGCGCTTGTCGAGCGTGGCGTAGTTGCGCAAATTGGGAGAAATCAACACTCGCCCCGCGTTATCCATCAACACGTCTTCGGCGTTACCTATCAACAGCCGTTGCAAGGCACGACTCTTGGGATTGAATGAAGAAAGCTTGTTCAGCTTTTCGCTGATCGGCTGCCAGATGTTTTGCGGATAGACCAATAAGCAACCGTCGGCATCAGCGGTAAACACCAGGTTTCCGGCGCACTCGGACAGCAGCACGTCGCGGTGCTTGGCGGGTATCGCCAGCCGGCCCTTGCTATCCAAATTGAGTTGCACCGCTCCCTGGAACATATCCATAACCCCACTTTTACCCACTTTCTACCACTTAACCCCACTATATTGAAAATATTTAGCAAGGTCAAGCTAAAAAACGGGGTTTTTCTTTACAAGACAAGGGGTTAGTTCAATAAGTTAAGGATAAATAAATACACTTAAGAAGCAAGGAATTACAGAAACAAGCTAAAGCTGTTTATAACAAAATGACTAGGTATTTGTGGGAAGTGAGGGGTGAGGGGTGAGGGG
>JABEVG010000119.1 GCA_013044075.1 Gallionella sp.
CCACGAAGCGGTTCGGTGTATCCGGTGGTAACTTGCCCTGCCAGCTTTCCAGCAGATCGGCGCGCACCAGCGTCAACACCAGCAAGGCCATGCCGCCCAAGCTCAACGCCACCACCTGCACCGCCGCGCTGCGTCCGTGGCGCGCGAGGTTGTGGAATGCATGTTGCCAATGCGATTGAAAGAAATATGCGTGGCGCGCCAATCCATACAGCAGCATCCACGCCAACCCGCCGAACACCAGCAACCCCGCCAGCAAGCCGCCCAACACCGCCAGTCCCAGTTTCAACGAACCCGCATGCCACAGGAACAACCCTGCCAACACCAGCAGCGCGAGCCCATAGATCAACCAGTTACTGGCTTCCGGTGTACCCAGCTCGCGGCGCAACACACGCAGCGGTGACACCTTGCGCAACTGCAATAAAGGCAGAAAAGCGAAACCCATTAACAAGGCGAAACCACTGACCGCCGCCTTGAGCAGCGGCAACACGGTCGGCTGCGGCAGACTCGCCTCGCGCATGGAGGCGATGCTATCGACCAACACCGCTTGCGCGGCATAGCCCAACGACCCACCCAGTGCCACCGCCACCGCACCGAGCAGGATGAACTGATACAGGAACAGCCGCAGCATTTGTCCTTGCTGCGCGCCCAGGCAACGCATCACTGCATAACCGTCCAGATGGCGCGAAACGAAACGCCGCGCTGCCAATACCATCGCCGCACCCGCGAGTATCGCGGCGGTGAGAGCGGCAAGCCCCAGGAAATGTTCGGCGCGTTCCAGTGCCGCGCGTATCTCGGGACGCGCATCGCGCACGTCCTCCATCTTCTCGTTGCCGGAAAGTTTTTCCTGCAACGCCGCGCGCAAGGCGACCACTTGCGCCGCCTCGCCTGCGAACATCATGCGATACGAGATGCGGCTACCCTCTTGCAGCAATCCGGTAGCAGCCAAGTCCACATCGTCCATCACCACACGCGGCGCAAAACTGGCGAAACCTATCGACGTGTCGATGTCCTTCACGATGCCTGCAACGACTTTGAAATGCTGCGCACCGATACCCACGTCATCCCCGACGCTCATGTCGAGGCGACGCAACAGCCGCTCATCCACCCACACCGTACCTCGCGTTGGAATCGCCTGCGCCACATGCACCTTGCCATCGTCGATCACGATTTTCCCCCGCAACGGATACCCCGCCTCCGCCGACTGTATCTCGCACAACACCACCTGTTCGCAATGCAACACCATGCTGGGAAAAGTCCGGCTCTGCACCACGCGCAAGCCGCGCTTCTGTGCCATCTCGCGGTAAGTTGGAGAGAGCGGTCGTGTGGAAGTGATGCGCAGATCGGCACCGATCAGACTCTGCGCCTGCTGCTGCAACGCCTGCCGCACGCGGTCGGCGAACAAGCCGACGGTGGCGAGACTGCCCACCGCCAACACCAGTGCCAACAACAGCACGCGCCACTCCCCGGCGCGCCAGTCGCGGCGCAACAGGTTGAGGGATAAGCGCGGTAAATTCACTGCACCACCCGCCCCGCCGCCAGCCTTAACTGTTTTCCGCAGCGTCGCGCCAGTGCTTCGTCGTGCGTGACCAAGATCAAGGTCGTACCTTGCGCGCGGTTGAGTTCCAGCATGAGTTCGATGATTTGCGCGCCGGTGGCGGCATCGAGGTTTCCGGTAGGTTCATCGGCGAAGAGTATTTTGGGCCGGGTGACGAAGGCGCGCGCAAGCGCGACGCGTTGTTGTTCACCGCCGGAAAGATGTTTGGGCAAGTGATGGGTGCGCGCGCTCAACCCGACTTGGTGCAACGATGCTTCGGCGCGAGATCGCACATCTTTTGCACCGACCAGTTCCAGCGGCAGCATGACATTTTCCAGCGCGTTCAGTGCGGGCAGCAATTGGAAGGACTGGAACACGAAGCCCGCCAGTTCGCCGCGCAGACGGGCACGTCCATCTTCGTCGAGTGCGAACAAGTCCGCGCCATTCAATAACACGCTACCGCTGCTCGGCACATCCAGCCCGGCCAAAAGTCCGAGCAGGGTGGTCTTGCCTGAGCCTGATGCACCAACGATAGCGAGGCTTTCGCCTGCTTCGACCGCGAATGTAACATCGTGCAGAATGACCAGCGGCTGGTCGCCGCTTAATACTTGCTTGGTGAGCCCTGTTGCTTGCACAATCGACGCCATGAAAACTATCCATCCCGTAAAAAATTTAGCTCTTGTCATTCCGGACGCGACCCGGAACCCAGCGACTCTATTGAACTGGATTCCCGCCTGCGCGGGAAAGACGGCATGGTTTACCGTTTTTCTGTTTGGTTTATTTGCATCGCCCGATACGGCACACGCCGAAAAAAACATACTGGTGTTCGGCGACAGTTTATCAGCCGGATACGGGATTGCGCGCGATGCGTCCTGGGTGAGTTTGTTGCAACAGGAATTGCGGCGCGATCATCGGCAATTCGAGGTGGTGAATGCCAGCATCAGCGGCGAGACGACAGCAGGCGGGTTGCGGCGCATCGCCCCATCGCTGGATGAACATCATCCCGCCATCGTTATCATCGAACTCGGCGCGAACGACGGACTGCGCGGTTATTCCTTGTCCGAGATGCGCAACAATCTGAGTCGCATCATCGAACAGACGCAGCACGCAAAGGCCAAAGTGTTATTGGTCGGGATGCGCTTGCCGCCGAATTACGGCAAGGCTTATGTGCAGGAGTTTCAGGATACGTTCGTGCAGCTCGCCAAAAAACACCGTGTCGCTTTGCTGCCATTTTTGCTCGGCGGCATTCCTGCCGAACAATTCCAAGCTGACAATCTGCATCCCAACGCTGCCGCGCAAGCACACCTCATGGGCAACGTATTAACCGCGCTGCGGCCGCTTTTATCCAGATAACGGACGCACCTAGCGCAGCGACACACCGCTCATGGTCGAGAAGCCGGGGAACGCGCTCGCCACACCCGCACCGAAGCGTTTGGCCAAGCGGTCGGCAAAGCCTTCTTTCACGGTGAAGTCCACGACGTTCTCATTCTTGACCACATCGCGCGCCACCGATTCAACGCTGCCGTAACCGTCCGCCAAGCCCAGCTCCACGCCCTTTTGTCCGTTCCACACCAGACCGCTGAACGTATCGGGGGTTTCTTTGAGACGTTTGCCGCGTCCCTGTTTGACCACATTGATGAACTGCTGGTGGATCTCCGCCAACATCTGCTTGGCGTATTCCTGTTGCGCCGTACTCACCGGACTGAACGGATCGAGAAAGCCCTTGTTGCTGCCCGCCGTGACCAGTCTGCGTTCCACGCCGACCTTTTCCATGATGCCGGTAAAACCGAAACCATCCATGCGCACGCCGATCGAGCCGATCAGACTGGCCTTATCGACAAAGATCTTGTCCGCCGCAACGGCCACGTAATAGCCGCCCGACGCGCAAATATCATCGACCACTGCGTACAGCGGAATGTCCGGATACTTGGCGCGCAAACGGCGTATCTCGTCGTTGATCTGCCCGGCCTGCACGGGACTGCCGCCTGGGCTGTTGATGCGCAGAATCACCGCCTGCGTACCGCTGTCCTTGAACGCCTCTTGCAGACTGGGGATCAGGTTGTCTGCACTCGCCGCGCTGTCCGACGCGATCACACCCTGCATATCGATCAACGCCGTATGTTTTCCGGTGGTCAGCGCGGTCTCTTTTTTGTCGAGCCAACCCATGCTGATGAACAATACGAGAAACAGAAAGCCGAATGTCAGCGTGCGAAAAAAAATATTCCAGTGCCGCGCGCGGCGTTGTTCCTGTAGTGCCGACATCGCGAGTTTTTCCAGCACTCCGCGTTCCCAATTATTCTGATCTGACATTAATGACTCCTTAAATTATTCCTCTAAATTTCACTATCCGTCCGTGCTGAGCTTGTCGAAGCATGAACCAAAATATCACTAAGCTGCACCCTTCGACAGGCTCAGGGCGAACGGGAAAATGATTAAGCGTTGGCCTTGAACCACGCTCTGAGTTGCACAAAATCATCCAGCAGAGCCAGCGGGTTCAACTCCTGCAACTGCTCCGGCGGATGCGCGCCATGTCCCAACGCCACCGCGTCGACCTTGGCGTTCTGCGCCAGCAACAGATCGTGCGTGGTGTCGCCTATCATCAGCGTGCGCTCGGCACTGGCACCCAGCTCGTCCATGAGTTCAAACAGCATGGCCGGATCTGGCTTGGAGCGAGTCTGCTCGGCGGTGCGCGTGGCGTGAAAGTACCGCTTCATATCGGTGCTGACCAGCGCGCGCTCCAGCCCGTTGCGATTCTTGCCCGTCGCCACACCCAGCCGATAGCCCGCGTCATGCAGCTCGGCGATGGTCGTACGCGCGCCGTCGAACAAAGGAATCGCGCCGTCTTGTGCCAGGAAATGATGGCGGTAACGCGAGACCAACGGCTCGTACATTGCCTCCGGTGCGTCCGGCACGGCGTAGCGCAACGCTTGTTGGAGTCCCAGTCCGATCACATGCCGCGCGACTTCGTCACTCGGCACAGTCAAATCCAGATCGCGGCACGCCGCCTGTATCGACCCGGCGATCACCGCCGTCGAATCCATCACCGTGCCATCCCAATCGAACACGATTAAATCGTAACGTTTATTCATTGCTACCCTGCCAAAAATTAGGCGCGGAGTTTAACACAGGGGAAATTGAGGATTCAGGATTCAGGAAAACTGCTGCACTGTATTCAACCGGATCCCGTATTCTCAAATATCATTGACCCTGGGCATGCAAATCCGTACAGTCTGCGCGGCGAATTGACCGCGACATTGGGAGGCTATTTTGAAAGACACGCTCAAACCTGGCATCAAACACAGCTTCAGTTTTCGTGTTCCAGACAACAAGACCGTGCCCGCGCTCTACCCGGAGTCGCCGGAATTCCAGCAGATGCCGGCGGTATTCGCTACCGGCTTCATGGTCGGTTTTTTGGAGTGGGCGTGCATCACCGCACTGAACCCTCATCTGGATTGGCCTGGCGAGCAATCGCTGGGCACACATATCAATGTCAGCCATCTGGCACCCACCCCGCCGGGCATGATCGTCACCGCGAAAGTACAGATCGTCGCGGTCGAAGGTCGGCGCGTGACCTTCGAAGTGGAAGCCGATGACGGAGTGGACATGATCGCGCAAGGCACACACGAACGTTTCATCATCGACCGCGACCGATTCAATCACAAAGTGCGCATCAAAGCCGCATCTGCACCTCTGCTACAATAAATCAGCGGGCCGAAACGTCGACTCGTATAATGCGCGACGATGCGCATCCGGTTGGTATGCGCGACCTCTTTCAGAATGGCACTCCATGTCCACACCCGCACTCACTCATTGGCTGCTGTATTGCCGCCCCGGATTTGAACAAGATTGCGCTCAGGAGGCCTTGCGCCAGGCCAAGCAACAGCGTCCCATCATAGGCGCGGAGCAACCCGCCATCATCGCTAACAGCGGCTATGTACATATCACCCTGAACGAGCAAACGCCGCAGTTCAAAGAACTGGTCTTCGCGCGCCAGCTGATCCGCCTGGAATACATCATTGCCGAATTATCGGAACGCGACCGCCTGACTCCCTTGCTCACCGCTGTCGCCGCGTTACCGCACAGCTTCGGCGCGCTGTGGCTGGAAGTACCCGACACCAACGAGGGCAAGACGCTGTCAGCTTTCACCCGCCGTTTCCAGCCGCTGCTCGAGACCGCGCTGCGCGAGCAGGGCAAGTTGCAGGACGGCGCAGAAAATACTGTTCGCCCTGAGCTTGTCGAAGGGTCAGCCAGAACGGAAAAAACGCCGGCATACAAACTCAACCATCTTCCGCGTCTGCACATTTTCTTCCCCGACAAGTCACAGGCCTTCATCGGCACGAGCGACCCGTACAACAGCTCTGCATCCGTCATGGGCATACACAGGCAGAACATGCCCGCCGAAGCCCCGAGCCGCTCCACGCTCAAGCTCGCCGAAGCCATCGAAGTGTTCATGGATAAAGGCGAACAATCGCGGCTGTTGCGCAGCGGCATGACGGCGGTGGACTTGGGTGCGGCTCCCGGCGGCTGGACCTGGCAGATGGTCAAGCGCGGCATCCGCGTCGCGGCGGTGGACAATGGGCCGATGAAAGGCGTGCTGGCGAAACACGCGCTGGTGGAACATCTCAAACAGGACGGCTTCAAGTTCGCGCCGCGCAAAGCCGTCGATTGGCTGATCTGCGACATGGTGGAAAAGCCAGCCAAGGTCGCGGAGTTGATAAGCGCATGGTTCATTGCTGGCTGGTGCAAACACGCCATCTTCAATCTGAAACTGCCGATGAAACAACGTCTGGGAGCGGTCGATAGCGCGCTGGGCGGCATCCGTAAACGTCTGGATGAAGAAGGTATCAACTACAAGATCAGCGCGAAACAGCTCTATCACGACCGCGAGGAAGTGACGGTGTTCTTGACCCGCGCCAAACACTAAGCCTGTCCCGAAAGACCTGCACTCTCCGATCCCCATGAACCCACCCGATTCGACTCGCAGCGGCTTGATCGCTATTTTTTTTACCGTGTGTATCTGGACGGGTTTCATTCTGGTCAGCCGCCACGGGGGCAAGAGTGTTCTGACCGGATGGGACGTGACCGCGCTGCGTTTCGGCGTGGGCGCGCTGATCGCACTGGTCTTCCTGTCGCGAGTGAAGTTGCCGCCGTTTAAAGCGATCCTGCTGTTTTCTGTGTTCGGCGGCGTGGGTTACGCCGTCGCCGTGTACGCCGCTTTTCGCATGGCACCAGCCGCCCACGCGGCGGTGTTGCTGCCCGGCTCACTGCCATTCGCCACCGCCCTGATCGCCTGGTTGTGGTTGCGGCAAAAACCGTCACCGGGGCAACGCATCGCACTCGCACTGGTTTTTATCGGCATCACCCTGACCGCGGCCGACACGTTTTCCCACGGCGCACATCTGACCGGCATGCAAATGCTGGGCGACCTGCTGTTTCTCTGCGGCTCTACTTCCTGGGCGGTGTTCACCCTGCTGTTACGCCGTTACCCGATGTCGCCGCTGACTGCGGCAGTCAGCACGACCCTGGGCAGCGCAATGCTGTACCTGCCTGTCTGGTGGATATTCCTGCCCAGCACGCTGAGTCAAGCACCCATAGCCGAAATTGCCATGCAAGCTCTCTATCAGGGGGTGTTGGTCGTGTTCGTCGCGATGATGCTCTACACTTTTGCAGTCCGTCGTCTCGGTGCCCAGACGGTGGCACTGCTCATGGCCATCGTACCCGGTCTGTCCGCCCTTGCCGCCGTCCCTGTTCTGGGTGAGCCGCTCTCCTGGCTCACCCTGGCCGGATTGGGCGCGGTCACGACAGGAGCAATATTCGGCGCACGCGCCATGTCGCCGAAGTGAATCGGGGTATCAGTGCGCCTTACGCGGCTTCGTCCGGTTTGCGGCGCATGAACAAGGCAGGAATCTGGCCTTTGGATTGACTGGGGAGCAGCGGTGCTTCAGATTTGACCGGTGCGCTGCGCGCACTCGGCTCGTAGGGCTTGTCGAACCACGCGTCGCGGCCGGGATGTTTGCTGACGGGGTGCGGCGCGTAGCTGCGTTCATGGTGTGCGGCTCGTGGCACAGGAGCGGGGGTGGGCGGCAAATCGCTGGTCTGTTTGGGTAGCTCGCGCTTGATCAGTTTTTCGATCTCTTGCAGATATTTCTCTTCGTCCGGCGACACCAGCGAGATCGCCGTTCCCGATGCGCCCGCGCGCCCGGTGCGTCCGATGCGGTGCACATAATCTTCGGGCGCGTGCGGGATCTCGTAGTTGATGACCATAGGCAGATGATCGATGTCCAGGCCGCGCGCCGCCACATCTGTGGCGATCAGCACCGTCACCTTGCCCTGCTTGAAAGCCTCCAGGGCCTGCATGCGTTCCAACTGGCTTTTGTCGCCGTGGATCGCATCCGCCGCCACGCCTTCGCGCTGCAATTGGCGCGCCAGCCGGCTGGCAGTGAGTTTGGTCTTGGTGAATACGATGGCCTGCGTGGCATCGTTGCCGCGCAACAGTTGTGCCAACAACGCGTGCTTGTCTTCGTGTGCGACCAAGTAGACTTTTTGTGTGACGTTCTCTGCTGTGGCATTGCTGCGCGCCACTTCGATCAGGGTGGGGTCGTTCAAGAACTCCGCCGAAAGCTTCTTGATCTCGGCGGAAAAGGTGGCGGAGAACATCAGGTTCTGCCGCGTCTTGGGCAACAACGCGAGGATGCGTTTCAGGTCGGGCATGAAACCCATGTCCAGCATACGGTCCGCCTCGTCGAGCACCAGCATCTGCACCTGGTTCAACTGCACCGATTTCATCTCGATGTGATCCAGCAAGCGTCCCGGTGTCGCTACCAATATCTCCACGCCCGTCTTGAGATGCGGAGTCTGCGTCCTGATGTCCACGCCGCCGAACACCACCAGCGAACGCAAGTGCGTGTGCTGGGCATACGCCTTCACACTAGCTTCGACTTGCACCGCCAACTCGCGGGTCGGCACTAAAATCAGGGCGCGCACCGCATGACGCGCCGGAGAAGTACTGGTGCTGGCGAACGGTAATAGTTTTTGGATCACCGGCAGCGCGAACGCGGCGGTCTTGCCCGTGCCGGTCTGCGCGCCCGCCATCAGATCGCGGCCTTGCAGCACCAGCGGGATGGCCTGTGCCTGGATAGGCGTGGGAATGGTGTAACCCGATGCACTGAGCGACTTGAGGAGTTCCGGCGCAAGCTCGAGATCGGCGAAAGTGACGTTATTCAATGTGTTCTTCTTTTCAAATAAAGGTAAAGATTCAATCTTTCCGGGCATCCAACTTGTCCACGAAACCCTGCAATTCCACGGGTAACGGCGCACTGAGACGCATGGGTTCGCCGGTGAGCGGATGCGAAAAGGCGATGCTGTGGGCGTGCAGGAACATACGCTTCAGCCCTTGTTTCATCAACGCTTTGTTGCGCGCGAAGTCACCGTATTTGGCGTCGCCCGCGATGGGAAAACCCAGATGCGCAAGATGCACGCGGATCTGATGCGTGCGTCCGGTCTTGAGCTGCGCTTCCAGCAGGCTGAACTCCTGCCAGCTTTTGTGCAGGGCGAAGATGGTGTGTGAGGCCTGACCGTCTTCCCTGACCATCACACGCTTCTCGCCCTGCGGCGTGTCGAATTTGTGCAGCGGCAATTTGACGTGCTGCTTGACGTTCTTCCACTGCCCCAGCACCAGCGCGAAATAACGCTTGTCGCTGTTGCCCTCGCGCATGATCTCGTGCATCGCGGTCAGCGCGGAACGCTTCTTCGCCAGCAGCAGCACGCCGGAGGTCTCGCGGTCGAGCCGGTGTACCAGCTCCAGAAACTTGGCCTGGGGACGCGCGCGGCGCATCTGCTCGATCACGCCGAAACTCACCCCGCTGCCGCCGTGTACCGCCACCCCGGACGGCTTATTGACCACCACCAGCGCGTCGTCTTCGTAAATGACAGGGAACTCGACGGCGGGGATATGCGCTTCCTCGGCCACGGTCTTTTCCGCCACCCGTATCGGCGGGATGCGCAGCACATCGCCCAATTGCAGCTTATAGGTCTGATCTTTGCGTTTCTTGTTGACCCGCACTTCGCCGCGCAGAATGCGGTAAACATGGCTCTTGGGCACGCCTTTTAGATGACGGAACAGAAAGTTGTCGATGCGCTGGCCGGCACCACCCTCGTCAATTTCCAAAAATGTGACAGATTCTTTGCTTAAACCATTCATTGTGAATATACTTCGCCGCTCGCGCGATTTGGGGTTGGGTGTTTATCGGTGTGATTCTATTTGGGATGCCTATTTGGAACGCGCTTTTGAGGATTCATCGGCGGCACTGCCGTCAACCAACTTCCCGCCGCAGCCCGGTTAATATCGTTCACCGGAACCAGCAACGATAGTAATTGATTTACGCGCTCAAAGCACCTGTGGATTTTCCGTGGGGATGTTTAAGCCGAGACACTTAGCTTCAGGTCGAGCCGAATGTCAGTACCTATCGCAGCCTCGCTGCCTGCTGACTTTCCAGGATTCTCCCCCGCATCGTGTCCGTGACTTTCGCCGCCCCGCCCGATTTTTTTAAGACTCGCTACGATAGAGAGATATTTTGACCAACCGTTCGCACCTTTTCCATGTTGTTTGCACGATTGCTCACTGTTAGCTCAGTCAGACACGCCTAGCCGCGTGTAGCTTAGGTTTTACCCGTGTCAGAGCGCGGGAGAAAATAAAAATGAAACGCATGTTATTCAATGCGACACAACCGGAAGAACTCCGTGTCGCCATTGTCGACGGTCAGAAACTCATCGACCTCGACATTGAAACTGCCGGTAAAGAACAACGCAAAAGCAACATCTACAAAGCCGTCATCACCCGCATCGAACCCAGTCTGGAAGCCTGTTTCGTCGAATACGGCGGCACGCGTCACGGCTTCCTGCCGTTCAAAGAAGTCTCCTCGGATTACTACCAACCCGGTTGCTCTAGCCGCCCTTCGGTCAAAGAAGCGTTGCGCGAAGGCCAGGAGTTGCTGGTTCAAGTCGAAAAAGACGAACGCGGCAACAAGGGCGCAGCACTCACCACTTTCGTCAGCTTGGCGGGCCGTTATATCGTTCTGATGCCCAACAACCCGAACGGCGGGGGTGTGTCGCGCCGCATCGAAGGCGAGGAACGTAACGAGTTGCGCGAAGTGCTGTCGCATGTCGAGGTGCCGAATGGGATGAGCATCATCGCCCGCACCGCCGGTATCGGCCGCAACCAGGAAGAGTTGCAATGGGACCTGAACTATCTGACGCAATTGTGGGATGCCATCGACGGCGCGGCAAAATCTGAAAAGGCACCCTCGCTGATCTATCTGGAAAGCAGTCTGGTGGTGCGCGCCATACGCGATTACTTCAATCCCGAGATCGGCGAGATCCTCATCGACACCCCGGAAGTGTACGAACAGGCACTGGCCTTCATGAGCACCGTGATGCCCGACAACGTCGACCGCATCAAACTCTATCAGGACGATGTGCCGCTGTTCTCGCGCTTCCAGATCGAACACCAGATCGAATCCGCGCATGCCCGTGAAGTACGACTGCCTTCCGGCGGCGCGATAGTCATCGACCACACCGAAGCCCTGACCGCCATCGACATCAACTCGGCGCGCGCCACCAAGGGCGCGGACATCGAGCACACCGCGTTCAACACCAATCTCGAAGCAGCCGAAGAGATCGCCCGCCAGATGCGTTTGCGCGACCTGGGTGGCCTGATCGTCATCGACTTCATCGACATGGAGAACAGCCGTAACCAGCGCGATGTGGAGAACCGTCTGCGCGACTCCTTGCGTTATGACCGCGCGCGCGTGCAAACGGCCAAGATCTCACGCTTCGGCCTGCTGGAACTGTCGCGTCAGCGTCTGCAACCCAGCCTGGGCGAAAGCAACTACATGGCCTGTCCGCGTTGCAGCGGCATCGGCCATATACGCGGCACCGAATCCTCCGCCTTGCACATCCTGCGCATCTTGCAGGAAGAGGCGATGAAGGAAAGCAGCGCGGCCTTGCAAGTACAAGTACCGGTGGACGTTGCGACCTTCCTGTTGAACGAGAAGCGAGCCGATATCCATCGCATCGAATCGCGCCTGAAAGTCGCCATCACGCTGATCCCGAATCCGCACCTGGAAACCCCCAACTACAGCATCAACCGCATCAAACAGGACGAACTGGGCGGCGAGTCGCTGGCGAGCTACAAGCTGGTGGAAAAACCCGCCGAAGAAAAGGCTGGGGGTGCGCAAGAGCAGCAAAAAGCCGCCCGCGCGCAAGCCGTGGTGCAAGGCATCACGCCCGCCCAACCCGCACCGATGAAAGCCCCCGAAGTCGAAGTGAAGACCTCGTTCTTTGGCAAGATACTGGGCTGGTTCTCCGCACCGCCAAAACAGGAAACGCCGCAAGCAAAACCGGCTGCATCACGTCCCCCGCGTGGCGACCGCGCTGAACGCGGGGAGCGCAACGAAGGCAACAAGCGTCGCGAACGCGGCGGTGACAAAAGCGAGAAGAACGGCGAGCGTGGCGAGGGACAAAATCCGCGTCGTGAACGCAATGAACCGCGCAACAAGCCGGCGGCAACCGAGGGGCAACAAAAGAACCAAGAGCAACGCGAACCGCGTGAACCACGCGAGCCGCGAGCCGCCAAACCGCCTCGTGAACCGCGTCCACCGCGCGAGCCCAAGCCGGTAATCGAGGCGCAAGTTCAAACTGTGGTCGCGGATGCCGAAGCGGGCGAAGAGTCAGGTGCGCGTGAAGGTGCGCGTCGCCGTGGCCGTCGCGGCGGTCGCCGTGAACGCGAGCGTCGTGACAATGTAGCTGCAACAAATGGCGAACAAGCGATCAATGCCCCGGCCAATGGGGAATCATCCGTTTCGGTCGCACCACAGCAGCGCGTGCCGACGGAATATATCGCCATGCCCGGCAACATGGTGAGACCGACCGAGTACGTCGCGATGCCTGGCAAACTGGCTGCGACTCCGGCAATCGCCCAGCCCGCAAGCGTCGTCGCACCCGTGGCGGAAAACGGTTTGACACAGATCGAGACCGACCCCCACAAAGCCGCCAAGATCGCCTACACCACGCCGACGCATCCCCAGTCTCACGCGCCGCGCCGCCGTGAACGCAAACGCGAGGTGTATGTGGAGAACGAACCGCTGGTACAGGTAGAGACGCAACACCCGGCCGCATAATCTCTCACAACGAGACGAAGCCGCACGAAGTTGATTCGTGCGGCTTTTTTTATTTTCTGCCTCTCAACCGGGAGAGTCATCGCCTGCAGAAGCGGGCTTGCTCTAACCAGAGAAATTTCGTTAAACGGATCGCTCGATGAGCGACATGTGCACCCCCGCCTCACCCTTGTCCGCTTGAAACTTTGCGGCAATCGCCACGCCTGGCACACACACCAATTCATCACCGCAATACAGCAGCGGCAAGCGGTCGCGCAACCAGGGGGGGACTTTGTATTCCTGCATCAGGTTTTTCAGCGTGCGTGTCGTTGCATGCTCATGTGGACGCATGGCTTCCCCGCCGTGGCGCAAGCGCAACGTGACGGGTGACGATTGCAACTTGGCTAAACTGATGCCCGCCCCCTGCTTGCGTGTGAAATCCAACTGCACACCCAGCGCGGCCCAATAAAGCTGCGACTGAGAATCCCAGGACAAGCGCGCGGACGCGTCGAAATCCGGCAACGCCCTTAACACATACGCCCTGCCCTGATAACGACGCACCTGCCAGCCGCCGAATTCGACGCAGACCGCCGCATCGCCGCGCGCGGCGCAAAGCTGTTGCAGCATGTCGCCGAGCTGCACGGTCTGCGGCATGGACGCGCCGCGACTCTGCAAAAAATATCGCAACAGATTTTTCGCGCGCGCCGCGCTCATGTCCTTCAGTGTGGCAACGCTCAGCGTGTCATGGTGTATCGCGCTCGTGGCATCGTGTTGCGCCAGTTCATCCAGCAATTCCGACGCCTCGGCGAAATGCTGCGCGCTGCGCGCCAGGGTCCGGCGGTAAGCGGGGAATCTTTGCTCCAGCACCGGCAACACCTGGTGGCGCAAAAAGTTACGCGGGTAGCTGTCGTCGGCGTTGCTCTCGTCCTCTATCCAGCGCAAATGATGCGCCCCGGCATAGGCCACGATCTCCGCGCGCGTGCAGGCCAACAAGGGCCTTACCCATTGCATCTCGCGATGCGCCAGCGTGGGCATGGCACTCGCGCCGCGCACGCCGGAACCGCGCAGCAGTTGCAGCAATACCGTCTCCGCCTGATCGTCGGCGTGATGCGCCAGTGCCAAAAAATCACACGCGTGGCGCGCATAAGCCGCATAGCGCAATTGGCGTGCGGCAGCCTCGATGCCCCGCTCGCGCAGCGGTGCGATATCGACCCGTTCGAGATGGAAAGAGAGGTTGTAATCGGCGCAGCGCTGTTCGCAGAACGCCGCCCATTCATCGGCATGCGGGCTGATGCCGTGATGGACATGCAAAGCGGAAAGCTGCCAGGAGAATCTCGGCGCGAACTGATGTAGCAGGTGCAGCAACACGACTGAATCGACCCCGCCGCTGAAGGCCATGAGTACCGAACTATGCGGTGGAATCAGTTGCGCCAACCGCCCCGCAAGCCCGCGGGCAAGATCAGCCGAGCTCGACTTCCTTGAATTTTCCATAACTCATCAGACGGTTGAAACGATCTTGCAGCAGCGTCGCGGTGGGCTTGTTTTGCGCGATCTTCAGTGCGTCTTGCAGAGCTTTCTTCACGTTGTGCATGGTAGCCGCATAATCGCGGTGCGCCCCGCCCAGCGGTTCGCTGATGACTTTGTCCACCAAACCCAAAGCCTTCAGGCGTGTCGCCGTAATCCCCAGTGTTTCCGCGGCTTCCGAAGCTTTGGCCGCGCTCTTCCACAAGATGGACGCGCAACCTTCCGGCGATATCACCGAGTACGTGCTGTATTGCAGCATCAGCAGCACATCGCCCACCGCCACCGCCAGCGCGCCGCCCGAACCACCCTCGCCGATCACCGTGCAAATGATGGGCACACGCAGCTCGGTCATCTCGTACAGGTTGCGCCCGATCGCCTCGGACTGACCGCGTTCTTCCGCACCCACGCCGGGATACGCACCGGGCGTGTCGATGAAGGTCATCACCGGGATGCCGAACTTTTCCGCAAGGTGCATCAAACGCATGGCCTTGCGATAGCCTTCGGGGCGGGGCATGCCGAAATTGCGCAAAATCTTCTCTTTGGTGTCGCGGCCCTTCTGATGGCCGATCACCATCACACTTTGCCCGTTGAAACGTGCCAGCCCGCCGACAATGGCTTTGTCGTCGGCATAGCTGCGGTCGCCGTGCAACTCCTCGAAATCAGTGAACAGATGTTCGATGTAGTCCAGCGTGTACGGGCGTTGCGGGTGGCGCGACACCTGGGATATCTGCCATGCGTTGAGCTTGGCATATACGTCCTTGGTCAGTGCCTCGCTCTTCTTCGACAGATTCGCTATCTCATCAGCGATGTCGAGCGCGGAGTCGTCCTGCATGTAGCGCAGTTGCTCGATCTTTTCTTCCAGCTCGGCGATCGGAGCTTCAAAATCCAGAAACGATATTTTCATATTTTCCCCATCTCGCTTCCTGTCAAGGAAGGACTTTAATTTTGCCGGTTAAAATGCGGCGCGATGATACTACAGCCCACCTACAAACCGAAGAACCGTTTGACCGTCGCCAGCACCTCGTAGTGTTGCTTGTGTATCTCATTGTGTTTGCTTTCCTCGTCCAGGTTTTGCAGCGCGCTATCCAGCTGCGCACTGCGTGTCACCAGTA
This sequence comes from Gallionella sp., assembly GCA_013044075.1. Classification (GTDB taxonomy): domain Bacteria; phylum Pseudomonadota; class Gammaproteobacteria; order Burkholderiales; family Gallionellaceae; genus Gallionella. Next base: position 15,324 of record JABEVG010000119.1, read on the forward strand.
TCTGCGCGACCTCGTCCGCGATACTGGGGCGTGCCAGCATCACCGCCTCAAAGGCTTCCTTGTCGAGGCGATAACATTCCACATCCGTCTTGGCGATCACCGATGCCCGCCGTGGAACCCCGGTCATCAGGCTCATCTCGCCAAAGAAATCGCCTTTGCCCAGTACGTTCAGTGTGCGCTTCTCGCCGTTCGCACCCTCCAGATAGATTTCCGCTTCACCGTTGATGATGATGAACAGCCAGTGCTGGCCCGGGGTACCCTGTTTGGTGATGATGTTGCCTTTGGCGAAGGGCGCGTATTTCAGGCGCGCGGCCAGACGGTGCAACTCGTCGTCGCTCATTTGCGCGAACAGCTCGACGCGCTTGAGCGACTTGGTGCGCCGCGCCAGCTCGCGCTGCTGCACCGCCTCCTCATACTTCTCATTCTCTTTGATGAAGTGGACGTTTTGCTCTTCCACCGCCAGCTTGATGCCGACACGCTCCAAAGCGGTATACACATGCCAGCGCACCGCCGCGTCGGTCGGATCATCTATCGCCAGGTCGGTGAGCCAGTAGCGCAGTGCATAACGCGCATAGCCCTTGTCGATTTCCATCAGTACACAGCTGGGCGCGGGGGTCTTGGCGACATTGTTGATCTCGGCCTGGATGATGGCATCCTCGATCGCACTGACCACTTTGGTCGGCGTCACCCCAAGGCTCACGCCGAACCAGATCCACCGCCGCCACTGCACCGGACTGTCGGTGCGCCGCCCCAGCACCAGAAATTTATTTTTCATCAACTGGCTGTTGGGCAACACCACCGTCTCCCAGTTGCGCGTCTCGACCAGCGTGGAACGCCAGCGTATGTCCACCACGCGCCCCACCACATCGTCGATCTTGATCCAGTCACCAATTTCCACCGAGTTATCCAGTTGCAATGCCAGGCCGCCGAGGATGTTGCCCAGGGTATCCTGCATGGCGAATGCCACCACGGCGGTAATCATCGCCGACGTCGCGACGATGCTGCCCAAATCCAGTCCTGCATAACGCAGCCTTACCATGCCCCAGGCAATATAGGCGACGATGACAAAGAAATCTTCCGCGATGCGCGGCGGCGAGAGACGCGCCGCCGGCAACACCAGACGGAACAACAACAAGCCCCACAGTCGTATCAGCGCGATACCGCCGCCGATGACGAACACTTCGCGCAGAATGGACGCGGCGGCGGTGAACTGCATTGCTTGCAACAGGCTGCTGATGAACTGCCCGAACAGGCAGGCCAGAAAAAAACTCAGGGTATTGATGATGCTGCTGCGTGCTTCCCGATGGAAGTGATACAGGATAAAAGCGAGTGCGAAACACATCAGCACAATCAGCAATGACTCTTCATGCCAGAAAAAACCGATTGTCGTATCCCAAAAACTCATCATCTTCTCCCTACCCCGTAAACCGCCCGGATTCTACACCACCGAGTACATCGCCAAACGCCTGCCGCGCCGCCAGAACCGCCAAGTATCGAGGTACCCCAATACCAGGCTTGCGGAGTTCTGCCCGGCCAGAACATCGATCCGCAGATACCCCAACCTTCCGTCACACAACGCGCCCACAGCGGTTGCGCGTAATCCGTTTCAAAGGTTTGCAAGGCCGCGCGCCAGGCATGCAGATCGCCGGCTTGTATCGCGGAACGCAATGCGTTGACCAACAACAATTGACTGGATTCCCTATCCTTTTTTTGCAAGTGGGCCAGGGTGAAGGAGCCGGATAATTGCGCATATGGTATCCCCGCTGCCGCTGCGAACATCTCCGCCATCGCCTCATCCGAACCGGCTTGACTATAATTTTTTCCCAGGTCGTCTGTCTTCATACCGCCCCCCCACAACCACAATGAGTTGATCGGCAATTCACCACGTGCCTCGCGGATTTCATTGAGCGGATGCGCGTGCAACAACATCTGACTCTCGTTGAACACCCGGTTCCAGTGCGGCGCATCCGCACCGCGAGGCAGCGCGCCGCGCACATTCCCGCCTAGCACTTCCGACAAGGGCGTGGTCTGCATGTCCGGCAGAACATCCACCCGCACATACCAACGCTGCGGATGCGGCGCACAAAACGTCATACCCTGACCGGCAAAATATTCGTTCAGGCTCGCGCAGAATTGCCGCGCTTCCTCACCCGTGATCGCCGCTTGCGACAACACCATCTGATCGCGTTGCAAACGCAAATGCACCGGATCGGCACGCAACCAGCAGCCCGCCCCCAGGCCGTCGAACGCTGCACTGACGGGCGCGATGGGAATATCGTTTTGCACCGCCACGCCGAATGCGGCACACAGAGCCAGCTCGACGCTGTGCGGCGGGATAGGTATGGATGTCGCGCGCGCAAGCAGCTTTTGCAGCGCAGGCAAAGCCAGATCGGCACTCATGTCGGCGGCGAACTGCGCGGGTAAAAACAGATCAGGAAGGATGAGGTGGAGGTTTTTCATGATGGGCGAGTCTATCACCAGCCACGATTCGTATGCTGCAACAACCAGGCAGAGACACCATGGAGCGAGCGAAAATCGTCCACCGCGCGCGCCTCGACATCCGCAAAGCGAGCTTGCGTCATGCGCGCAAGTGCCCGCCCCGGCCCAAGCTCCAGAAATACCCGGCAGCCGCGCTCGTACAGCATATCCAGACAACTTCCCCATTCGACAGTGCTGGACAATTGCAGCGCCAGCTTATCGATCGCCACTTCGCGGCGCACCACCCATGCGGCATCGATGCCGGCGACGACCGGTGTGGCGGGTGCGCTTATCGACGAAGTTTCAAGCAACACACGGAACGGCGCAACGGCAGTGCCAAGCAGCGGCGTGTGCGATGCCAATCCCACCCTGAGCCTGGTCAGCTTGGCACCGCGTGCCGACAATTCCTTGCCCAATTTTGCCAGCGCACTATCGTCACCGCCGATGACAAATTCCTCATCGCTTATCGCGATGGCGATCCAGGTCTGATGGTCGGCACAGCGTTGCGCCAACTCGTCGCGCAGCAGACCCTGCACCGCCAGCAGCCCGCCATGCGCAGCGGCCGAGGCCCGGTCCATCAGCACGGCACGCGCAGCGGCGATACGCGCCAGTTCGGTGACGTCCAGCGCACCCGCACAGGCATACGCTCCCAGTTCCCCGACGCTGTAGCCGCAGAACGCGGCGGGCTTCGGTGCGTCTTGTCGCAGTGCTGTCCAGAGAGCCAATTGCGTCAGGCAGATCAGCGGTTGAGCGAACGCGTTGCGGAACATCTCGTCACGTTGCGCGAGCACATCATGCAGGTTAAAACCAAGTGCTGCCTCGCCCGCCCTGATGACCTCGACAGCGGCCGGATGGCCCGCAATCATGTCCAGCATCGCCGGATGTTGCGCACCCTGACCGGAGCACAGGATAGCCAAACTCATGATGGATCGGTCTGTATCTGGTGCACGAACCACGCTGCCGCGAGCAGATCGGCGCAGCCGCCCGGCGACAAGCGTTGCGCCGAACACTCGCGATGCAAGGCCAGCGCGCGCTGCTGCCATCCCGATGCGAACACGCTGCCGCACGCGAGAAAATCACCGGCCCGTGTCTGAATGAAGCGTAATCCTTCGGCCCCGCCGCGGAATAGCACGTTAGTGTCCAGCGTTTCGGCCAGCAATACGAAGAAGGTATGCAGCAGCGCGAGCCGCGTGTCGGCACCGTGCGCCAGCGCGCCGCGCAGGGCGGGCAGCGCGATCTCGAAGACCGAGGGGAATCCTTGCAGTGCTTCGCCGCGCGCACCGGCGACACCATGGCGTGCCGCCATCAGTTGCCCGTGTGTGGCGATCGCGTTGCTTGCGACGGCGATGGCACGCAGAGCGGGCGACCATTTTTCCAACACGATAGCGCGCAGGATCGCATCGGAGGGTGCGATGTCGCGTGCAATTGCATAGCCTGCGGCGGCGGCGAGTATGCCGTGCGTGAAGATAGCGCCCCGGTGCGTGTTGCTGCCGCGCGTGGCACGCAGCATGCGCGACTCGGCGGCAAGACCGAGTCGCTGCAACTGGGCAAATCCGGCATCGACCATCCCTGCTGCCGAGATCGCGGCGAAGTAGCCGCGCAGCGAGAACAGACTGCGCATGAAGGTCGTGGCATCCATGTCCCGGTGCGCGCCGGTGTCGCGCAGGCTGACCAACCCGGGCTTGGGATACAGTGCAAGCTCCCGATACAGGCTGCGCACCGCCAGACGCGCGATACGATGCGATGCGCGCCGTTCCTCCAATCCGACAGCGGGTTGATGAGCCAGCGAATTCATACCAGCAGCTCCAGCAGTTCGCGCGCGGCGACCAGTTCCGCGCGATGGTCGCACTTCACCAGTACGCGCTGATCGCCGCCCGATTTCAATTGCTGCCACTCGCGCCATGACACGGCACGATTTGCGCCGAACAACACTTCGCCGTCGGCGCGCATCCCGCTGCTTTGTTCCCAGCGCGCCAGCAGCGCGATGCCCTGCTGCAACTGCATCTGCGAGCGCGGATGCCAGAGCAGGTCGATATCGGATTGCGGTGTCAGGTAAGACAGTCCGCTCAGTGTCTGCCATGCAAACGAACCAAACACGCGCAGCCCAAGACCGATGTCCGCTGCTGCGGAGTCAAGTGCTAGCAGTGCGGCTTGCCACGCAGCGGGCGCAGGCGAAATCACCTCGGCGAGGCGCAAGGGTGGCGAGTGCCGAACGATGTCATGGCGGTCCACGCGCAGCGCGATGCGACATTTACCGAGCGCGGGCGGCAGAGCCAGGCCGACCGCGAGAATGTCGGGCAACGCCACATCGGGCTGACGTGCAACCACCAAGGGCCTATCCGCCGCCAGCCATGAGGCGACGTGCCTGTGCGTCGCCTCTTCCTTGACTGCTGCGGCCACAGCCGCGCGACATTCCGGCCGCACCCACACCAGGGTATGACGGCTCGGCATGGGACACGATTGGATTGCAGACTCAGGCACTGGCTAACACACGTTGTACGACAGGATAGGCAAGCATGCGCCCGCCGCGTTCATGCCCGAGCGTGCGACGATGATCCGTGGTGTCGATAGATTGCAACGCATCCATCAGACAGGCTGACAGATCCCCCTCCCACAAGGCATCCAGGCCGCCCAGCAGCAGATAGTTTTTCGCGCCCGGCGCGAACACCGGCGAAGATTTGCCGAGTTCGCTCAGCCTCTCCTCGCTGATACGCGTCACCCGCGCCATCGCGGCGAGACCCATCACGCGTATCTCCGCCTCGGGCAACGCGGCACACACATCGGCCATCATGCCGTTGGCGAGGAAGCCTCCGGACAGTGCCTGCTCGTATACCAGACTGACGATAGGATGACCGCGCCGACGCGCCATCTCGACGCACTTCGCCAGATGGGCCATGTAGCCGTTCAATCCGAGCAACTCGTCGCGATGGCGCAGCCGCTGGCCGCTGGTGTCGACCAGGAACACAATGGGACGGGCGGGATAATCGTGTATCACGTTGATGACCGCAGCCGCCATCGCGAGTGCCAATTCCACGCCAACTTCGGTGTGGTTGGTGGTGCCGATCACGGCGACGGTATGCGGTCCGCAGCGACCGTAACCCCGGATGAGATTGCCCGCCTGACTAACCTCATGACCGTCAGGGCACAGCTGCTCAACTACGCTTTTCCATTCCATCTGCTATCGCCTCTAAATATTCTTTGCACGGTGTCCGTGCGCCGCCGCGACGAACTCGTCGTTGTCCGGCATCGCAATCGCCTCAGGATCAGCCCAGCCCAGCTCGCGCCAGATGTCGCGTCCATCCTTGCATGCACCGAAGCGTTGCACCCGCTCGGCCAGCAGCTGATGTTCCCGTTCCAAAGCAGCCAGCGACCAGTCGTCACCGTTGTCTATGCCGGCGACGATCGCGTGCCGGAATTCGTCCATGCTGTCGGCAACGATCACATCGCATTCTGCGAGCAGATAGCGGTGCTTGCCGCCGACGGTGCGCCACACCATCGCGCGGTCGCGCGCATCGTATTCTTCGACACCGCGCGCGGTCTCGATCACTTCCGGACCGGACAGACCGAGCCGGCCTTCTTCACTCATGATGATCGTGCTGGCGCAACGGGCGGCGATGCCCATGCCGCCGAAGCAGCCGTACTGCCCGCCGATGGCGACGATGACAGTCACGCCTGCGGCGCGCGCCGCCAGGATCGCGCGCATCACCTCCGACACCGCAATCAATCCGGCATTGGCTTCCTGCAAGCGCACACCACCCGTCTCCAGCAGCAACAATACCGCCGCAGGACGGTCGCGCACCGCCCGTTCCAGCACGCCGACGAGCTTGGCCCCGTGCACCTCGCCCACCGCTCCGCCCATGAAACCGCCCTCCTGCGCGGCGATGAATATCTGTTTAGCCGCAATACTGCCACGCCCGATGATCACGCCATCGTCGAACGCGGCAGGCTGCTCCAGTGTCGCCAGATGCGGACTGGTCAGCCTTTCTGCGGCCGGCAGCCATTCATGAAAACTGTCCGGCTCAAGTAACCCGGCGATGCGCGCGCGAGCACTGCTCTCGTAATAGCTGTGTGTCATGTTTTGCTTTTACCTTGTGCGATATAGGTCTCGATCGCCTGATCGAGACGCAGGCTGACGATGGCCGGCGTGGCACCCGCGTCGTTCACCGACACGCGTATGTCGCCGACACGATGGCGCGCGAAGAAATCCTTCATCACCGCCTGCCAGATAGATCCGAATCCGCGCGCCGCCGTGGACACTTCGATCTCGCACGCGCCACCCAGCGCGACCGGTTCCACTAGCACTTCGAGATTGCCCGAGCCCAGCACGCCCACGATGGCCGTCACACCCCGCGTCGGCGTTCCGCCGTCAAATCGATACTTGAGATTTTCCATAGTCCTGTCGTTCGCCTCACCAGTTCCTGAACCGCACCGGCGGCTGATACAGCCCGCCCGATGCGCGCACCAGATCCTTGATCGAATGCGCGGCGAGCAGATCACGCGTCGCGTCGCGTTTGTTGATACCCATATCCTCTGCGCGCCGGATCACCCCTCTATCGCGCAGGTTTTCGACCATGCGCGCATCGCGGCCCAGCCCCATCTCGGTGTATCCCGCCACGCCGCGTATCGCCTGTTCGCGTTCTTCGGCATTGGCGCACAACAGCAGGTTGGCGATGCCCTCCTCGGTCAGGATGTGGGTCACATCGTCGCCGTAGATCATCACCGGCGGGATCGGCATATTGGCGAACTCGGCCAGCTTCCAGGCATCCAGTTCGGCGACGAAGGCCGGCTGCATGTGCTCGCGGAAGGTCTCGACCATCTGCACCACCAGCTTGCGCCCGCGCGGAATCCCCGGCTGCTGGCTGCGCCTCTGCTCGCCGGCTTTCAGCCAGGCCGGGCTGGCATGGCGCCGCCCTCCGGCATCCGCGCCCATGTTGGGTGCACCGCCGAAGCCGGAGATGCGATCCAGCGTCGCGGTCGAGCTGTTGCCTGCCATATCGATCTGCAAGGTCGAGCCGATGAACAAATCACAGGCATAGTGTCCCGCCGCTTGCGAGAACGCGCGATTGGAACGCATCGAACCATCCGGCCCGGTGAAAAACACATCGGGACGCGCGGCGATGTAATTCTCCATGCCGAGTTCAGAACCAAAAGCGTGTATCGACTTCACGAATCCGGCCTCGATGGCGGGGATCATGGTGGGATGCGGATTGAGTGCCCAGTGGCTGCATATCTTGCCCTTCAGTCCCAGGCTTTCCGCATACGTGGGCAGCAGCAATTCGATCGCGGCGGTGTCAAAGCCGATGCCGTGGTTCAGCCGCTGCACGCCATACTCGGCGTAGATGCCCTTAATCGCCATCATCGCCATCAACACCTGTATCTCGGAAATCTGCGCCGGATCGCGGGTGAACAGCGGCTCGATAACATGCGGGCGCGGGCTGGGGATCACGAAGTTCACCCAGTCGCCGGGGATATCCACGCGCGGCACCTTGTCCACCAGCTCGTTCACCTGAGCGATCACGATGCCGTTCTTGAACGCGGTGGCCTCCACGATCGCGGGCGTGTCCTCGGTGTTCGGGCCGGTGTACAGATTGCCCTGCGCATCGGCGGATTGCGCCACCACCAGCGCAACATGCGGCGTCAGGTCGACGAAATAGCGGCTGAACAATTCGAGATAAGTGTGGATCGCGCCGATACGTATCTGCTTCTTGCCCACCATGCGCGCCAGCCGTGCGGCCTGAGGGCCGGAGAACGAGAAGTCGAGCAGCTCGGCGATGCCGAGCTCGTACAGATCCAGATGCTCTGGCAGTGCCAGCACCGATTGCAGCATATGCAACCGATTGACCTTCTCAGGATCGACTTGTATCAATGATTGCGCCAGAAAATCCGCCTGCTTCTGGTTGTCGCCTTCCAGGCACACGCGGTCGCCCGGTGCGATCACGGCTTCGAGCAGGCGCACCGCCAGATCGGCAGGTACGATCTTGTCGCGCAGCGATGCGCCCAGCACCGATGCGGCACGGGCTAGTTTTTGGTTGCGTCTCTGGCGTTCGTGATCCCGCATATTTTCGTTTGGTTTGAGCATGGTCTGCCAAGCAGTCATTGAATAAAGTATTACTTTCGGTTCATCCACTTCACCAACATTGCTCTCAAGTCGGCTAACTCAGTTGGTTTGGTGAGGAAGTCATCCATCCCGGCTGCCTGGCATCTCTCCACCTCATCACTCAGGACATTGGCCGTCCAGGCAATGATTGGTATGTGCATCGAAGTCCCTGCCTCGGCCTCGATGTCACGAATCTTACCTGCCAGCTCATATCCATCCATCTCCGGCATATGGCAATCGGTGATGATGATGTCGAAGTGTTGTGAACTTTGCCAAAGCGTTAAAGCTGGCACACCGGATTCGGCAGTTTCAACTTTAGCCCCCAGCATCACTAGCTGTTGCTTGAGTAGCATCCGGTTCACCGGATGATCGTCGACAATCAGCAAGGCAAGGGGGCGTCCATCCACGGTCAACGGTACTTCTTCTGTCTCTCCGGCTTGATGGGTGATTGCCCGATTCGCAGCCTGGATCGTTGCATTCTCAATCGGGTTTCTCTCTGCAACCACGGGTAGACTGATGGTGAAATGGAAAGTCGAACCCACTCCTATCGTGCTCTCCACGCCCAGCTCGCCACCCATCAGTTCAGCCAAACGACGGCAGATCGCCAAACCGAGACCGGTACCGCCATACATACGTGCGGTATCGACCGTGGCCTGTTCATATTGCTGGAACAGGCGTGATTGCTGCTCCTTGTCGATACCATGGCCACTGTCCTTGACACTGAAACGTACCGTCTCGAATCCCTCACGACTCCCGAGTCGTTGCGCACCAATTTCAATACTGCCGTGTTGGGTGAACTTCACGGCATTGCTGGTGAAGTTATTGAGTATCTGCGAGAGGCGCAACGCATCGAAGCAGTGCTCGGCACTCAGTTGCGGATCGACCGATACCTCAAGCGTGATCCCTTTGTCTCCGGCAAGTTGTGCGTAGGTGCTGGCGACACTGTGTAGCACGTCGTTGATGGATCCGCGCTGGGGAGAAAGCTCCAGCTTGCCGGCTTCGATCTTGGACCAGTCGAGGATGTCGTTGACGATCCGTAACAGGTTTTTTCCGGACAGTTGCGCAGTTTTCAGTTGCTGGCGCTGTCTTGCATTCAGCTCGGACAGATTGAGCAATTCCATCATGCCGAGCATACCGCCCAACGGCGTGCGTATCTCGTGGCTCATGGTGGCCAGGAAGGAGTCCTTGGCCTTGTTGGCATATTCCAGTTGCGCGGTACGTTCTGCAACACGTTTAGCCAAGCTCGCGCGTTCGATCTCGATCTGATTGTTGGCAATCTCCAGCTCGGTGGCAGCAGTGCGCAGCTGCTCCAGTGTCTTTTGACGTTCGGTACTGTCAGAAAGCGCGCCCACGTAATTTGTGATGTTGCCGTCCCGGTCTTTCACCACATTGATGGTGAGATGCTCCGGGTAAATCTCACCATTCTTGCGGCGGTTCCATATCTCGCCATCCCATGAACCGGTATTGTGGATGCGCTCCCACATGGACTGGTAGAAGTCCTTGTCCTGGCGTCCGGAACTGAGGATGCTGGGTTTCTTGCCGATGACTTCTTCCGCGCTATAGCCGGTAATGGTGGTGAAGGCACGATTGGTTCGCAGGATGCGGGTATGCGCGTCCGTGACCAACATGCCTTCATGCGTTTCAAAGGCCGTCGCAGCGATGCGCATCTCCATCTCGGATAGCTTGCTTTCGGTTATGTCATAGAACCAACCCAGAACGGCAGCTTCGTTTTGATATTCAAGTCTCAAATACGATGCCAATGCCCATTTCGTCTTGGCGTGCTCACCCGGGATCTTGAGTTCAACCAATTTATTGGTGACTTTGTCGCCCCTGCTGATCTGTTCAACAATCTCGTCGTAAAAGTGCGGATTCGCATAGTACAGCCGTGGGTTGAGACCGATAACCTGGTCGGGGGGCGACTCAACCAACTCGGCATAACTCTGATTGGAAAACACCACATGAGTACCGGCATGGTTCGCTATGCGTACTGAAATCGGACTGTTCTCCAGCATGTAGCGGAATCGCGACTCGCTTTCACTCAGCTCCCTGGTTCTATCCCTTACCTGATTTTCAATGCGGGCGGTATATCCAGTACCAAGCAACAATAGCGCGCCAAGCAGTCCCGTTCCCAAAAGTCCGAAACCAAGCACTGCAAAACTTTCCCAACTTCGGTGCTGCGCGAAATACAAAGGAGTGGGAGTCGTCTCCAGCAGGTAGTGTCGTGTTCCAAATGTAAATCTATGTTCATTTAAAACGGTGGCTGACGGGTTGGGAAAGTCGGTGAAGAGTACCTGCTGTTGATCCACGTCAGTGAGCCTGGTAAAGAGCATAGGGCGTGTTTTTAACAACAGGTTGCCCATGAAATCACCCATGCGCAGCACGGTCAAAACGACTCCAGACTGGCTGTCATATGGTCGTATGGCCGACAGAATCAGGACACCCGCTTGATGCTGGGCATCCTGCACCAATTGCACAGCCTCGGTCGTTACTACGGTGTCACTCTGTAACGCCTTGTTGAGTGCCTCGCTCCGTTTAACATTCGAGGCAAGGTCAAATCCAACGGCAGCCTCATTGCCGGCAAGGGGTTCAACGTAGGTAACCGGATAGTATCTAGCGCGAACCCTGGCACGCACCAGCCTGCCTTCTTCATTTCGCTCGCGGATCTCGAAACCTGGCAATGCGTTACGCTGCTCGGCCTCAAAATCATCGCGCTGCGATGCACTGACCAATGGGACCCATTCCAATGCCTGAATCATGGGGAATCGCTTGAGCGATCTTTGGATAAAGCGGTGAAACTCATCATGAGTCACATGACCGTGTTCATCATGCAAAAGCAGTCCCGCCATTTCATCGAGTACCGCATTCTGCTCGTCGAGTTTGGCAACGACCAGATTAAGCGTTTGCTCGGAGAGCTGTTTGAAGTCAGAGAGTGAGTTGTCGTATTCCCACTGGTTGGATTTGAGGAATATGCCAACAAATAGAGCAGAGCCCAATAGCATCGGAACCGCTACCGTGCCAATACGCTTACGCCAGAGACCGCGAGGTTGACCAAATGCGGTCATCACAATGGGGAACATCACGACCACCCCTATTGAGTCTCCAATCCACCACGAAACCCAATTGTCAAAGACATCTGCCGTATTGATACTTCCAAGCACCCAAAGGCTGCCGACTGACAGGGTTGAGCAAACCAAACACATCACGGGTGCCAACAACAAGAACCATAGAATTTCCGAGACATGATCAAAGGCTGTTGGGTAACCGATTGCACGACGCAATAGCCAACCACCTATTGACGCCTGTAGCGTTGAAGCCGTGGCTATGACAATCGCCACCATCAACCCCACGCTGCTCATGTGATGGCTAGTCGCATGCCCTGCCCATAGATTCAGCAGCAGCGAGCCCATAAATATCCAGGGCAGGGTGCGTCTGCCACCTATCAATGCTGCCGCGACTGCAATACCGGCCGGGGGGAATAGCGGAGAGGCATAGCCGGGTGGGAGTGCTAACACCAATCCCAACTTGCCGCTGACGATGTAGGCAACAGATAAGAGCAGATAGGCCGCCCAATTTTGCGCGTCGTTGCGGGAAAGGATTTTTTGCCCAGTCATCGTCCCGCCCCCATGATCATATTGGGCAGCCAGGTGGAAATGCCCGGAATCACACACAGCAGGATGATGGCGAAGAACATCAGCAGCACGAACGGAATGACCCCCCAGATCACCTCCTTGAGCGGGATGTCGGGCGCGATGTTCTTGATGACGAACAGATTGAGTCCGACCGGCGGGTGAATGAGACCCATCTCCATGACGATGGTCATCAGCACGCCGAACCAGATCAGATCGAAACCGGCCGCCCGGAGCGGCGGCAGGATGATGGGCGCGGTCATCAGGATGATGCTCACCGGCGGCAGAAAGAACCCCAGCCCCATCACCAGCACGATGACGGTCGCGAGCAGCATCCATTTCGACAACGCCAGCGCGACGATCCATTCCGCCGCACCCTGGCTGATGTGCAGATAACTCATCACGTAGGAATACAGCAGCGACATGCCGATGATAAACATCAGCATGGTAGATTCTTTGAGCGTGGCACCCAGGATGGGCGCGACGTCGCGAGGCCGCCACACTTTGTACACCACGGCGATCAGTACCAGGGCCAGCACCGCGCCGAGTCCGGCGGTCTCAGACGGCGTGGCGAAACCGCCATAGAGCGCCACCATGACACCGGTCAGCAGCAGCACGAACGGGACCACGCGCGGCAGCATCTCG
>JABEVG010000120.1 GCA_013044075.1 Gallionella sp.
ACCAGCAACTGCGCGGTGCTGCGTTCCCCGCGTACCCATTGCGCCTGGTGCGATTCGTAGAACAAGCCGCTATTGGCCAACGCGTCGCGCAGGGCAGTGGCGAGCTGCCTGCTGTCGGGCGCGGTCAACGCGGTTTGCCAGACTGCGGTTTTGCCCAGCTGCCGGGTGACGGGATCCTGGATGGGTTGCTGCGCAAGATCGGCGAGCAAGCGTGCCGCCGCGCCGATCTGTTCCTGGGTCGAGATCGGCGCGGTCGAGGCCGCGATGCTGAAGGTAAGCTGAGGGGTGGTCGAGATGACGCGGAGATTGATGGTCTCGCCGCTGCGTATCGTTGCCGGCAAGCGCATCTGTATGGACTGTCCGGCGACCAGCACCCTGAACAGCCCCGGGCTAAGCTGGGCCTGTACCGAGCCCTGTAGTTGCTGCCCGACTTTGATCTCGCTTAAGGGCAGCGGGGCATCGGCCGTGACGGGCGACTTGCCCGAACGTGACAGTACTTGCAGTGCACTGATCAGGGTCGGGGGCAGCATCATGCATGGCGCAACGAGGGCGCGACTGCGGGGTTAATACCCGGCAGAGTACGCTTGTTGCAGGCGTTGTTCCTGGTGGTTGCTGCTCATGATGCGCTGCAATTGCCCCATCCAGCTTTCGGTGCGGTTGCGGATCTCTTTGTCGTCCGCCAGGATTTTTTTGATGAGATCGATCTTGCGCAGCCTGGCCTGTTCGTCCAGTGTGCTGGCCGCATCGGCGGGCTTCATGGTGGCGACGTGCTGGCTGCATTGCTTTTCGAGAGCGGTCAGATGATCCCATTCACCGTGCGCGGCCGCTACTCGCATCTGGCCGGTCAGCACGGCCAGTGATTCGTAATTGCTGACGACCTGATGCGTGACGGTTTGGGGTAGTGTTTGATCGTTCATCGTCTTATCCTCGGGCATAAACCAGTTGCACGTTGTGGGCGGATTGGGAGGCTGGCATTGTTTGCGACTGGTTGGGTCGGATGTCCGCCCAGGCTTCTTTCAATTCGGACAGCAGACGGGAGACCTCATCCAGGGTCGCGGTGTCATTCTTCACGTTGGCATCAAACAGGCGTCTGACCATGTAAGCGTATAGCGCGGACAGGTCTTGCGCCAATGCGCCGCCTGCGGTCTTGTCCAGACTCGCATCCAACCCTTCACTGATGATGCGGATGGCATGCGAGATTGATTTTCCTTTGGCGGCGATCTCTTTGCGCTGCATCTCGCTTTTTGCATTGCCGATCGCCTTCAGCGCGCCTTCGAACAACATCAGGATCAGCCTGTGCGGATCGGCAGCCGTCACGCCCGACTCAAGTCCGACTTGGTTATAGGAACGGATGGCAATATTGGCGTTCATTGAGATGTCCCTAAGTTAGTTTTTGGCACTGGCAAATTGTTGTGCCAGATACGTGCTGGTGCTGTTCATGCTGGTCAGCAGCATGTTCAGATTGGTGTATTGCTGTAGATACTGCGCCTGAAGAATCGTGTTTTGCGCGTTTATCTGGGAGATCTTGTTTTGCTGATCGGTAATAGTGGAATTGATGGCACTGGTCGCACTGGGTATCAATCCGTTGCCCGGCGCAAGCACGGCGTTGGCCCAGCTGTTCATGTTGTTAATCACGCCTGTGGCTGAGGTCAACAAATTGCCGACATCGCTGAATTTATTGGTCAAGGCGGTGTTCAGCATCGCGCTATTGACGGACAACGTCCCGTCGGTCTGCATCGCCACGCCAATCTGGGCAAGGTAGCTCAGGCTGCCCCCGCTGGCTGGTGTGGTGGCGGTGTCCAGGACACTTTGCATCTGGCTCATCATCATGCGGATCGTGCTGTTGCCGGCCAAATCTCCCGCTGCGGTGGCCCCTCCCGATGTCGGGGAACTGCCAAAAGAGGAGACAGTTTTCAACTGGTTCCACAGCGCGTTGTAGGCATTGGTGAATGAGGTGATGTCGCTGGTCACGCCTTGCGTGTTCGGGCCGACCGTCAGGGTAACCGGGGCGGTGGTGACGCTGCCGAGCGTCAGGCTGACACCCTGGATGGCATTCGCCACCGTATTCGAGGCACTGCTGATCGCGATGCTGTTCAACGTGAAGTTGGCATTTTGCGCCGCCACGGTCTGGGTCATGTTCATCGTCCCCGCCGGATTGTAGGCCAGCAGGGTGTTGATGGTGCCGTCTCCCCCTGCGGTGGTGATCTGCAGGCTGTTGCTGGCACCGGTGCTGTTGGATGTCAGGGCGATATGATACGGCGCGGTGGCGCTGCCATCATTGATGAGGGTCGCCGTCACCCCCATGTTGGCCGCGTTGATTGCCGCCGCGATGCCCGACAGCGTGTTGTTGGTGCTGTCTATGGTGATGCTTTTTGCGGCACTGCCGTTGGCGGTGAAGGTCGTGCCAGCCGTGGTGCCGAAAGCGAAGGTGACCGTGGTGGCCGTGCCGTTGCTGATGGCGGTGCTGCTGCTGGCCTGACCGGCAGAAACCAGACTTTGTGCTTGGGCAAGGTTGCTGATGTTTACGGCGTAGCTGCCCGCGACTGCGGTGCTGTTGGCGGTGGGCGTTACTGCAGCGGTGTTGGACGAGGTCGCACTATTGGTCGACGCATCGACACTCAGCTGGGTCATGGTGGTCTGCAAGCTCGAAACCATGCCACTGATGGTGCCGAAATCCGAAAGTTGCGTCTGCTCGGTCGCGATCTGGGTATTGAGCGCGGTAACCGGTTGGTTCGCAACGGCCATCAATTGTGCAACCAATGACTGGACGTCAATGGTGCCGGGAGCTGATGAGGATGCGGCGACTGTGGTGGACATGTTTTATCTCCTACGCCTTGTGATTGAACAGCAGTCCCTGGCGTTGCTGGAGTTGTTCGATCGATTGCGCGATGGCCAAGGTCGCCTTGGACGGGAACTGGGCGACGACCGATCCGTCAGCCGAGTCCGTCACGTTCACGACCGGAATCTTGGTGGTGGCATCCACGCTGAACGACAGGCTGATATTCGACTGTTGCATTACCTGGTTGAGGCTGTTCACGGCACTTGTCAGTTGTGCTGCGGAGGGTTCTGCGGACGATACGGTGTTCGCGTTCACCGCGACATTCGAATTGCCGGAAGAGACGGTGGGCGCACCATTGCTGGTGAGCCCGACGGGTTGTGCAAGCTGAACGGCATTGCTTGAATTTTGGATGAGCATTTTGCTTCTCCTTTTGATCAAAATCTGAATTCAGATTCCGACCGGACGAATCCGGTCGGAATCGTGATGCTAGGATTAACGCAGCAACGTCATGACGGTGTTCGGGGTCTGGTTCGCTTGCGCCAACACTGCAGTACCCGCCTGTTGCAGAATGTTGTTGCGGGTCATCGCGGTGGTCGCCGCCGCATAATCGGTATCCATGATGCGGCTGTAAGCAGCGGACAAGTTCACCGATGTGGTTTGCATGACAGCAACCGCAGAGCTGTAAGTCGCAATGTCGGCACCGAATTTTGCTCGTGAAGCGGACACCGCAGTCAGATCTGCACTAATACCGCTAACAGTAACGTTAGTGGGAGCGACAATTGACGCACCTACACCGGTTACCTGGGTGCCGACTCCATCGACGGAAACGCCCACCCCCACGCCCACTGTTGTCAAACCGGCGATACGGGCGTTTTCTGCCAGTAGCGCGCTGGTTTCAGCACCCGTGGCAGTACCGCCTAATTGCACGGCGATTTGATAGAGGCGTTGCAGATTGGCGGTGATTTGAGCGGCATAGCCGTCGGCGGTCTGCGCATTAGAAATCGCATTGTTGGCATTTTGTATGGCCACATTGGTGCCGTTGATCTTGCTTTGGTAACCAATCGCAATGCCCAAGCCGGTAGGATCATCCGCCACGCTATTGATGCGTAGACCGGAAGACAATTGTTCTTGTGCGGTGCGGAGGCCGAGAGCGGAAGTGTTCAGTGCGGCACCGGCAAACAGGGCTGCTACGTTGGTGTTGATGACTTGTGCCATGATAATTCTCCTTTAACTAGGTTTTATTGTCCGGCTTGATTGCCGTTTACGTTGGTCTTGTGCTGCATATCAACCTCGGTTAGTCCAGTTATCGGTATAAGTTTTGAAAACTTTAGGTTCGTCAATTAAATTTTCAGAAATTTGACGATTTGGTTGGTCGCTTTCGTGGGGCGTGATGAATCAATCAACATTTCATTAGGCTGTTGGGTGATCTCAAATGGCTGCTCAGGATTGTGTATCGGATACATCTATCGATGCTTGAGTGCCATCAGTGCACCAGCACTGCCAGGCGATACGGCATGCTTGTACAAGTGCAGCGGCGATGCCCCCAGTGTCAGCGATGGCGGAATGCGAAAAGCGGTTTCTCATGTTTGCGCGCACGCCAGCCAATTTTTCAAGGTTGTTGTGCCAATCCTTGCCTTTTGCTATGAAGTCGCTTTCGTCGTGAGCGACAAATTCATTCAACCCCAAATGTTGCATGATCGCAGAGCCTAATCGACCCACCGTAGTGTCACCGGCGACGGTTAGGGTCGGTACGCCCATGTGAACAGCGTTCAATGCAACCGTTGCGCCATTGTAGGGAAAGGTGTCGAGTGCGAAGTCCACCTTATGGTGCAGGCTCAAATAGTCGTGCGTGTTGGTATGCGGGTAAAATTCCAAGCGACCTTTGTCTATGTTTTCCGATGCGAACCATTCAGTCAGCATCACTGTGCTATTCACAGGTACCCCGCCGAGCAGCATACGTGCATCGGGAAGGGCTCGCAGCAACTTCGACCAGCGCGCGATCACCGGCTGATTGATCTTGCTGGCTCGGTTGAAGCTGCCGAAGGTGAGGTGTCCATTCGTGAGTGCAGGGAGCGGATTGACGGAAGGAGCATCCTGGACGGGTAAGAAGGGCGCGTGGGCAGGCAGGCGAATGATTTTTTCTATGAATTGTTCTTCCATCTTGCCAACGGGAAGCATGTAGTGATCCGCCAAAAAATAATCCATGGCACTCATGCCAGTACTGATCGGGCAGCCTAACCAACTCATTTGGATGGGCGCGGGTCTCTTGGCGAAAGTGAGGAGACGATTCTTTGCCGAATGGCCTGAAAGATCGATCAAGATATCGATATGTTCATTGGATATTTTTTCCGCAAGAGCCGGGTCGGATAAAAATGAAACCGCATGCCAATGTGCGAAATATTGTTTAAGCCGCCGACTGACTTCATCCTCGATGACGTTGTTGTGATAAGCGTGCAAGGTCAAATCCGGGAACTTCGATAGAGCAGCAAGTAGTGGTTCAATGAAGGACGCGACTGCATGATTTCTGAGGTCACCCGAGACGAAGCCGATGTGCAGGTGTCGGTCGCCAATTTTGCTGTTCGTCAATGTTTGGCGATCAGCATTGATGACGAATCGCTCGTCAAATCGATGGTATATCTCGGCCATCGTCGATTCATCGCTTGTTATATCCTGGCATAGGCTGAATATCAGGTTGCTGTATGCGCCGGCGTAATCCGGATTGAGTTTGATCGCGGTACGGAAATGCGCCTCCGCCTCCTCCAATTTGCCCAGATCATGCAGCAGTACGCCAAGGTTGTTATGAATTAAGGCGTGCTCAGGCTTGGTGCGTAATGCGCGACGGTAGAATATTTCCGCATCTGTGTGCATTTTGGCATCATAAAGTAGCATGCCAAGATTGGAATTTGCTTCAGCAAGCTCCGGATTGATTTGCAATGCCCGCGTGAAGTGCGTTACCGCCAGATCGTTTTGGCACAGTTTCTGGCAGATTGATCCAAGCTCGCAATGTGCCTCTGCAAAATCAGGCTTGAGTTGGACGGCAATCTGCATTTGTTCATGCGCTTCTTTCAGCTTGCCGGAAGAAAATAATACATTGCCTAGATTGAAGTGCGCAGCACCCAGATTAGGATCGATTTGTAACACGCGTCTGTGCAAAACCTCGGACTCTTCCAAGCGGCCTGCTTTTTGTTGCAGTGTGCCCAATTCAGTCAATGCTTCTACATCATCAGGATTAATCGTCAGGATTGTTTCATAGCTTGATTTCGCTTCATCAATTCTGCCTGTCTCACCTAATAGCACGGCCATGTTCTTAAGTGCTTTGACGTAGCGGGGATTGATCTTAAGTGCTCGTCTGTAGCAACTCTCTGATGCTTTAAGCTCTCCTTTTTTCTGCAGTAATGAGCCCAGGTTGTTGTTGGCTTCGGCATAGTTCTCGTTGAGTTGCAGCGCACGGCGATAACTAGTCTCTGCCGCTTTTGTTTTTTCTAGGCTCTGTAGCGTGATACCCAAGTTGTTGTGTGCTTCAGCATCATTGGGTAAGAGTTGTGCCGCCCTTTGCATGGGGAACAGTGCCTGCTCATTCTGTCCCTTTCTGCTAAATACGACGCCTAACATTTTCCAGCCCGCCCAATGGTTGGGGAAACGAACCGTCATTGCACGGGCCAGATTTTCTGCTTTGTCGATTTGTCCATGGCTTAGCAATGCTGACAAGGTATCCAAGTGTTCAATGCTGGGCTCTTGCAAAGATGGTGATGCGGTATTCAGGGCGGAGACTGGTGTTTCTTTGTTCATTTGCACGGTGGTTGCGGACTGTTGCGTCGCCTGTTGTTCGAGCAGTTGTAATCTTGCCGCCAAGTCATCCAGGGATTTCCCCTCTAGTCCTTGTTTCCTAGTCAATGCCAGTGTTTCTTTTGCATCCTGAACTTGATTGGTACGTATCAGTGCATCGATATAACTCAGCCAGAATTGTCCGCGTGAGGGATCTGCACCCAATGCGACCATGAAATAGGGTAGTGCCGCAGCCGCTTGATTTTGCTGGACTTGCAACACTCCCATATTGTGATTTACGTCGGGATGGCGGGGCTGAACTTGCAATATTTCCCGGTAAATCTCTGCTGCTTCGCTGTGCCTGCCAGCTTGATGGTGTGATACGGCTTGCTGAAATTGATTGCCGATGTCCAAAGAAGTGGGTGGTAGATGCGAGCTTGTATTTTCCATGGTTTACTTTCTAATCCCCGTTATTTTTCAACTTAATCGGTTTGCTAAAAAATTTGTCAATTTGTTAATGGTTCAGTTGGGCGATGTCTGCGTAGATATTAGCTTTGCCATTTATTGATGTATCTTTCATAAGAGGCTTTCCAGGCTTCTGAGCCAAAATTTCCACCGCTCTCATGGATGGTGGAAATAGACCAGGTTCCCATTTTTAATTTCTTGCTTTCGAATTGACGGCAAATATCTAAGTCGTAAAAATGAAATTCAAATCTCTCGTCGAATCTTATGTCGTGCTCGTGAAAAGTATTGCTATGACATGCAAGCAATAATCCATCAAGCAGTTTTACTTCCTGGCATGGCTCACCAAATTGACTGAGGTTCTGTGGCGGAAATCCATTTCCATGTCCAACGATGCCGCTAAGATTCTCTTTGGCATCCCAAATAAAATTCGTATCGATGAATGCCCATGCGGGCTGATCTTTTACCCTACGCTTGTTTCCTGCCAGTCCAACCAATTGAAATTGTGTCAATGCTTTTAATAGCTGGGTATGCCAGTCAAAGCTGCACAGATGCACATCGTCGTGAATAAATACCAGTATCGCGGGATCTTGTTTGGCGGCTTCAATAGCTATGTTGTAGACCGTTGGTAAACCGAGTCTATTTTGTTCAATCAACTCTATTTCTACAAAAGGATAGTTGTATAACGCTAACGATTTCCCGAGTGCTGTCTTAAATGGAAAATCCTCATAACGCTCTCTGGTGGCTACAACAAGCTTGATTCTCGGATTCATCATTAGGATGCTCCTGGCAGTTTTGCAAGACCAACTGAAACTGAGATGCAGTCGGGGATTGGATTGTTCATGGTCGCTTTGCCAATTTTAGGCATGTTGACCGCTATGTTGGTATGGCCTTAATCACCCATTGCAAGGGAATCGCGTCTTCCTCGGCTTGCTGCGGATCAACACCAATGGCTTGGGCCATGGTTCTAATAGAGGGCAGGACCAATTGTCTTTGTGGCTCATCGAAAACCCTGGGAAAGCCTTCAATAATTTTGTAACCGGTGGACTCGAACAATTCGATCATTGTGATTCTGGTGAACCATCGAATATGGGTGCGATCCATCAGCCCCATATCTTGGTATCTGAATAATCCGCTGTTTAAATTGGCCTGTATGCTCCAGTGTTGTGCGTTCGGTATGCAGGCAATAATCATGGCATCAGGCGCAAGATGAGGTCTGATTCGCTTAAGGATTTTCCATGGGTCGTAAAGATGTTCCAATGTATCGCCGAAAATCCAACAATCAGAAGGAAAGAACTTGAGGAATTCATCATCGGCGAGATGTTCGATGTTTCCACAAACCACCTCATCGCAGTAATCCTGTGCAACGGCAGCAAAATCCGGATCTATTTCTATTCCCGTATACCTGCATTGTGAATTGATGCCGACATAAGCTCTGGCCAGTGCACCGCTGCTGCATCCGACTTCGACAACTCTTTTCAGGTTGTTGGGCATAATCCTCAAGATGTCAGGATTGTGATTCGAGTGCATGGGTGTTTGTTTCATGGATTTCTCTCTGGTGTTGATTGGGGAATTCGTCGCCGATGAGGGGCCGTGGCAGTTAAGATGCGGCTACAACCTGGTTCTTGCCGGCTTTCTTGGCCTGATACATTGCCTTGTCGGCACGGGCGATGGCATCTTCCTGGTCTTCTTGCGGTGCGCGTAAGGCCACGCCGGCACTGAAGGTGATCAGGATACGGTCGTTCTCATGCAGGAAGAATTTTTTGGTGAGTTCACGCTGCAACCGGCTGATTGTGGATTCTCCGTTTTCGATGTCGGTATCGGGAAGGATGATGACGAACTCCTCGCCGCCGTAGCGCGCGACCGAATCGCTGGGACGCAAGGTCTCGCGTATCACATTGGTCAAGTGGACGAGTGCCTGGTCTCCGGCTTGATGCCCCAGTGTGTCGTTCAGGCGTTTGAAATTGTCTATGTCGAGCAGGGCAACACACAGCGGCGATGCGTTGCGGTCCGCGCGGGTTGCCTCGCGTTCAAATGCTTCGTCCAAGCCGCGCCGGTTGAGCGCGCCGGTGAGTTGGTCTTCGTGCACCAGCTCGCTGACTTGTTCCAGTTCTTGTTCGAGCTGTTTGATCTTGTCCTCGGACTCCTGAACCTGTTTGCGCGTGCGGACCAATTCCTCATGGGAGCGCAACGCGCTGGCCTGGATGACACGCGTGTCCTGCATGATGTCATCGAGGATGTGGCTCAGTTCGGTGATGTTGTTGGTCTTGCCGATTTTCTGGCTGTAACCCTCGATCTTTTGGTGGTAGTCGCCGGTGCTTTCGGTCAAATCGCCCAAACGATCAATGAAGGAAGTCATCAGCATCTTGAGCGTGGTTTTCGCATCGGTCAGGCTTTTTTTCAGCAGACTTTGTTTGATGATGGCATCGCGCAAACTGCGTTCGGCATCGGCGATGACGCGTTTGTCGATGGGGTTGGCGACGATGCCCTGGAGCGTGGCGATTTGTCCATGCAGCCATTCTTCATCCTCGACCAGTTCGCCGACGTTCTCGACCAGCAGCCTCAACAGGCGCACCAGGCCTTCTTGTATCTTCACTTTATCGCCGCCGCGCAGTTCGACTTTGAGCCAGAAGCTGCGCAGCTGTTTGGCGATCTTGGTGATCTGGTCATAGTCGGTTGCGGAGCGTATTTGCTGGGCGAAAGACTTCACCTCGACATCAAATTCCGGCTGAGTGACCAGCGAGCTTTCCAGTGTTTGGGCGAGCAATTCGCGCAGCTGGGTATGTATGTCACTGCTGCCCGGAATGCCGGTGGATGCGCTGATCGTCGGTGCGGGTGCGCCACTTGTTGTGGCAACCGCAGGCGGAAGGTCCACCAGCATATCGGCAGGGATGGCGTCCGATGACGGTGTCCCCGTCCAGGAACGCAGCAAGCCCTGTAATTTTTCGAACAAGGTTTCGGGATTGGCGGCAAACCGGGACAACACGGTTTCCAGCCCTTCTTTTTTGCGGGTGATGGTCAAGCCTTTGTGCGGTGTTTCCAGTTGCCGCAACAGGTCGCGGATCAGCTCAGACCAGGAGGGGATGAGGGTGTTGCCTGCCTTGGTGGCAGGCAGGATTTTCTCGACTTCCGCGAGGTATTGTTGCCAGTCTTTGGCGACCAAAGATTTTTGCAACTGGTTGCCCACCACGGCGGGTTTGCCGGATTGCTTGACCAATAGCTCGGCAATGCTGTGCAGCACCTGTTGCGCACCCATACTTTCATCGGGGGGCAATGCACCGATTTCAGCGTAGATCTTGCTGTAGTTGTCGGGGGTGGGCGGAACCTTGCGCAACGCCAAGGTCTTTAGGGTTTCGCGGGCGATTTCGGACGGATTGGAAAGTTGGCTGCTCATGACTGGGGACGATGAATGGCTTGTCGTGATTGTCGAACAAAGCGGACGTTGCAATGGCCTGAATAACGGGGAAGTCCACCCTTATTTCGATCAGGGTGTTCCCACCAAATGGTTGCTGATCGCATAGTGGATTGCTTCGGCATTGTTCTTGAATCCCATTTTTTCCAGCATCCGTCCGCGATAGACGCTGACTGTTTTGGGGCTGAGCGACATGCCATCGGCGATTTCCGACAACGACTTGCCGGATGCCATCAGGCACAGCGTCTGGTACTCGCGATTGGACAGGCTTTGGTGCAGCAACTCTTGGGATGTACCGACCATGTTGTTGAGCAATTGTTCGGCCATCGCTTCGCTGATGTATCGCTTGCCGCCGACAACCTGGCGAACCGCCCCGACGAGCATCTCCGGTGCGCTTTGTTTGTTGAGGTAACCCAACGCACCGGCTTTCAGGGTGCGCATGCCGTATTGGTCTTCAGGGTGCATGCTGAGCACGATGACTTTGATATCGGGATGCTCGGCCTTGAGTTGCCTGAGCACATCGATGCCGGGTTTGTCCGGTAGCGAAAGATCGAGCAAGACCAGGTCAAAGCGGTGCGCGCGCACCATGCTGATAGCCTGCATGCCGGTATCTGCCTCACCTGTGATGCGAATGTCTGGCGTATCTTCGAGGAGCATTTTTAAGCCCTTTCGGATCAAGGCATGGTCATCTACCACCAGAATACTGATCATAAGTTCGAGATAGTTCACTAGGTTACGCACACCGGCAGACGACGCACTCCAACAGGCAACGTACTGCTGGTTCGGTTCATCGGCACTGCCGCGTGTGATCGGGGTTAAGTAACCGCATCATGTCCGATAGGTGGACAGGTGCGGATTTTATGTATCGAGCAGGAAGTCCCATAGAAAAAAACCAAAAGACCACGCTACCATAAAGATCGCGTTAGCTTACTATAACGACATGATTGATAGCAACGTAAGTTAACCGTGTACACCGTATTTAAAAAAATCCCGCCTTCCATCGTCGCCTTGTTGCTGCAATTTTCCGCAGTAGCGATCACGTTGTTTTCGTTCCGCGCCGCCGGGTGGCACAGCTCACCGTTGGCGGTCGCTTTGCTCTGCGGGATGCTTGCCGCTGCGTTCAGTTACGTTGCCGGACTCGCGAAGTGGTGGTGGGTCATACAATTGTTGTTCGCGCCTGCTTTGGTATTGATGCTGGCTGTCGGTTTGCCTCCCGGACTGTTCCTCGCCGCGTTCCTGTTATTGATGCTGGTTTATTGGAGTACGTTCCGCACGCAGGTGCCGCTGTATCTGTCCAGTGACAAGGTGTGGCAGGCATTGGAAAAACTGTTGCCGGCGGTGCGGGCAGACGGCTTTTCATTTGTGGATCTGGGTTCTGGTCTGGGCGGCGTGCTGACGTATCTTGCCGCTGCGCGTCCTGACGGCCGATATATGGGTGTGGAAGCCGCGCCCTTGCCGTTCTTCTGGAGCTGGTTGCGTATCCGGTTGGGTGCTTACCGCAATTGCCGGGTGCGGTGGGGGAGTTTATGGGACTGCAATCTGTCCGAGTACGATGTGGTGTTCGCCTATCTCTCGCCGGTGCCGATGGAACAACTCTGGCACAAGGCACGCGCCGAAATGCGTCCTGGTACGCGGTTCATCAGTAGCACGTTCCTGGTGCTCGATCACCCGCCACAGGCGACCGTGGAGGTGGATGATCTGCACCATTCCACGCTGTACATCTGGCAGATGTGAAACACCCGGCAGCGACTCAGGTTGTTACCGGGTTTGCAAAGAATCCGCTATCGAGTAACTCTTTGGTCAAGGCCAGATAGTCCGCAGCACCGGGACTATGCGGCGCAAAAGCGAACACGTCCTGGCCGTGCATCGGGCTGGTCGCCAGCGCGACGGTCTCGCCGATGCGCGTGTTGCAGACCAATGGGCCGTAGCGTTCTTTGAGTTTGTCGTAGATTTCATAAGAGAGTTTGCGGCGCGAATCGAAGCGCGTGACCACGATGCGCCGCTCGAAATTGCGCTGTAATTTTTTTTCCAGCACATTGAGCGCGCTGCCCAGGCGATGTACGCCTTGCAGTGACAGGAAGTCTGCCGACACGGGAATCAATACCCGGTCGGTCGCCAGCAATGCATTCAACGTCAACACACCCAGCATCGGGCAGCAGTCGATCATGATGGGTGCACCCGTGAGAGACAATTCTTCCCGCAGTCCCAGTTTTAGCAGGGTCGCGGCTTTTGCGTCGCTGCCATACAGGGCATCAATCTTGGCCAGCTCCAGTGTCGCGGGGATGATCTGCCAGCCGCGCGTGGTCGGGCGCAGCAAACTTTCGAGCGGTGTTTTTTGTTTGAAGAATGCGGCCATGCCGCTGTCCGACGGCGTGCCTTTGATGCCGCTGGACAGGGTCAAATGTGCCTGGGGATCCATATCCAGCGCGATAGGGCACTGCTGCGCCATATCCAGCGCGGCGGTCACATTGAGGCAGGTGGTGGTTTTCCCCACGCCGCCCTTTTGATTAAAAACGGTGATGACCGCCATTTATCGCTCCGGGTTTCCTGGCAAACGGAAAATTCCGCGCGGATTGCATAACAACTTACTGACGTGCATGTTGGTCTCCAATTTGTTTTCGATGATCTCTTTAACCTTGTGCGATGCGCCGGTGCTGGATCGCATCGGATGTTGTATCCAGTGTTTCCGCACCCAGCGTGAAGTTTGTTTTGCTATCCGGGCGGCACATTTTGAACGAGCCGGAATTGGCCAGGTAGATCGCCTGGTCAAGCACCGAGTGCGCCTGATCAATGACACGCAGGGCATTGGCACCGTCATGCTCCGTCGCTTGCGCGATCAGGCGCGCGCTCAGGCAAATGCGCAGCGCGGTTCTTTCGGTACCGTAGCCGACCGGTTGCCCGAGTTGGCAGCGCGGCTGGATGATCGGCAAGTTCCGGTAAATCCTTTGTGTTGCCGCGCTATCCAGAGCGTGTTTTGCAGTGAGCTCGATGCGGTAAAGCTGGAAAGGGAAAATGGTCTGGATGCGATCCCAGCCCGGTTGCGGCACTAAGACACTGCGGTCAAGTTCGGGCACGGTAACTGCGGATAATGCCGGATCGTCGGCAAGTCTGGCCTGAATCGCATCGGAAAAATTGTGTAAAAAGCGGCCGATGTCGGCATCGGGAATCGCGCGGAACGCGCGCAATTCGCACAGTGCGGCTTCCCAGCGCAGCAGCAATCCGAAGTTGCCGGATGCTTTCAGTATCCCACCTACCGGCCAGCTATCCGGCCAATCAGCGACAGAGGAGAACGTGGCCAATTCACGGGGAAACGGGAGCGCGCGTAACCGGGTGGCAGGCAGAGCGGGAATCAGCAGTGCACCGGAAAAGCTGGGGCCGCCGACGAATTTGGAGCCGGTCAAGGCAACGGTATAGCCCTGCGCCAGACAGGCGCGCAAAGTGGCGGGAGCGATGCGGAACTGGCAGGCATCGATCAACACATCCAGATTCTCGCCCAGTGTTTGGCGCAACGCGGCGGTGCAGTCGTAGCTTGGGGCGATCATGCCGGTTTTGGATATGTCCGTCTGGATCAACAGGACATGGTATCCGGCGGCATGGGCTTGTTCGGCTGTCGCGGTAAATTCGGCATCGATTTCCGCTGTGCGACGTGGTGTCCCGTCGGCTTCACGCAGGGGTACGGTGGCCACCGTTGTCGCCGGATGAGTGGCGTTGATCGCCGCGAACACGCCGCTGCCGGTTTCCGCTTCGTCCACCATGATTGCGAGTACCGGGCGTCCCGAGGCAGCATGCGCAAGCTGCGCGGCAATCCGGTGCAGGTCGGTACCCGATGCGGCAAAAACGATGTCCGGGTCGGGCAAGTCACCCAGCGCGCATAAGGCCAACAATTCCTCGCGCATACGCGACAATTCGCGCTGATAAAGCATGGCGGACGTGTGATGCGGAATGTCATTTTCCAGGCGGATACGCAACGCATCGGCGGCTTGAAAGGCCGCAGTCGAGATGACCGATGCGGTGGAAGAGGCAAAATCTCGCAGTTCCGGGTCGGGCAGCGAACCGCAGCCGTAGCGATTCACTCCGCTCCGTGCATCCGGCGCGATACGCGCATCCCCGCCCATGACCAGAAGCTGCTGAGTGGTAGGCAATATATGTGGCATCTTGGTGGCTTTGGTCAGGCTGCGCGTGGTTCGGTAGCGTGAGCCAGCAGGGTACGGAACGCGTTGAAGACTTTGCGCATCTGCGGACGCTTGTAAGGGTAGAGATCGACCGGATCCAGGGTGTGGAC
>JABEVG010000121.1 GCA_013044075.1 Gallionella sp.
CACCCACCTCGACCCCATCCACCGCCATGTCCCCAGCCTCCTCCACCGATATGTCCTCCGCCGTGTCCGCCGCCACCGTGTCCTCCCCCTCCGCCACCATGACCACCTTCGGCGTAGGCCGGTGTGATTGATAAAACAGCAAGCAACAAAAATAATATTTTCTTCATGATCTGTCCCCCGAATAAATCACCGGTGCTGCGATCAGAGTCCGCCAAAAGACTCGCAATCTCCCACTGTCGCCGTCCATTCTAGGCTTGAAACAAGTGTTGCATCTAGGGTTGATTTGTAAGCGGTTATGTCAACCTGGATAGCACTCGAAAACCCGGAACCAGAGCCTTCCGGCAGGAAGCCGGTGCGGTCACTCAACTCAATGCATGCTGCATCAGTGACTTCTTCAACGGGGTGAGATGATTCACGACAGACAGCCCGCTGTTGCGCAAGGTACGCAGCAGCGGATTTTCATGGTTGAACAGATGCTTCAAACCGTAGGTGGTGGCTTGCATGGAGAGGATGTCCTCGCGGCGTTTGCGGTCGTAGCGGCGCAGCAGTTGCGCGTCGCCGGCATCGTGTTGCGCGCCGCGATCCAGCAGGAGTTTTGCCAATTGTTGCGCGTCGCGGAAGCCGGTGTTCACGCCCTGTCCTGCCAGAGGATGCATGTTGTGCGCGGCATCCCCTATTAACGCGATGCGCGGCGCGCTGATGTGTTTCAAAGTGAGCAGGCGCAGCGGGAAGGCGGTGGCGGGTGTGACGACGGTGAGTTCGCCCAAGCTGTTTTTAGCGGCGGCAGCGATTTGTGTGCAGAGTTCGCCGTGCGGCAGTGCGCACAGTTGTGCAGCCCGTTCCGGGCTGACCGACCATACCATGGAGACCTGATCGCCGGGCAACGGCAGCAGAGCCAGGATGCCGTCGGATTGAAACCATTGATGTGCGATGCCGCGATGCGGGACGGTGCAGCTGAAGTTTGCAACCACGCCGTGTTGAGCATAGTCGGTGGGCGCGGACGACAAGCCTGCCTGCTGCCTGACCCATGAATCGCGACCATCCGCGCCAACGATTAGATTGGCGGTAAGACGACCGTCTTCCAGTGTCAATGTCGCGGCATCCTCAGCCACGCTCAACGTCTTGCAGCGCGCCGGATGCAGCAGGGTGAGGTTGTTTTGTTCGGACAATATCTGCCACAGTGCGATATGCAGTGCGCGGTTCTCCAGGATGCAAGCCAGTTCGGGCACGCCCATCTGGTAGGCACTGAATTGCAGCTCCGCGCCGGTGTCGCCGAACACGCGCATCTGTTCGACGGCGGCGATGCGCCGCGCATCGAGCAAGCCCCATGCACCGCATCTTTCGAGGAAACGACGGCTGCCCGGACTGATGGCGTAGATGCGGCTGTCCCATGCCGGAATATTAGGTTCGCGCAGCGATTCGTTTGCCCCCTCGCCCGCATGCGGGAGAGGGTTGGGGAGAGGGCTGTGGGCAACAGGCGTGGGTTGGCTTTCCACCAGAGCCAGCGACAAACCGCTGCGCGCAAGTGATGCGGCGAGACTCGCTCCCACCAGTCCGCCGCCGACAATTACCAGATCAAAGTGCGCAGAAGTTTGCATAGGCGTGGATTCTAGCGAGATTCGCCCATCCTGTCCGCTTGCTCTATAATCCGCCCCCTCCGCAAAACGCGTCACGAGCGATCTATCCATGCGCATCGGCCATTACGAGTTAAAAAACAATCTCATCGTCGCCCCCATGGCCGGGGTGACCGACCGGCCTTTCCGCATGTTGTGCAAACGCATGGGCGCGGGCATGGCGGTGAGCGAGATGGTGGCATCGAATTCCTTGCTGTATGGTTCTGAGAAGACCTTGCGCCGCGCCAATCACGAAGGCGAAGTCGATCCCATTTCCGTGCAGATTGTCGGGGCCGATCCGGTGATGCTGGCGCGTGCGGCCAAACATAACGTGGATCACGGCGCGCAGATCATCGACATCAATATGGGTTGCCCGGCGAAAAAGATCTGCAACGTGATGGCGGGTTCGGCCTTGTTGCAAAACGAGCCGCTGGTGAAGACGCTGCTCGAAGCGGTGGTGAACGCGGTGGATGTGCCCGTGACATTGAAGATACGCACCGGCTGGGACAAAGCCAACCGGAACGCCATCAACATCGCAAGGATTGCCGAAGCCAGCGGCATCCAGGCTCTCGCCATCCACGGGCGTACCCGCGCCTGCGCCTACACCGGCGATGCCGAATACGACACTATTAAGGCGGTGAAAGCAGCGGTGAACATCCCCGTCATCGCCAACGGCGACATCACTACACCCGAAAAAGCGCGTGACGTGTTGCAGTATTCCGGTGCGGACGCGGTGATGATAGGCCGCGCCGCGCAGGGCCGTCCCTGGCTGTTCCGCGAGATCGAACATTTCCTCAAGACCGGCGAGCATCTGCCGCATCCCGAAGTGGCCGAGATCCATCGCGTGCTGGTCGATCATGTGCATGAGTTATACGGCTTCTATGGCGAGTACAGCGGGCTGCGTGTGGCGCGCAAACACATCTCTTGGTACACCAAAGGACTGGTGGGATCGGCGACGTTCAGGCATCAGATGAACCAGCTGGAAAGCGTCGATGCACAGATGTCGGCGGTGAATGATTTTTTTGCAGAACAAGCGCAGCGTGGTCAGCACCTGCATTACGTGGAAGGGCAGGCGGCATGAGCGATTGCACGGCAGTGAACGAGAACGACTTGGCGCGCTACGTGCGCAAAGCCCTCAAGGAATACTTCAAGGATCTTGACGGTGAGGAACCGTGCTGCGAACTCTATGACATGGTGATGAACTGTGTGGAGAAGCCGCTGCTGGAAATGGTGCTGGAACAAGTCGGCGGCAATCAGACCCGTGCTTCGGAGATGCTGGGCATCAACCGCAATACCTTGCGCAAGAAGATGCTGCAACACGGTATCGATTAAACCCGGAATTTGAAGTGGACGTCATTCCCGCGCAGGCGGGAATGACGTGGTGGATTATTTGGGTTAAAGAATTTATTTTCATTGGAAGTCATCATGACGATCAAACAAGCACTCATCAGCGTGTCGGACAAGTCCGGCGTTTTGGAATTTGCACAAGGTCTGCACCAGCTCGGCGTGAAAATACTGTCCACCGGCGGCACGGCCAAGTTGCTCGCCGATAATGGCATCCCCTGTATGGAAGTCGCCGACTACACGGGCTTCCCGGAGATGCTGGATGGTCGCGTCAAGACGCTGCAACCCAAAGTCCACGCGGGTATCCTGGCGCGTCGCGACCTGCCTGAACATGTCGCCACCTTGGCCAAGCACGACATCCCGACCATCGACTTGGTGGTGGTGAATCTGTATCCCTTCGCGGCGACCATCGCCAAACCGAATTGCTCTCTGGAAGATGCCATCGAGAACATCGACATCGGCGGGCCGACCATGGTGCGCGCGGCGGCGAAGAACCACGGCCATGTCGCCATTGTCACCGATCCGCTGGACTATGCCGACGTGCTGGCCGAGATGCAGACCAACGCTTGCGCCGTGTCCGATGCAACGCGTTTCGAGCTGATGAAAAAGGCGTTCTCGCATACTGCCGCCTACGATGCAGCGATCAGTAACTATCTGACCACGATCAACAGCGACGGCACGCGCAGCGAATTCCCTGCGCAGATCAACTTTAATTTCGCCAAGGTACAGGACATGCGCTACGGCGAGAACCCGCATCAAAAAGCGGCGTTCTACCGCGACCTGAATCCACTGCCCGGTTCGATTGCCAATTACAAGCAAGTGCAGGGCAAAGAACTTTCATACAACAACGTCGGCGATGCCGATGCGACATGGGAACTGGTCAAGACTTTTGACCAGCCCGCTTGCGTCATCGTCAAGCACGCCAACCCCTGCGGTGTGGCGATAGCCGACACGCCGCTGAACGCTTACAAACTGGCTTACGCGACCGATACCACTTCCGCGTTCGGCGGCATCATCGCCTTCAACCGCGAGCTGGATGCCGAGACGGCGACGCAAATTACTACCAACCAATTCGTCGAACTCATCATCGCGCCGAGTGCTTCCGAGGCCGCGCTGAAAGTCACCGCCGCCAAACAGAACGTGCGCGTGCTGGTGGTGCCGCTGTCTGATGCGCATAACCAATACGACATGAAACGCGTGGGTGGAGGCTTGCTGGTGCAGACGCCGGATATCCTCAATGTGCAAGCGTCGCAATTCAAAGTCGTGACTAAGACACAGCCGAGCAAAGAACAACTGCAAGACCTGTTGTTCGCATGGCGCGTGGCGAAATACGTGAAGTCCAACGCCATCGTCTTCTGCAAAGGTGGCCAAACTTTAGGCGTGGGCGCGGGCCAAATGAGCCGCGTGGACAGCACCAAGATCGCCGCCATCAAAGCGCAAAACGCCGGACTCAGTTTGATCGGCTCAGTGGTTGCCTCCGATGCTTTCTTCCCCTTCCGTGACGGCCTGGATGTGCTGGCCGCCGCAGGCGCGAAAGCCGTCGTCCAACCCGGCGGTTCGATGCGTGACGAAGAAGTGATTGCGGCAGCGGACGAACACGGCATCGCGATGGTGCTGACTGGGTTTAGACATTTCAGACATTAAGCCATAGTGCAAAAATTAGGATGTGCGATTAAATCAACAAAATGAGTGGGGGCCTTCCTTTACTTGGTTTTCTTGGCGATATTTTTGCCAGTGTATTTGATTTGCGATTACACGATTTCAGAGAGGCAAAGGCGAAGGTTCAAAAATTTGTGGCGAAGTATCGCACCCCATGTTTCACCATACCTTAGTGGAATATCGGTTGTGCTGTGCATAATTGCCATGCCTGCGATAGCAATCTATTTTTTGTCAGGTCACAAGTAGTTAAAGCTATTTAGCAAGGGCAGGCAAGAATCTACTGCCCAATCGGACATGGCGTTAAATTCTACAAATTGGTAAGATGCAGCGACTTACCACATAGAGGTGTTTATGCAAACCGTGAAACTTTCTACCAAGGGGCAGTTCGTCATTCCCAATGACATACGCAAAAGTCACCACCTTGCGGTTGGGACAGAATTTGCGATTTCGTTTGTGGGCGATGAAATTCGATTGAAACCTTTGCCGATATTTCCTGTCACGACGGTAGATGATGCGGCGGGTTTATTGGCTAGGCGTGGCGCGAAAAAAACTGATGAACAAATCACCCGCGCGAAGATTGCCAGAATGTTAAAAGCGCGGGACGCGGCGACACGCAAATGATTGCGCTCGACACGAACATCTTGGTGCGCTTGCTGCTCAAGGACGATGCGGCGCAGTTTAAACAGGCGCATGAGTTATTGAGCCGCTCGGAGATTTATACCGCCCCCACTACGGTGATGTTGGAATTGGTTTGGGTGCTGGAAACGGAAGACTTTAGTCGTGACCAAATCTTGCAAAGTCTGCGCACTTTGCTCGGTTTACCGAACTTCAAACCCAAGTCGTTCGAGGCTTTGTGTCAGGCAATCAAGTGGTATGAAGCGGGTATGGATTTTGGCGATGCGCTGCATTTGGCGTTAAGCGAGGGCGATGAAGTTTTCGTTTCATTCGATAAATCATTTGGAAAAATCGCAGCGAAATACGATACCGCGCCAGCAGTACAAGTGTTGAGACGTTCGGTGAAGTAGTTATTAAATAGTGGAAGGGAAAGGATTGAAGGGACAAAGAGTAAAGCGCGCGCTTTTACCCTTTTCCTCTTCCCCCTCCTCGGTCTTGAGGAAAGATTGTTATGAAGATTTTGGTCATCGGTTCCGGCGGGCGCGAGCACGCTCTGGCGTGGCGGTTGGCGCAGGGTGCCAAGGTGCAGAAGGTCTACGTCGCACCTGGCAATGCGGGCACGGCGCTGGAGGAAGGCGTGGAGAACGTCGCCATCACTGCCATCCCCGACCTCATCGCTTTCGTAAAGAGCAACGACATCTACATGACCGTGGTCGGCCCGGAAGCACCGCTGGCGGCGGGTGTGGTGGACGCGTTTCGCGCGGCGGGACTGAAGATATTCGGCCCGACCAAAGCGGCGGCGCAGCTGGAATCTTCCAAGGATTTTGCCAAGCGTTTCATGGCGCGCCACAACATTCCTACCGCGTTCTTCGAGACCTTCAGCGATATCGCTGCGGCTAAAGCCTATGTGGAAAAACACGGCGCGCCTATCGTGGTCAAGGCCGATGGGCTGGCGGCAGGCAAAGGCGTGGTCGTGGCGATGAACAAGCAGGAAGCGTTCGATGCCATCGACATGATGCTGTCGGATAACAAACTCGGCGATGCCGGTGCGCGTGTGGTGGTCGAAGAGTTTTTGGCGGGTGAGGAAGCCAGTTTTATCGTGATGGTCGATGGCAAAAATGTGTTGGCGATGGCGACCAGCCAAGACCACAAACGCTTGCAATACGGCGACCAAGGACCGAACACCGGGGGCATGGGCGCGTATTCGCCCGCGCCGGTGGTCACGCCCGACGTGCATGCTCGCGCCTTGCGCGAGGTCATCATGCCGACCGTGCATGGCATGGAATCTGAAGGCATTACCTACACCGGATTTTTGTACGCGGGTCTGATGATTTCGCCGGATGGCGGTATTAAAGTTTTGGAATTTAATTGCCGCATGGGCGACCCGGAAACGCAGCCGATTATGATGCGCTTGAAGAGCGATTACGCGGTGATTGTTGAACACGCGATTGCGGGAACATTGAATCAAGTCGAAGCCGAATGGGACAGACGCACCGCGCTGGGTGTGGTGATGGCGGCGGCAAATTATCCCGACACGCCACGCAGTGGCGATGCCATCACCGGCCTGCCTAAAGCGACGGATGACGCGCATGTATTTCATGCCGGGACCAAGATGCAGGATGGCAAAGTCGTTACCAGCGGCGGTCGCGTGTTGTGTGTGGTGGCACTGGGCGACATGGTCAAGCTGGCGCAGAAACGCGCCTATGAAGTGGCTGAGCAGATTCATTTCGACGGTGCGCAGATGCGGCACGACATCGGTTATCGAGCCATCAACAGAAAGAAATAATTTTCTCCGAACCGTTCGCCCTGAGCTTGTCGAAGGGTGATTTCTGATTGAGAGTTCTGTGTGCCGTCCGTTCCTTCGACAAGCTGATGAAACAACTAACCATTCCGCTAAGCACCAAAGTACGGTGCAAGCGGCTGGTTATCAGGACGAACGGAATCAAATCTTCGGGTGAACGGTATTTATAAATTGATCAGACATCCCGCCTCGTATCGCGCACTTGCCAGCCACCTCAAACGCGGTGGCTTGATCGCTTATCCGACGGAATCCTGTTACGGCTTGGGGTGTGACCCGCAGAATTTCCGCGCAGTCAAAAAACTGCTCAGACTAAAACAGCGACCGCAGCGCAAAGGCTTGATACTGATTGCTGCGGAGTATGCACAGGTCGCGCCGTATGTCTTGCCCTTGAGTCTTGCACAGCAGCAGCGTTTACAAGCTGCAGGTGCGCAGGCGACGACCTATCTGTTGCCGACCAAGCCCTCGGCTTCGCATGCGCTGCGTGGCGTGCATGACAGTTTGGCGGTGCGACTGACGGCACATGCGTTCGCGAAAAATCTGTGTCGCGGCGTGCGTAGCGCACTGGTGTCCACCAGTGCCAATCGCGCCGGACAGAAGTCCGCCAAGAGTTATGCGGCCTGTCGTAAGTTGTTCGGCGAGCGGGTCTGGGTGTTGCGCGGCATGATAGGTAAGAACAAGAAACCTTCGACGATAAGAACTTGGTCGGATGAACGTATCATCCGCAATTGATAAAGCATCAATCAGGAGAAAACATGGATAGCTCAGCAGTAAAAAAATACCTACTCGAACTTCAAGACCTGATCGTCACTCGCCTGGAGCAAGTGGATGGCAAGAAATTCATCCGCGATCCGTGGACACGTGCCACAGGCAGTGGAGGCATTGGAAAAGGCGAAGGCATCAGCTGCATCATCGAGGAAGGCAATGTGCTGGAGCGCGGCGGGGTGGCGTTCTCGCATGTGCAGGGCGACAAGATGCCTGCTTCGGCGACGGCGCATCGCCCCGAGTTGGCGGGATGCAGTTGGGAGGCGATGGGCGTGTCGCTGGTGATGCATCCGCGCAACCCTTACGCGCCGACCGCGCATGCCAACGTGCGCATGTTCATGGCGCACAGGCCAGACGGCGATAAGGTATTCTGGTTCGGCGGCGGCATGGATCTCACGCCTTACTACGGCTTCGAGGAAGATGCAAAACACTTCCATCAGATCTGCAAGAACTCGCTGGATCCGTTCGGCGGCGATCTGCACGCCAAGTACAAGAAGTGGTGCGACGAGTACTTCTTCCTCAAGCATCGCAACGAGCCGCGCGGCGTGGGTGGTATCTTCTTCGACGACCTGAGTGTGCCGGATTTCGATACCGCGTTCGCGATCCAGCAAAGCGTGGGCGATCACTTTCTGTCTGCCTATGTCCCGCTCTTGGAAAAGCGCAAAGACACGCCTTACGGCGAGTGCGAACGTGACTTCCAGTTGTACCGTCGCGGGCGTTATGTGGAGTTCAACCTGGTCATCGACCGTGGCACCATCTTTGGCCTGCAATCCAACGGCCGCACCGAGTCCATCCTGCTGTCCATGCCGCCGCTGTGCAAATGGCGTTACGACTGGCATCCCGAGGCGGGTACGCCGGAAGCAGCGTTGTACGATAAATTTCTCGTGCCGCAAGACTGGGTCTAAGCACAATTCAACAGGAGAGTAGCGATGAACAGATTTTCTTGCCCGACATTGGGCGGAATGTTATTGGCAATGTGTCTGGCGGCATCGCTCGCTCAGGCGCACGACGACGATGACGAAGCGCGCCATGAAAAACACCAACACCAGCAGCATAGCCAGGACGAACGCGATCGCCATGCATATACCTTGAGCAACCCGAAACTCAAGGCGGAATGCGGCTCGTGCCATGTCGTCTACCCGCCCAAGATGTTGCCCGCCGCGTCCTGGGCGGAGATCATGCAGCATCTGGACAAGCACTTTGGCACGGATGCCAGTGTCGATGCCGCGACGCAACGCGAGTTGGGTGAATTATTCCATCACGAGGCTGCCAGTCATGACGAGGCAAAGTCGGGCAGGCCGGTATTGCGCATCACCGAGACGCACTGGTTCCAGCGTGAGCATCGAGAATTGTCTGCGCGTACCTGGCGCAATCCCAAGGTGAAGAGCGCGTCCAATTGCGGAGCGTGCCACACCAAGGCGGAGGAAGGCAGATTCGGCGAACACGAAGTACGCATACCCCGCTAGTCAATTAGCGATTCAACGCACGGCGGTTTTGCGCAGCACGATGCCGCGAAACCAGCCGTCCGCCAGCAGCGACACATCACTCACGACTTCCAGTTCCGGCACGGCACGCAGCACTTCCTCGAACACCACATCCATGCGCGTGGCGATCCGGCGTGAGAGCGGATTCAGCGCGCGGCGCAACCAGGCGTGTTGCTGCGGGCGCAGGAATTTATCGAACAAGATAATTGTGCCGCCGACTTTCAATACCCGCGCGGCTTCGCCCAGGCACTGCGCCGGTTGTGGCACGACGGCGGTGATGAGGTGCAGCACCACATGATCGAACTGCGCGGTGGCGAAGGGTAAAGCCATGCTGTCGCCCAATACGAATCCCACTGCTAACTCCGCTGCGCGAGGTCTGGCCCGAGCCAACATCGCCGTGTTGAAATCCAGCGCGGTGTAACGGTGCAACGCGGGCAGCAGCGGCAGGTCGAGTCCCGTTCCCACGCCGCTGAGCAACACGTGCGCGGGCGTGTCGCGCGGCAAAGATCGCAGCGAGCGAATGCGTGCCGACAGCAGGGCGCGCCCAACGAGCAAGTCGT
Source organism: Gallionella sp. (assembly GCA_013044075.1). Classification (GTDB taxonomy): domain Bacteria; phylum Pseudomonadota; class Gammaproteobacteria; order Burkholderiales; family Gallionellaceae; genus Gallionella. The sequence goes on from JABEVG010000121.1 coordinate 9,839, forward strand.
ACAGCGGCGCGATCAGGCTGTAGCTCAAACGCAGCCAACGGTTCTCGCGATAGGGTAGGGTGTCCATGCGCAAAGTGTAGTAGAAATTTTGCGGTGCGGGGGTTAAAGTGAGCCTCCGATTTTTACAACAGGAGCACATCATGAGCAAGAACACCATCAACATCGGCATCTCGGAAAAAGATCGCAAGAAAGTCGCCGACGGACTGGCGCGCATGCTGGCCGACACCTACACCCTCTACCTCAAGACACACAATTTTCACTGGAATGTCACCGGCCCGATGTTCCAGACCTTGCATCTGATGTTCATGACGCAATACAACGAGACTTGGATGGCGGTCGATCTGGTTGCGGAACGTATCCGGGCTTTGGGTTTCCCCGCACCCGGCAGCTACGCGCAGTTTGCCGCGCTGACCTCGATCAAAGACAGCGAAGGTGTGCCCAAGGCAACAGACATGATCCGGCAATTGGTGGAAGGGCAGGAAGCTGTAGTACGCACCGCGCGCGATGTGTTGCCCATCGCCGAAAAAGCCGGCGATCAGCCCACGGTGGATATGCTCTCCGCGCGCATGGAAGTGCATGAAAAGAACGCCTGGATGCTGAGAAGTTTATTGGAGGAGTAAAGGGCTTTGCGCTTCACTGAGTTGGCGTTCTTTCGGTGTAGGCTAACGTGTCGCTTTTGACACGTTATGCCGAAGCCAAAAACATAGCGTGGATGTTGCGCAGCCTGTTGGAAGAGTAGCGGTTCGACGATGTAACGCTGAGCTCACGAATTTTTTCGGTGTAGGCTCATGCGGTGTTTTTTGACGCGTGATGCCGGAACCAAAAGAGTCACGATGCTGAGAAGTTTATTGGAGGAGTAAAGGGCTTTGCGATCGTCATGCTAACTATCCTGGTCATCAATTCAAAAGGAGGTTCCGGCAAGACCACGCTGGCCACGAATCTTGCCAGTTACTATGCCGGCAAGAAATATCGGACCGCGATCATGGACTACGATCCGCAAGGTTCCAGCCTGCATTGGCTGAAGACCCGGCCGGCCGACAGGGACAGCATACACGGGGCGAATGCCGCGCCCGCCAAAGGCGGTGTCACGCTGCACAGCAAAACCAGCTGGATCCCCACCGATACCGAGGTGCTGGTCATCGACGCGTCCGCCGGAGCAGGCGGGCTGTTGCTCAAAGAACTGGTGCGCAGATCCAATTACATTCTCATTCCGGTCGCGCCTTCGCCTATCGACATCCATGCCACGGCCGATTTCATCAAAGACCTGTATCTGATCGGCGGCGCGCTCACCGCCAAAGCCAAGATCGCGGTCGCCGCCAATCGGGTGCGCAACCGCAATGCAACGGCTTACGCCACGCTGGAACGATTCCTCAATTCTTTGAAACTGCCTTTTCTGACCAGCATCAGCGATTCGGAAATCTATTTGCAGGCGGTGGAACAAGGCTTGGGGGTATTTGAGATGGACGAGTTCTCCACCTCGACAGAACGCCGCGAACTGATGCCGATATTGAGATGGCTGGAAGGCTCGTTCCCGAATCGCTATGGTGTGCGCGCGGAGGATAAGCTCATCAATTTGGAAAGCTCCAAAAAATACGCCGCTTACCGGGTTGGCGGCGGGTCTTGAAGCATGGGCCTGTTGCAATACGCCCGTGTTCTTACCGCATCCAATAATCTAAAACCATCCCCGCAAATACCGCCGCCCCGAACCAGTTGTTGTGTAAAAAAGCTTTGAAACAGCGATCGCGGTCACGGGTCTTGATGAGCGTGTAGTGGTAGATGGTGATGCATGAGGCGACCAGCAAACCCACGAAGTACGCCAGCCCCAGACCCGACATCAGCCCCGCCAGTGCGAGCAGCAGCAAGGTGATGACATAGCAAACCATCACCGCGAGCACATCATATCTGCCGAAGAATAACGCCGAGGAATGGATGCCCAGATGCACGTCGTCGTCCCTGTCCACCATCGCGTATTCGGTGTCGTAAGCGATCGCCCAGAATACGTTGGCGAGCAACATCACCCACGCCACAGGCGGCACATCGCCCAGCGTTGCGGCGTAGGCCATCGGGATGCCGAAGCCGAAGGCGATGCCCAGATAGGCTTGCGGAATGGTGAAAAAGCGTTTGGTGTACGGATAGCTGGCCGCCAGAAATACGGCGGGGATGGACAACAGCAAGGTCAGCTTATTCAGCGGCAAGATCAACAGTCCCGCCGCGATGGATAAACCTGCCGCGAGATACAAGGCTTCACGCGCCGACACGCGCCCGCTGGTGATCGGGCGTTCCTTGGTGCGTTTGACATGCTTGTCGATGTCGCGGTCGGCGTAGTCGTTGATGACGCAACCGGCGGAACGCATCAGCACCGTACCGAGGGTGAAAATGAAAACGATGAGCCGGGAAGGATGGCCGCTACCCGCCAGCCACACCGCCCACAGCGTCGGCCAGAGCAGCAGCAGGATGCCGATGGGACGGTTGAGGCGCGTGAGTTGCAGATAGAGCGCGAGGCGGTTTGTGAGATTCATGGCGATTCAGGATACGGGATTCAGGATACGGGATTCAGGATACGGGATTCAGGATACGGGATTCAGGATACGGGATTCAGGATACGGGATTCAGGAATATCGCGGCTCTGCTGTTGGCTGCCCGCTGTATTCCGTATCCTGCATCCGAGTTCTAAAATTCCAGGTAAAAAAACTTCTGTGACCAGCAACGGCGCGCCGTGCAAATAAAATAAAGAGCGACGCGCGTACAGTGTGGCGGGCGGATTATCCAGCACGCGAGCCGCGCGTCTATACAAGGGGTGATGCCCGCGCAACGCCAGATAATGCAAGGGTTGGCGGGCGACCAACGGATGCGTGAACAACAGACTGCCGAGCGAGCGGTTGCCCAAGCCGCGCATCGCCAGCCATGCGCCATGCAGATGTTGTATCGCACACGCGCTGTGCGCGAATACCACGGGCCGATGATCGGCCAATAAAAAAACTTCGCGCGAGTAGGCGAACTGTCGGGATGGCGTGTTCAACACGCACGATTCATCGAAAGCGATACGCGCCAAACCACTGCGCACAGGCTGCACCGCGAAGTGCGCACAGTGTTGTTGGATGCGCCGCGTGAGCGAGCCGTGGTCGTGCATCCATGGCGCGTAAGCTGCTGGCAAGTCGGGCGAAAATTTTGGCCAGTCGTGACGGTTCATTACGTTCGCTCACACATGTAGATAGTCGTGTTTGTTCGACATCCAGCGATGCAAATGCGCGCGCGCCGCATCGGGATGATCGCGCAAAAGCATATCGGCGGCGCGGCGCGCTTGCTCGAGTAAATCTTCATCCATGGTCAGGTCGGCGAAACGCAGCATCGCCACACCGCTCTGGCGCGCGCCCAGCAATTCACCCGGGCCGCGCAGTTGTAAATCCTGTTGCGCGATGACGAAGCCATCGGTGTTCTCGAAGATCACTTTCAGGCGTGCCCGCGCCAACTCGGACAAGGGTTGCTGGAACATCAAAATGCAGGTGCTTTGCGCCGTGCCGCGTCCCACGCGGCCGCGCAGTTGATGCAGTTGTGCCAGGCCCATGCGCTCGGCGTGTTCGATCACCATCAGGCTGGCATTGGGCACATCCACACCGACTTCGATGACGGTGGTGGCGACCAGCAGGTGGATCTCGCCCGACTTGAAAGCCGCCATCACGCGGGCTTTCTCGGCGTTGTCCAAACGACCATGCACCAGTCCTACAATCCTTTCTGGGAAGGTCTCGGTTAGTGCCTGGTGGGTCTCCAGCGCGTTCTGCAATTCCAGCGTTTCCGATTCTGCTATGAGCGGGCACACCCAATACACTTGTTCGCCGTTGCCGCACGCGGTGCGCACCCGCGCGCATACTTCTTCGCGGCGGCTATCGCTCACCAGCTTGGTGACGATGGGCGTGCGTCCCGGCGGCAGTTCGTCGATGACCGACACGTCCAGATCGGCGTAGTAGCTCATCGCCAGCGTGCGCGGGATCGGCGTCGCGCTCATCATCAGTTGATGGGGTTCGCTGATGTTGGAATCGGGCGAATGTGGTTCGACAGGCTTACCACGAACGGTTTGAGAGCTCTTGCCTTTGTTACGCAACGCCAGCCGTTGCTGCACGCCGAATTTATGCTGCTCATCGACGATTACCAAGCCCAGATTTTTAAAGCTCACGCTGGCCTGGAATAGCGCGTGCGTGCCGACGGCGATCTGTGTCGTGCCATCCGCGATGCGTTCGACAGCGGCAGCTTTGTCCTTTTTCTTCATGCTGCCCGACAGCCACACCGGTTCCAGCCCAAGCGGTATCAGCCATTCTTTGAGTTTCAGGTAGTGCTGCTCGGCAAGTATCTCGGTCGGGGCCATGAACGCGGCCTGATAGCCGTTCTCGATGGCTTGCAATGCGGCGAGTGCCGCGACGATGGTCTTGCCGCTACCCACATCGCCGAGCAATAAACGCTGCATGGGATGCGACTGCTCGATGTCTTGTTCGATCTCATGCAGCACTTTTTGCTGCGCTTTAGTCAGCGCGAACGGCAGTGCTTTGACGAGTTGTCGCGTGAGCGTTTTTTTCGCCACGAGTTTGGGAGCCTGGCGTTTGCCGCGCTCGCGGTGATGCACACGCATCGAGAGTTGCTGCGCCAGTAACTCGTCGAACTTGATGCGTCGCCAGGCTGCGTGACTGCGATCTTCCAGCGCAGTCGCCGCGATATCCGGCGTCGGGTTGTGCAGTAGCTTGAGACTGTCACCGAAATTCGCCAGATGCAGTTCTTGCCGCAGTGATTCCGGCAAGGTGTCGGTAAGCGGCAACACTTCAAGCGCGTTGTTGATGAGCTTGCGCAACACGGTCTGCGCAAGGCCTGAGGTGGTCGGATAGACCGGTGTGAGGCTGGTGTTGAGCGGCGTGTTGTCATGCGCCGCACGGCATTTGGCATGCACCATCTCCATGCCGTAATACCCCATGCGAGCCTCGCCGATGGCGCGAATATTTTGTCCGACTGCGAGTTGCTTTTGCTGGCTGGGATAGAAATTCAGGAAGCGCAGATACAGTTCGCCGCTGTTGTCTTCCATGCGGCATATCAAGCTGCGGCGCGGCCGGTAGGTCACTTCGTTGTGCGTGATGATGCCCTGCACCTGTGCCGTCTCGCCCGGCTGCAGCGTGTCTATGGGGGTGAGATGCGTCTCGTCTTCGTAGCGCAATGGCAGGTGCAGCAACAGATCGCTGCGATGATGCATGCCGAGCTTGGCGAGTTTCGCCAGAGTTGCCGGGGAGATTTTTGCGGGTGTGCTCAATACTGCAAAACAAGCACGCCGTCCGCTTCGACCAGCGCGTTGCGCGGCAGCGAAGCCACGCCGACGGCGGCGCGGGCTGGGTAGGGTTGGTGGAAGTAGGTCGCCATGATCTCGTTCACTTTGGCGAAGTGGCCCAGGTCGGTCAGGAAGATGTTGAGTTTGACCACGTCGTCCAGGCTGCCGCCCGCGGCGACGGCGACG
>JABEVG010000002.1 GCA_013044075.1 Gallionella sp.
AACCTACTCACGCGGAGACGCGGGGGGCGCGGAGAAACCCAACAGCGCGAGCGGGTGTGACAGTTGCTGTTCCCCGCGTACTCCGCGCCTCCGCGTGAGAGATTTTTTTAGAGAGCAAGGAGACTCACCATGCATAACTACGTGATCCCGTTCCAATCGCTGGGCTTGTCCGACATCTCGCAAGTCGGCGGCAAGAACGCTTCGCTGGGCGAGATGATCCGTCATCTGGGCGCGGCGGGTGTGCAAGTACCGGGAGGCTTCGCCACCACGGCGGGGGCCTATCGGGAATTTCTGTCCGCCAGCGGGCTGGACCAGCGCATCGCGCAGACGCTCGCGACGCTCAATGTAGATGACGTGGTCGCGCTCGCCAAGGCCGGGGCGCAGATACGCGGCTGGATCATCGCCACGCCTTTGCCTGCCGCGCTGGAACAGGCGATACGCCAGCATTACGCGCAGCTTGCCGCAGCGGGCGAGGGCAGCTTTGCGGTGCGCTCCTCGGCCACCGCCGAAGACCTGCCGGATGCGTCGTTCGCCGGACAACAGGAGACTTTCCTCAACATCCACGGCATAGACAACATCCTCCTTGCGATCAAGGAAGTGTTCGCCTCGCTGTACAACGACCGCGCGATCTCCTACCGCGTGCACACCGGCTATCACGATGGCGGCGTGGCGTTGTCGGCGGGCGTGCAGCGCATGGTGCGCTCCGATCTGGGCGCGGCGGGCGTGATGTTCACGCTGGACACCGAGTCGGGATTCCGCGATGCGGTGTTCATCACTTCCTCTTACGGACTGGGTGAAATGGTGGTGCAGGGCTCGGTCAATCCCGATGAATTCTATGTGCACAAGCCGCAGCTCGCGGCGGGTTATCCCGCGCTGGTGCGGCGCAGCCTGGGTTCCAAACAACAGCGCATGGTGTTCGATACCACCCGTTCCGCCGGACGCTCCACGCGCATCGAGGAAGTGCCGGAAGCCTTGCGCCAGCGTTTTTCTTTGAGCGATGCGGAAGTCCTGCAACTGGCGAAATACGCCGTGTCCATCGAACAGCATTACGGTCGCCCCATGGACATCGAGTGGGGCAAGGACGGCGCGGACGGCAAGCTCTACATCCTGCAAGCGCGTCCCGAAACCGTGCAGTCGCAAGCCCATTTGCAACAGGCGGGCGGCGCGCCCAGATTCCAGCTCAGACAAAGCGGCGCGGTACTCGTCGAGGGTCGCGCCATCGGACAAAAAATCGGCGCGGGGCCGGTGCGTCTGGTCAAGAGTGCTGCCGAGATGTACAAGGTGCAGGCGGGCGATGTGCTGGTTACCGACATGACCGACCCCAACTGGGAGCCGGTGATGAAGAAGGCCGCCGCCATCGTCACCAACCGGGGCGGGCGCACCTGCCATGCCGCCATCATCGCGCGCGAGCTGGGCATCCCCGCCATCGTCGGCTGCGGAAACGCCACCGAAGTGCTGGCCGAGGACGATCTGGTCACAGCAAGCTGCGCGGAAGGCGACACCGGCTATGTCTATCGCGGCCGCCTGGATTTCGTGGTGAGCCAGCCGGATGACACGCCCCTGCCGGAGATCTCGGTCAAGCTGATGCTCAACGTGGGCAACCCGTCGCTGGCGTTCGAGTTCGCGCAAATGCCCTCGGCGGGGATCGGCCTGGCACGCCTGGAGTTCGTCATCAACAACCTCATCGGCATCCATCCCAAGGCGGTGCTGGAATGCCAGAAACTGCCCACCGAGTTGCGCGCGAAAGTCTTGCAGCGAGCCAGCGGCTATGCCGACCCGGTGAGCTTCTATGTGGACAAACTGACAGAGGGTATCTCCACGCTGGCGGCGGCATTCTGGCCGCGTCCGGTGATCGTGCGCATGTCGGATTTCAAATCCAATGAGTATCGAAAATTATTGGGCGGCGAGCTTTACGAACCGCTGGAGGAAAATCCCATGCTCGGTTTTCGCGGTGCGGGACGCTATGTCGCGCAGAGCTTCCGCGACTGCTTCGAGCTCGAATGCCGCGCCATGAAAAAAGTGCGCAACGAGATGGGTTACAAAAATGTCGAGATCATGATCCCCTTCGTGCGCACCGTGGCCGAAGCACGCGAGGTGGTGGGGATGCTTGCCGCACAAGGCCTGCGGCGCGGCGAGGACGGCCTGCGTCTGATCATGATGTGCGAGATCCCCTCCAACGCGCTGCTCGCCGAAGACTTCCTGCAATACTTCGACGGTTTCTCCATCGGCTCGAACGACCTCACGCAACTCACGCTGGGACTGGATAGGGATTCCAGTCTGGTGGCGGATAAATTCGACGAGCGCGATGCCGCCGTCAAAGCCCTGTTGAAAATGGCGATCAGCACCTGCAACCGGCTGGGCAAATATGTCGGCATCTGCGGACAAGGCCCGTCCGATCATTTCGACTTCGCGCAATGGCTGATGCAGGAAGGCATACAGACCATGTCGCTGAATCCGGATACGCTGCTGGAAACCTGGCGCAAGCTCGGCGCGGTGCAAGCGTGCAGCGGCGACCTGGCGGATTGAGCACAAGCCGGATGACTCATTGAAACACCGCGTCATTTCCGCGAAGGCGGGAATGACGGACTGTTGAATTATTTGGGTTAAAATCCGCCCATGAAAAATCACCCACCCTTGACTCTGTTCGGCTTGCTGTTCAGGAACCCGGCAGCAGGCGATGCCTGAGTTCTTCTTCAGCGAAAGCCGCGCCCGGTTGCGCATCTGGCTGACCCTCGTCTATACCCTGTTCATCGTGTACGCCAGTTTGTCGCCGTTCACGGGCTGGCGCGATCAGGGGCTGCATTTCACCGAGGTGATCCGGCAGCCTTTGCTGCTCACCTATACCGCGTTCGACGTGATACTCAATCTGCTGGCCTATCTGCCGCTGGGGCTGTTGCTGGGACTGGCTCTGCGCGTGCGCCTGGGCGCGCTGCCCAGTCTGCTCGGTGCCTGCGCGCTGGGCATCGTGCTGTCCGCCGGCATGGAATTTTTGCAGATGTATCTGCCGATGCGCACCAGTTCCAATCTGGATGTGCTCACCAATGCCAGCGGCACGTTGGCCGGTGCTTTGCTGGCACTGAGCATCACCCGCTGGACGCGCTGGTACGACCGGCTCACCCGCTGGCGCGACCATACATTTCTGCATGGCACGAAGATGGATTTCGGTCTGGCCTTGCTGGCACTGTGGATGTTCGGCCAGATCAATCCCTCGCTGCCCATGCTGGGCAACGTGTTCATCAGCGAGGTCGCGCGCCAGCCATTTGCCGCCGTGGCAAGCGCGCCGTTCAACGGATGGGAGAGTGCCGCCGTGCTGCTGAATCTGCTGATGCTGGGCACGCTGCTGCTGACCTTGCTGCGCAATCCGGCCACGGTCATCAATGCCCTGTTGCTGGTGCTGACCAGTGTGGCCCTGGTGAAATTCATCACCGCTGCCGTGCTGCTCAAATCGTCCGCCATGCTGTTGTGGGTGAACAGCGAGGCGATGCTGGGCATCCTGCTGGGCAGCGTGCTGTTGCTCGCCATACGCGGGTTGCCGCACAGCCGCATCATCCTGCTCGGCGTGGTGCAGACGCTGGGCTACATCGTGATCGCGCACTTCGTGCTGGACAGCCACACGCCCGCCGCCGCGATGTCCATCTATCACTGGCACTACGGCCACCTGCTCAACTACAACGGCCTCGCCCAGACCATCACGCTGGTGTTCCCCGCGCTGCTGCTGCTGCATCTGTGGCGGGTGCGCAACGTATAATTTCCGCCTCGAATCTAATGGAGTACACAGGTGAGCCACTTCGATAAACATGTTTTTTTCTGCACCAACCAGCGCGCCAACAACGAGGGGTGCTGCAACGACCACGGCGCGCAGAAGATGCGCGATTACGTCAAAGACAAAGTCAAACAACTCGGCATATCAAACGCCGAGAACCGCATCCGCATTAACTCGGCGGGCTGCATGGATCGCTGCGACGACGGCCCGGTGCTCGTGGTTTATCCCGAAGGCACGTGGTACACCTATGTCGACGAGAGCGATCTGGACGAGATCATCGAAGAACATCTGAAGCATGGACGCGTGGTGGCGCGTCTGAAGATATAGAGGCAACGTCGGCAGCCAATTTACCGCTGTAATATTTTCCACCTATGAATGGCCATTTCTTTGGTGTATAAACCCGCAACAGAAAAAAGGGATATTTTTAGAGTCGGCACGTCTTCGATAGAGGGTAATCACGGTGATCGCATCCGAATGTCATCAGTCGCAGCAAGCAAGCAAGCAAGCAAGCAAGCAAGCAAGCAAAACCTCCTGGCAGCCGGGTGGTGTGGTGCTTGTCGGCCTGTCACTCCCGGCAGTGCGTTAACCCTCCCGCCAGTTCACCATCCCCCCTGTCTGGCCACTGACTTTGCGGCATCACATCAGCAACGGCAGACGGTTAAAGAAATCGGCAAGGATGCCGATACACACTCCCGACCTTGCTCAATACTTTGATGCACGACGCTCAACGAGGACGCTTTGAAAACTACCACTAAAATCGTGATCTGGTTCGGTGCCGCACTGCTGCTGGTGTTGCTGCTGGTACTGGTTTTGTTCTCCTCGTTTCGGCAGAACGGGAATGCCGTCTCATGGCAGCAACACACGCTGGTGGTGATAAATGCGGCGGATGGTCTGCTGTACAGCCTGAAAGATGCCGAGGACGACCAGCGCAGTTATATGGCAACCGGTGATGAAGCGTTTCTGGATAATTATCAGGCGGCGCGAGATCGTATTGCGCCCCAGCTGGCGGCGTTGCGCCGACTCACGCAGGACAACCCGGTGCAGCAGCAACGGCTAGACGTGATGGCTTCGTTGCTCAGCGCAAGACTGGCGTTATTGACCCAGAGCATCGCGCTGGCCCGTGACCAGCATAAAGAAGCCGCGCTGGAAATCGTGCGCAGCGGCCGGACCAAGAAATTGATGGATGAGTTCAGCGTGCAGACGCATGACTTTATCGGGATGGAAGAAGATTTGCTGGCACAGCGCGAGGCCCAATATCAGACGAGCGCGCACCGTCTGATGGTGCTGATTGTGGTCACGGGTCTGGTGGTGGTGATGGGGTCACTGGCGTCTTCATGGCTGGTGTATCGCGAAACCCGGCGGCGGGAAGCGATTCAAGCGCAGATCAATCGGGAGCTGGAACAGCGCGTGCGGGAGCGCACCGAGGCATTGCAGATGGAGCGCGACAAACTGGCGGCAATATTCGATAACACATCCATGGGTCTGGTGCTGACCGATGCACAGGGCGGCAACATCACCATGAACGCGACGGCGATAAAGTTGCTGAACTTCCGGCCCGGTGAAGATCTGCAACAGCAGATTGCAGCGTACGCAAGTGTATGCGAGTTGAGCGAGACCGACGGCAGGGTTCTTCCGTTGGACGAGTGGCCGTTGCGGCGGGCGATCCTGGGCGATTACGTTCGTAGTCATCACGCGCAACATCGCAACCTCAAGAGCGGTGATCAATGGATATGCGAGTTCACCACTGCGCCGGTACGCAACAGCAGCGGCGACATCATTTACAACCTGATGACATTTTTTGACATCACTGAGCGCAAGCAAGCGGAATTGGAAATCCTCAAACTCAACTCCGAGCTGGAGGCGCGCGTGGCTGAGCGCACGGCGCAATTGAACGCCAGTAGTACGCGCATCCAAACGATACTCGACACCATCGCGGACGGCATCATCACCATCAACCAAAGCGGCATCGTTGAGACCATGAACCCGGCAGCCGAGCGGCTGTTCGGCTATGCCGCCGCCGAGGTCATCGGGCAAAACGTCAGCATGTTGATGCCAGAACCCTATCGCCATCAGCACGATGGCTATCTCGAGCGTTACTGCTCCACGGGCGAGGCGCGCGTCATCGGTATCGGGCGCGAAGTTACGGGGCGACGCAAGGATGGCAGCACCTTCGCCATGTATCTGGCGGTGAACGAGATGCTGCTGGACGGACAGCATTATTTCACCGGTATCGTGCATGACATCACCGAGCGCAAACAGATGGTGGAAACGCTGCAAAAAAAATTCGGAGCGGCTGAGGCTTGCGCTGGATGCCGCCAATCAGGCCTGGTTCGATCTCGATGTCCAGACTGGCGCGGTACAAGCCAGTCCCGAATACGTTCGCATGATCGGATTCGACCATGAAAGTTTTCAGCCAACCCTGCAAAACTGGTTCGACAACATGCATCCGGATGACCGTGAAGCTGTGCGGGCGACTTACCAGGCCTGCCTGAATTCCGGTGAGCCGGGTGCAATGGAGTACCGCAGACGCAACAAGTCCGGCGCATGGCAATGGATGTATTCCGTGGGGCGGGTCGTGGAATGGGACGATGCGCATAAACCGGTGCGGATGATCGGTATCCACATGGATATTTCCGAACGCAAACTGGCCGAGCAGGCACTGCACGCCGCCAAGGAACAGGCGGAACTGGCCAACCGCGCCAAGGACTCCTTCCTCGCCACCATGAGCCACG
>JABEVG010000122.1 GCA_013044075.1 Gallionella sp.
CCGTTCGCATTGAGCTTGTCGAAATGTGAATGGATTCTTGTGCTTCGACAGGCTCAGCACGAACGGCAATTAGGTTCAAAGCGTGCCGGATCAATAGTCACCCGTCCGTTAGTCGCCCGTCCGGCTCAAGCGCGGATCGAAGGCATCGCGCACCGCGTCGGCAAACAGGTTCGCCGCGAGCACCAGCACCAGCATGAAGCAAAACGCCGAGGCCAGTGCCCACCACACCATGGGTTCGCGCCCCATCTCCAACCGCGCCGCGTTGATCATCGTGCCGAAAGAGATCATCGAGGGATCCACGCCCACACCAACGTAGGACAGCACCGCTTCGGCCAGCACGAGACCGGAAAAATCCATCACCAGCGAGATCAGAATGATGTGCATCACATTGGGGATGATGTGGCGCGCGAGAATGCGCAGTGACGACACGCCGAAGGCTTGCGCCGCCTGGATGTATTCCATCTCGCGCAGCTTCAGCGTCTCGCCGCGCAGTAAGCGGCACAGTCCGGTCCAACTGGTCATACCCAGGATCAGGCACAGGAACACCAGCCTCAGATCGGCGCGCGAGGCGGCGGTATCGAACCATTGCGGATGCGTGTCTATCGTCACCTGCATCATCAGCACCGCCGCCGCGATCAACAGCACGCTGGGAATGGAACTCAGCACGGTGTAAACATACTGGATGACATCGTCTATCCAACCGCGAAAATATCCGGCGGCCACGCCCAGGAACAAAGCCAGCGGCAGCGTCACCAGCGTCGTGACCGTACCGATGATGAGCCCGGTGCGGATGCTTTTGAGCGACAGATACAACACGTCCTGCCCGACCTTGTCCGTACCCAGCACGTGATACACCGTGGCGAGATTGGCGAAAGTACCGATGAGCACGGCGATGATCAACAAGGAGATCGTCTCGGCGCGCCAGACTGCGTAGAGTGTGCAACGATGCCCGCCGTTATTCACGATGCTCTTGCGCGTGGGCAAATATGCCCACCCTACACAAGCCAAAGCCCCTATCAACATTCCCGCCAGCGCGCCCAAGGCAGCGCGTCTGAGCACATCGGCAGCACGCTGTGATTCATCGCGCAGATGCGCGCCGCCGTATTGCAGGCGCGGATACTCGCGCAGCACATGACCGCCCGCATCGGTGACACTCTCTTTAGCGAATAGCGTGATGGCGAACGGCGCGGAATAGGTCTTCTCGTGCTGCGTGCGCAACGGCGTGACCAGCTTGTCGAACACGCTCAACACTTCGGGTGAATACACCTTCTCGACGCCATTCGCTTGCGGCAACACGACACGATAATGCAAGGTATCCAGCAGCCCGATGATCAGGAATAGTGACAACACCAGCAACGACACCATCGCCACACGACTACGCGCCACGCGCCGCCAAGGCAGCAACAAGTACTCGCGCGTCCGTATGTGCCAAGCTCCGACACTACACGCGGCGATGAGCAGAAACACCAGCGCGTCGCTCCACAGAATGACGGGCATGAAATTCATGCGAGCCGCACCCGTGGATCGACAACGGTATACGAGATATCCGTCAATATCAGCCCGACGATGTACAGCACCGAACCCAGGAAGACCATCGCGCGCACCACGGAAAAATCCTGCGAATTGATGGCATCGATGGTGTAGCTGCCCAAGCCGGGAATACCGAAGAACGACTCGGTCAGCAGGCTGCCCATGAACAGCAGCGGGATGACCACCACCACGCCGGTCAGTATCGGGATCATCGCGTTCTTGAGCACGTGTGTGAACAGCACGCGCGGCTCGGACAGCCCCTTGGCACGCGCGGTGCGCACATAATCCTTGCCGATCTCCTCGATGAAAATGGTGCGATACCAGCGGCTGCTGGAACCGATGCCACCGACCACACCGATAACGATGGGCAGCACCACGAACCTGAAACTGTCCGTCCCGCCCGCGTAACCGGAGATGGGCACCAGATGCCACAGTTTACCCACGAGAAACTGTCCGCCGATGATGTAGAACAAGCCGGAGATGGACATCAGTACCACGCACCAGGCCACGCCCGCGATATCCAGTGCCGTGCCGCGAAACAGGGTCATCAGCAACGCGAAGCTGACATAGACGCACAGACCGATGATAAAAGTCGGCAACGCGATCGCCAGGCTGGGGCCCATGCGCGTCGCAATCTCGCGGCCGATGCTGCGCCCGTCATCCGAATAGCCGAAATCGAACACGAACATGCTGGCGGATTTTTGCCAGAAGATCGTGTCGGTGAATTGATCCGCGCCACTGGCCGCAGTGTTCAGCAGCAGCGGCTTGTCGTAGCCGTGCTGCCGCTTCCATTGTTCGATTGCCTCAGGTGTCACGCGCTTGATGCCCAGCTGCATGCGCGCCATGTCGTCGGGCGTATTCACCACGAAGAACAGCGCGAAGGTGAGCAGGTTCACCCCGATCAGGATGGGCACGGCATAGAGGATGCGGCGGATGAGGTAGGCGATCATGGGGCCGCTATTGTAAGGGCAAACATCAGGATGATTTTGGCCGTTTTCTGGCGCGCCAGCGCAGGATCACAGCCACGCGCCACAGCACACGCACGACGATGTATCCGACCACCGCGAGTATCACGGCAAGCAGGGGCAACCCGATGATGAACGGTTTGCCCAACGCTTCCAGCCACTGCCACGATTCGCGCAACCAGCTGTGCCAATGCAGCTCCGGCAGGGTCAGCACGGCGGTGGGCGGCACGCCGCTGACCCGGCAGCCCAGCTCGTAGGCCAGCACATACAAAGGCAGGATGGTGAAGGGATTGGTGTACAGCGTGGTGAACAAGGCGACCGGCAGATTGACGCGCAGCAGCACCGCCAGCAGTGCGGCGGAAAGCATCTGCAACGGTCCGGGAACGAGGCCGCAGAACATCCCCACCGCCACGCCTCCCGCCACGGAACGACGGTGCAGATGCCACAGATTATGGTGTTGCAGGAGATGGGCGAACGGCCTCAGCCAGCGGTAGTTTCTTATCGTCTCGTGGTCGGGCATCCATGTTTGTATCCATTTGCGCATGACGGCATTCTAATCGCGGGTTACTCTAGGCGCATGGTTCTCTTCACCCTGTCCTTCACGTTCGGTGTGTGGCTGTTGCAACAGCAGGCCGCGCTGCCGGATCTTGGCCGGGTGTGGCTGCTGATCCTGCCTGTATCCTTGCTTATCATCACCGGACATTCGCGTGTCGGCGCAAATCTGATTGCGCACGTTTTGCACCTCCTTCTCATCGCAACCTGCGCCTGCGGCCTGGGCTTTTACCACGCGGCATGGCAGGCCCAGCAACGCCTGTCCAGCGGTCTTGCGGACGACTGGCAGGGACGCGACATCGAGGTGGTCGGCGTGGTCGCCGAGTTACCGCGCAGCAGTGAACGCGGACTGCGCTTCGCCTTCGATGTCGAAAAGACACTGACACCGCAAGCGCATGTGCCGCCGCATGTTTATTTGAGTACTTATTCTGACCCGCAGCACGAACCGCTCGAACTTCGGGCAGGCGAACGCTGGCAACTCACGCTGCGCCTCAAGCAACCCCACGGCAGCAGCAATCCGCATGGTTTTGATTTCGAGATATGGGCACTGGAGAACAACGTGCGCGCAGTCGGCTATGTGCAGGCCAAAGGCGATAACCATCGCATTGATGCCCGCGCCTCCGGGCTGATGTACCACATCGAGCACTGGCGGGAAACGGTGCGCGACAAATTCAACATGACGCTGGCGGACGCGCCTTATGTCGGCGTGTTGAGCGCGCTCGCCATCGGCGACCAGAGCAGCATCCCGCAAAGCCAGTGGCAGGTGTTCACGCGCACCGGTGTCAACCATCTGATGTCGATCTCCGGCCTGCACATCACCATGCTCGCCAGCATCGGATTCGCGCTCACCTACTGGCTGTGGCGGCGCAGTGTGCGATTGACTTTATGGTTGCCGGCGCGCCGTGCCGCCGCACTGGTTGCCCTGCTGGTGGCACTGGCCTACGCGCTGCTGTCCGGCTATGGCGTACCCGCGCAACGCACCGTGTACATGGTCGGCGCGGTCGCCGCCGCGTTGTGGTTGAAGCGGAATTTTTCGCTCGGACAAATCCTGTCCATCGCCCTGCTCGGCGTGCTGATACCCGACCCGTGGGCGGTACTTTCGCCAGGCTTCTGGCTGTCATTCGGCGCGGTGGCATTGATTCTGTACGTGACCGCACACCGCGTAGCACGCAGTCATTGGTTCAAGGAATACGCCGTCGTGCAATGGGCGATGACCATCGGTCTCGTCCCCATGTTGCTGGCACTATTCCAGCAAGTCTCCATCGTCTCGCCCGTCGCCAACGCTGTCGCCATTCCGCTGGTGAGTCTGGTTGTCGTACCACTCGCTTTGCTCGGCGCGGTGTTGCCCTGGGATGCGCCGCTATGGCTGGCGCATATCGTCATGGGATTCACGATGACGATACTGGAATGGTTGAATGCGCTGCCGCAAGCGGTGTGGACGCAACACGCGC
>JABEVG010000123.1 GCA_013044075.1 Gallionella sp.
CTGATTCGGGCACTGGGCGGGGGATGGGACTCGGCTCAGATGGCCTCAGCTCCCTGACGGAATCCGTTGGCCGGGTTCCATCCGGTTAGCTAATCGGGCATGATGTCGCAACTTTTTGGGGCGAGGACGGGTCGTCCCGTCAATGAGCGATGGTTGGGGAGGGATGATGTTTAATGTGGATCGTTTGATCGTCGAGTTCGATAAAGGCCTGCGTACCTTGTTCAGTCAGGCTCATAGTGTGCGCCCCTACCCTGACGCGCAATTGCTCGATTCGCCTTTGGCCGAGTCCGAAAAAAAACATGCGGCGGCGTTGATGCGGGTGAACCATACCGGCGAGATTTGCGCGCAGGCTTTGTATCAGGGGCAGGCACTCACCGCGCGCGATCCGGCGGTGCAGCAGAAGCTGCTACAGGCGGCCCAGGAAGAGACCGAGCATCTGGCATGGACGGCGCATCGCGTGCATGAGTTAGGCGGGCATCTGAGCGTGTTTAATCCGCTTTGGTACAGCGGTGCTCTGGCGATGGGGGCGATGGCGGGTTTGCTGGGCGACAAATGGAATCTGGGTTTTCTGGCCGAAACGGAACGCCAGGTCGGGCAGCATCTGCAAAGTCATCTGGACAAGCTGCCCGCACAAGACGAAAAAAGTCGGGCCATCGTCGCGCAAATGTATGTCGATGAAACCGCACACGCCGATATGGCGGTGGAGCTGGGCGGCACACCGCTGCCGCAACCCGTGCAATGGGCGATGCAACTCAATGGCAAGCTGATGACGAATACGGTTTACTGGGTCTAATACTCGGCAATTGATGAGTGGTGAGTGGGCAAGCCGCCGCGATCCAACTTCCCACTTACGACTTCCCGTTCCCCGCCTCCTGTACCACTTCAAAATCATGGGTCACCGCAGCGGTCGCCCCCAGCATGATGGTGGCAGAGCAGTACTTTTCCGCCGATAGTTTGATGGCTTTCTCGACGACTTCGGGTTTGATGTCGCGGCCCGTGACGACGAAATGCATATGTATGGTGGTGAAGACCTTGGGGTCGGTCTCTGCGCGTTCGGCGGTCAGTTCAACATAGCAATCGGTCACTGCCTGGCGGCTTTTCTTCAGAATGGTGATCACGTCATAGCTGGTGCAGCCGCCCGCGCCTATGAGTAACATTTCCATGGGACGCGGACCGAGGTTGCGTCCGCCTCCTGCCGGTGCCCCATCCATCAATACCGCGTGGTTGCTTTCGGTCTCACCCAGGAAGGCGACTTGTTCTACCCATTTAACGCGTGCTTTCATGATTTTCCTTTGGTTTGGTTGGTCAGTTTGTCGCGGATTTTATTCGATACCAGAGCAGGCCGATTAACTCGTGCATAAAAATTTTGCTGTCGCGCAACGATTCGGCGCGCGGGAGGAAGGCCATCGGACCGAGGTGTTCGCCGGTGGTGAATGCGGTAGGGGCGGCAATCACCTTGAAGCCTGCGTCCTCGAAGGCACGCACGGCGCGCGGCATGTGCCAGGAATGGGTGACCAGGTAGATGCGCTGTATGCCTTGGGCATGCAGCATTTGGTAGGAGTTGCGCGCGTTCTCGAAAGTGTTGTTGGAGTCGTCTTCCACCCAGCGCACCGGGACATGGAATTCTTGTTCCAGCACATCGCGCATCTGCACGGCCTCGCCCCGCTTGCCGCCTAGAGGTTTGCCGCCGCTGACCAGAATGGGTTCACCGGTCGCGCGTTGCAGGCTGGCACCGTAGCGTATCCGTTGCAGGGTCATATAACTGACCGTGTCGCGGCCCTCATATTCCGGCGCATCAAAGTTACTGCCGCCCCCGAGTATCACGATGGCATCGACCTGCGCGTAGGGAGGGTGCAGCGCAGCGTTGCGTCCTTCGAGGAGATGCAGGGCCGCATCCGTGCAATAGGGCGTTGAACCCAGGTAGAGCAAGCCGAACAGCGCGATCAGAATAAAGCGCGCGACCTTGGGGCGGCGATGAAAATACACGATACCCAGTCCGAGCAAGAGCAAGAAACACAGCGGGGGCAGCAAAAAGGCGGAGATGAAGTTGGTGGCTAACCAGGACATGGATGATGGATAAGGAGCGCGCTGGAAAATTGGGAATGACGCGCATGGTAGCGGATTTGGCGAGCATAGATGGGTGGGATTGGCGGTGGCACATGAACTAAAGCCAAAAAGCGTTTGACAGGCTCGGTGTGGCTGCAATAGAATGCGCGCCCTTCGAGGTTTACTTATAGAATTTTTAGGAATTGTGGCTATGAAAACATTTTCCGCTAAAGCCCAGGAAGTCCAGCACGACTGGCTTCTGGTTGACGCAGCCGACCAAGTGCTGGGCCGTTTGGCCGCACAAATCGCCTCCCGTTTGCGCGGCAAGCATAAAGCGATCTACACACCGCACGTGGACACTGGCGATTTCGTCGTGGTGGTCAATGCAGACAAGCTGCGCGTGACCGGCAACAAGGCTGAAGCCAAGCTGTACCACCGCCATACCGGTTATCCGGGCGGCCTGTACACGACCAACTTCACCAAGATGCAAGGCCGTCATCCCAGCCGCGTTTTGGAAAAAGCCGTTAAAGGTATGTTGCCAAAAGGCCCGTTGGGCTATGCGATGTTGCGCAAAATGAAGGTGTATGCCGGTGCCGCGCATCCACACGAAGCGCAGCAACCTAAACTCGTTAACTTGTTGAAAGCGTAATCATGAGCGTGACTTATAACTACGGTACGGGTCGTCGCAAAAGCGCGGTGGCTCGTGTGTTCATTAAAGCGGGTAAAGGCGATATCGTCGTGAACGACAAGCCGGTCGACGTGTTCTTTTCACGCGAAACAGGCCGCATGGTTGTTCGCCAACCTTTGGTGTTGACCGAGATGATGGGCAAGTTTGACATCATGGTTAACGTTGAAGGGGGCGGCGAGTCCGGCCAGGCTGGTGCGGTGCGTCACGGTATCACTCGTGCGCTGATCGACTACAACGCGGACTTGAAGCCGGTCTTGAAGGCAGCCGGTTTGGTGACTCGCGATGCGCGTGAGGTCGAACGTAAGAAGGTCGGTCTGCGTAAAGCACGTCGCAGGAAACAGTTCTCCAAGCGTTAATCGCGCTGGATGTATGCAAAGGCCGCCTTCGGGCGGCTTTTGCATTGGGGATTTGCTGTATCATGCGCAACGTTTTTTATAGGCCGACTCCGTGAGAGTTTGGCCATATCCGGGATGGGGAAGAGAGTGATGATCAAAGTCGGCATCGTGGGAGGGACAGGTTATACCGGCGTGGAGTTGTTGCGTCTGTTGGCTGCGCATCCGCAAGTTTCTTTGCAAGTGATTACCTCGCGCGCCGATGCGGGCATGCCGGTGAGCCAGATGTTCCCCAGCTTGCGCGGTTTTGTCGGACTGGAATTTTCTCATCCCGATCACGCGTGTCTGGAACAATGTGATGTGGTGTTCTTCGCCACGCCAAATGGGATCGCCATGCGGCAAGTTCGCGCATTGCTGGATGCCGGTGTCAAAGTGATCGATCTCGCCGCAGATTTTCGTTTGCAAGATATTGCCACTTGGGAAAAATGGTATGGCATGAACCACGCCTGCCCGGATCTGGTCGCCGAGGCGGTGTATGGATTGCCGGAGGTGAATCGCGCGCAGATCAAAGTCGCCCGCTTGGTTGCCAATCCGGGTTGTTATCCGACGGCGGTACAACTGGGCTTCATTCCTTTGCTGGAAGCGGGTGTGATCGCAACGGACAGTCTGATTGCCGATGCAAAATCGGGTGTCTCCGGTGCGGGTCGCAAGGCAGAGATCAGTTCCTTGTTCGCCGAGGCGGGTGATAATTTCAAGGCCTATGGGGTGGCGGGACATCGCCATTTGCCGGAGATCAAACAAGGGCTGGCGCGGGTCAAAAATAGTGAAGTCGGGCTGACCTTCGTGCCGCATCTGACCCCGTTGATACGCGGTATTCACGCCACTTTGTATGGCAAGCTAACGCGCGAGATTGATTTGCAGGCTTTGTTTGAAGAGCGTTATCAGCACGAGCCGTTTGTCGACGTGATGCCTGCCGGCAGTCTGCCTGAAACGCGCTCGGTGCGCGGTTCGAATCGTTGCCGTATCGCGGTACACCGACCCCAGGGCGGCGACACCGTGGTGGTGCTGTCGGTGATCGATAATTTGGTCAAGGGTGCGGCGGGGCAAGCGGTGCAGAACATGAATATCATGTTCGGGCTGCCTGAGACCACCGCACTGAATATCGTGCCGCTGTTGCCATGAGTTTTCGCAAACTCAAGCGTAAATTCAGTATCGATGCCACGCAGTTGTCGGTGCGTCCGCACGTGGCCTGGTATGTGCGCTGGAGCATCTATGTACCCTTCGTGCTGGGCGCGATTGGTATGGCATGGTGGGCGTACGA
Source organism: Gallionella sp. (assembly GCA_013044075.1). Lineage (GTDB taxonomy): Bacteria > Pseudomonadota > Gammaproteobacteria > Burkholderiales > Gallionellaceae > Gallionella. The sequence goes on from JABEVG010000123.1 coordinate 4,388, forward strand.
CAGCGGCTTGGAATTCGCCGGTTTTCACCGTGGTCAGGCACAGCAGGAGTTGGAAAAATTGCATACGCAAGTAATCTCGTTGAGCCAGGAAAATGCCACGCTCAATAGCAAGATTGCGCAGTATGAGCAACAGATACAGATCGATCAGGCGAGCAGTCAGGAAACCACCAGACAGCTTAAGACATTGAATGATGAGAATGCGCATTTGCAAGAGGACCTCGCATTTTTTCAAAACCTCACCGAATCGCGCGGCAAAGAAGGTGAGTTGGGTATTCATCGCTTAAAACTGGAGCATGACTCAATGCCTGGGGAGTATCGCGTGCGGATGTTGCTGGTACAAAGCGGACAGCGCGCCAAACAGTTTGTGGGTTCCTATCAATTGGTCGCTACATTGATGGAGAACGGACAGAGAACGAACCGGTTATTCCCCGGAAGCGGGGAGGGAGATGACCAATTCAAGCTGAATTTCAAGTATTATCAGCGCGTCGAACAGGCACTGCATCTGCCACCGGCCGCGCAGTTGGAAAGTGTGCAGGTTCGGGTGTTTGAGTCCGATGCCCACGAACCAAAGGCGAGACAGACCGTCTCACCGACCTGAAGCGTTAAAGGAGTCGCGGATGTTTAGCAAAAAGCACAGTAAGCCGCAAAATCGTATCGATTCTTTAATCGGTGCAGGTACTGTTATCGAAGGCGATCTGAATTTTAGCGGTGGAATGCGCATCGATGGGCACGTGAACGGCAATGTGGTCGCCACTTCCGGCAAGCCCAGCACCTTGGTGTTGAGCGAGTTGGCACAAATCAACGGCAATGTGAATGTCACGCACCTGGTGGTCAATGGCGTAATCAACGGTGCGGTGTCGGCGAGCGAGTATCTGGAGTTGCAAAGCAAGTCCAAAGTGACCGGTGATGTGAGCTACCATACGATAGAGATTCAACTGGGGGCGATAGTCGATGGGCGTTTGCTGCATGCTGTCTCGGTTGACCAGGGTAAAGTAGTCGCGCTGAAAACGGGTAAAGCGGAATAATTTTTTAAGGAGTAAAACATGAATGCAATGACTGAAGTGCAAGATCCTCTGGTGTTTACCGACAATGCTGCCAATAAAGTAAAAGAGCTGATCTCCGAAGAGGGTAACAGCGACCTTAAGCTGCGCGTGTTTGTCAGTGGCGGGGGGTGTTCTGGATTTCAATACGGCTTCACTTTTGACGAAGTGACCAACGAGGACGATACCGTACTGGATAAGAACGGTGTGCAGTTGCTGATCGACCCTATGAGCTTCCAATATCTGGTGGGTGCGGAAATCGATTATCAGGAAGGGCTGGAAGGTTCGCAGTTCGTCATCAAGAATCCTAACGCTACCACCACTTGCGGTTGCGGTTCGTCGTTCTCGGTTTGATTCGCGAAGTTTGCGCATAAAAAACGGGGCAATATGCCCCGTTTTTTATGCGCTGTGGATCGCGCCCAGGACACACGGATGTTGCGCACCCGTGACCAGTGGCAGATTGCCCGTTTTGCCTTCCAGAGTCTGTTGAGCTAACCATGCAAAGGCGATTGCTTCGAGATAGTCACCATCCACACCAAGTGCATCCGTGGTTTGTACTGTGCTACCGGGCAACAGCTGAATTAAGCGATGGCGCAATGTTTGGTTATGCGCTCCACCTCCGCAGAGATAGATTTGCTGTGCTCCGCCGCAATATCGTCCGATGTCTCGGGCGATGCTGGTGCAGCTCAGTTCCAGTAAGGTCGCTTGCACGTCTTCCGCGCGTTCATCGCCCCGCAATTTGGTGTTCAACCAATTCATGTTGAACAAGTCTCTTCCGCTGCTTTTGGGCGGTGTCGCCGCGAAGAACGGTTCCGCCCGCATACGACCCAGAAGGTCAGGCAACACTTCGCCTGTCGCTGCCCACGCACCGTTTTCGTCGTAAGACTCTCCACTATGCTGTTTGCACCATGCATCCATCAGCAAGTTGCCCGGACCGCAATCGAAACCGGAGGTGGCAAGATGAGGCGACAGGTTGGTCACATTGCTGATTCCGCCGATGTTGACGATGACGCGATGGATGTTCGGGTGGCGCAACACGCGGTCGTGGAACGCCGGAACCAAGGGCGCGCCCTGCCCGCCAGCCGCGATGTCGCGACTGCGGAAATCACTGACCACGCTTATGCCGCTCAGCTCCGCGAGCAGGGCGGCATTGCCAATTTGCAAAGTGTAACCGTACTCCGGGCAGTGACGGATCGTTTGTCCATGGCAGCCTATCGCGCGGATCCGGTTTGCGTGGATGCCTGTCTGCCGCAACACAGATGCGATGCTCAGCGCGTACAGGCGTGCCAGCTCGTTGCCGACAATTTGTGTGCGGTGTAATTCGTTGCCGGATGGACTGTGTAGTGCCAGTAGTTCGGATATCAGCGGCGCATCGAATGGGAGGTAGTGCCGTGCCAGCAGGGCGGGTTCGTCCTTGCCAAAATCAACAAGGACGGCATCAATGCCGTCCAAGCTGGTTCCAGACATCAGGCCTATGTAAAGCTGTTGCACTAAACAATCAATCTAGTTTGGCCAGATTGGTGTTGCGCAACAACTCCAGACGGGTCAGGAAGTTATCTGCCACAGGTTTGAATGCGGCGACTTGAGCCGGACCGATGGGTTTTGCATCGGGTAGCGCGACCCGCAACGGGTCATGTTGCTCGCCACCGACCCTGAATTCATAGTGCAAATGGGGTCCGGTAGCCAAGCCGGTCATGCCGACGTAACCGATTACCTCGCCTTGGGCGACGTGTTGACCCTTGTGCAGACCCTGGGCATAACGCGACAAGTGGCCATAAACCGTGGTGTAACGGCTTTGGTGGTTGACCATGATCACGTTGCCATAGCCGTTTTGTTTGCCGACGAGAGCTACCACGCCATCTGCGGTGACCTTTACTTTGGTGCCAGTGGGCGCGGCAAAATCCACTCCTTTGTGGGCACGCCATTTGTTCAGCACAGGGTGAAAGCGTGACGAACTGAAACCCGAGCTCACACGCGAAAACTCAATGGGTGAGCGCAAGAAAGCTTTGCGCACGCTCTTACCCTCAGGGGTGTAGTAATCGCCATGATCAGCATCGCTTTGGAAATACACGGCGCGGTAAGCGTGACCTTGATTGACGAATTCGGCAGCCTGTATGCGTCCGGCACGCACCAGCGCGCCGTTGCTGTAGCTCATTTCATAGACGACGGTAAATTTGTCGCCGCGTCTCAAATCATGGTGGAAATCGATATCGCCACTGAATAATTCGGTCAATTGGTTGGCTGCTGATTCCGGCATGCCGGCGGCATCTGTAGCGGCATACAAACTGGTTTTGATTTCGCCCGTGCGTACGAACAAGCGCTTTTCCAATTGGGCGGGCAGAATCTTCAGTGTGAATCCCGCACCTTGCCTTGCAATAACGACCTGAGCACCGTTGTCATTAAGATAGCGCAAAGAGATCAAATTGTTCGTGCTGGCTGTTTCGGCTTGAACTTCCTTGCCCACCGCAAGTTTGCGGAACGATTCGGCTTCGGCCGCACTGCGCAGATAATTACTCGCGACTGCATCATCTATGTTCAAGCGACGCAACAACTCGGCAACAGTATCGCCGCGCTGTACGCGTTCGTTGCGCCAGAAACTGGCTGCGGTCGTTGTGCTGGGAGAGATCGCGAGCGGGATCTCCTGCACGGAAATTTGGGTGTTAGCCAAGCTGATTTCACTTTGTGGTACCAGGCCGAACGCGGTCACGACACCTAACAAAGGCATGGTGGATAAGGTGACAAACCAGCGCAATTTCATTTTGCGTTCTGGGTTCAGTAAGTTTTGGGTTAACATTCGCGCCTCCTCGGGCTGCCGTTCATTGCTTTGACGACGTACCACGTTTTTGAATAGGTGCGCACTCTAACAGAAAGTCTTCGTCCTTCAAAACCTGGCAGATGTGCGGCAGGGCTAACTTTTGAATGGCGATGTGCCCCCGATGGGCGGTGTCATTTTCTGGATGAACGGCAATTATTAGCGGACCTTAAATTTTAAATTTGAAAATAATGAGTGGAATGTCACAACAAGCAGCCCTGGCCACCATCAAGCGTGGAGCCGATGAGTTACTTATAGAAGCCGAGCTGGTGAAGAAACTGGCGCAAGCGCGCCCGTTGCGTATCAAGGCGGGTTTCGACCCCACCGCACCAGATTTGCATCTGGGACATACCGTGTTACTGAATAAGATGCGTCAGTTGCAGGATCTCGGTCATCACGCGCTGTTCTTGATCGGCGATTTCACCGGCATGATAGGCGACCCTACGGGCAAAAACACCACCCGCCCGCCCTTGTCGCGCGAGCAGGTTCTGGCTAATGCGCAAAGTTATCGCGACCAGGTGTTCAAGGTGCTTGATCCGGACAAGACCGAAGTTGTGTTCAACTCGACCTGGATGGATAAGTTCAGCGCGGTTGATTTGATCAGACTGGCGGCTACGCATACAGTGGCGCAGATGTTGGAGCGCGATGATTTCTCCAAACGTTACAAGAGTAATCAACCGATTGCCATCCATGAATTCATCTATCCGTTGGTGCAGGGTTATGACTCGGTCGCGCTGAAGGCTGACATCGAGCTCGGTGGTACAGATCAAAAGTTCAACTTGCTGATGGGACGCGAGTTGCAAAAACATTTCGGTCAGGAGCCGCAATGCGTGTTGACCATGCCGTTGCTGGAAGGTTTGGACGGCGTTAACAAGATGTCCAAGTCGCTGGGTAACTATGTAGGGATCACTGACACACCACAAGAAATGTTCGGCAAGCTGATGTCTATCTCCGATACATTGATGTGGCGTTACCTGGAATTGCTGTCTTTCCGCAGCCTGAGTGAAATTGCGGGTTGGCGCACCGATGTCGAGGGCGGACGCAATCCGCGTGACATCAAAGTCGCGCTGGCTCAGGAGATCGTCGCGCGATTTCATTCTCAGCAAGCCGCCGTCGCCGCACTGGTGGAATTCGAGACGCGCTTCCAGAAGGGGGTGTTGCCGGACGATATGCCGGAGTGCAGGGTCACCGCAACGGGCGGGTGTATCGTGGTGCCGCAATTACTGAAACAGGCGGGGCTGGTGGACAGCACCTCCGAAGCGATGCGCATGATCCAGGCAGGCGCGGTCAAATTGGATGGCGAGCGCGTAAACGACAAGGCTGATGTGGTTAAGGTAGGGCGGGTGGTCGTAGCACAGGTGGGCAAACGAAAATTCGCCCGGATAACGGTGGAATAAATATTGGTTGTGGCGCGGCAGGGCTTTTGCTAGAATCGCGCCCTCAATTTTTTGGTAGAAGGTAGTTTGTTCATGACAACAGTACGTGTAAAAGAGAATGAGCCGTTTGAAGTCGCAATGC
>JABEVG010000124.1 GCA_013044075.1 Gallionella sp.
CTCCGGGATGCCCGCGCTGCCGATCGCCGAACACGTCGCGGGGCTGGACCCGGCCATCGCCGCGAACAGCGCGCAGGCAAACACATTGGCGATACCCAGTCCGCCCGGGATACGGTTCATCCACGCGTGCATCGCCGCATACAGGTCCCGACCGGCCGGTGTCTTGCCGATGGCCGCCCCCTTCAGGATGAACAGCGGGATCGACAACAGCGTGATGCTCGCCAGCTCTTCATAGACGTTCTGCGTGACGGTATCGAGCGAGGCCGCAGGCATGAAGAAATACATGAAGGTCACCGCGACTCCCCCCAGGGCAAAGGCGATCGGCATACCGGAGAACAACATGGTCAGCGTCGCGCCGCCGAACAACAGGCCGATGGCGAGCAGGCTCATTTGGCGATCCTGACAGGCCGGATCTGCGCTGCGACTTGCAAAACGATTTGCAGCGCGAGCAGTGTGATGCCCGCCGCCATCAGGAAGTACGGTATCCATAACGGCGGAGCCCACGACGACGAGGTGGTCTGGCCTTCGGCCCACGCCTCATGCCAGAGCGTCCAGGATTTCCAGGCGAAAAAAGTACAGAACGTGGCGGAACAAATATCGATGACCAACAAGCGGGCACGGTTGACCCAGGCGGGCAACACACCCGCCAATGCCTCGATGCCGATATGCCCGCGACACGACTGCACAGATGCCCCGCACAAAAAAGTCGCGCCCACCAGACAGAATATCGCGGCCTCATCCTGCCAGTCGGACGAAGCCCTGAAAAAGTATCGGGAGAACACGCTGTAGGTAAGGATCAGCGCGGCCGCCAGCAGAGCCAGCATGCCGAGGTGCATGACCCAGCGATTGATCGCGCCGATTACGCAGGACAGCCAGGCCCATGCACCCGTATTTTTCGCTTGCGATGACACGGGGTTTAAGCCGTGACTCATGCGAACTTCTCGGCGGCCTTGAGTAGTTTGGCGCAGCTCTCGCTCTTGCCCGCAAAATCCTTCCATGCGGTGACGCGCGCGATTGCCTGCCAGCGTTTGACCATCGCCTCATCCAGGTCGTAGACCTTGGCACCGGACTTGGCATAGATATCCGCCACGGCCTGGTCGTCCGCCTTGGCACCTTCTATCGCGAACTTCTCCATCTCCTCGCCTACCGCCATGATGACATCCTGCTGCGCCCTGGGTAACTGATCGAAGATCGCTTTGGACATCATCAGCGGTTCGAGCATGAACCAGTAGGATTTTCCCCGCCCGCTGGTCAGGTATTTGGATACTTCTTCAAGACGGAACGAGATGAGGCTGGTGGACGAGGTCATCGCGGCATCCATGGCACCGGTCTGCATCGCCGCATAGATATCGTTGGAAGGCAGCGTAATCACGGACGCGCCCGCCTCCTTGAGCACCATGTCCATCTCGCGGCTGCCGCCGCGCACCTTCATACCCTTGGCATCTTCGGGAGACACCAGCGGTGTGGTGCGGCTGGCGATGCCGCCCGCCTGCCAGATCCAGCTCACCACGACGATGCCTTTTTCGTTCAGCACCTGGGTGAGCAAGCGGCCCACCTCGGCATTTTTCCATGCAGCACCCTGGGCATATGATGGCACCAGCCCCGGCATCAGGCCGATGTTCGTTTCAGGCACTTCGCCACCGGCGTAGGAGAGCGGCACCAGACTAAGGTCCAGCGCGCCTTTGCGCATGGATGAGAATTGGGCGTTGGTCTTCATCAGCGAAGAACCGGCATACACCTCGAACTTGAGCGCGCCCTGGGTACGCCTTTCCACTTCGGCGGCAAATTTACGGCACAAGCGGTCACGGAAGTCACCGGTGGTCAGCGTGCCGCCGGGAAACTGGTGGGAGATTTTCAGCGTGCTGGCCGTTTGCGCAAACGTCCTGTTACCAAACAATGCCAGCGGGACCGCTGCTGCCGTTGCGAGTAAAAGTCGACGCCGATTCTGTTCGAAAGTGTTCATGTCAAACTCCCCGTTTGGATAGACAGATAATTAGCAAGCGATGTATGCCGCAAAAAGTATACCTGATAAAAATTGACCTATAGCCGGTCGCATGGATATTTTCCGCCGGGTTTTCATGTTCGACTCGCCAACAGTTTCCCTGTCAACAGTTTCCCTCCATGAGGGTGACGCTTTGTGGCACACTTGTGCCCGTTTAATTCGACGCCCAACCATCTTGCAACCCTACGAACTCTTCATCGGCCTGCGCTACACGCGCGCCAAGCGGCGCAACCACTTCATCTCCTTCATCTCGCTGATCTCCATGCTGGGCATGGCGTTGGGCGTGATGGCTCTGATCGTGGTGCTGTCGGTGATGAACGGCTTCCAGAAAGAGATACGCGATCGCATGCTGGGCGCGACACCGCAATTGGAAGTGGTCGCCGACGGCGGGCGGATGAATGACTGGCAGACGGTTTTGGCACACATCGCGCGCCAACCGCAGATACAAGCCAGCGCGCCATATGTCGCCGGGCAAGGCATGCTGTCGTTCGGGCAGAGCGTGCAAGGCGTGATGGTACGCGGCATCGATCCCGCGCTGGAAACGGCCATCACCGACCTGCCCAACAAAATAAAATCCGGTTCGCTTGCCGATCTGCGCAGCACGGAATTCGGCATCGTGCTGGGCTCCGATCTGGCGCGCGCACTGGGTGCGCGTATCAGTGACAAAGTCATGCTCATCGCGCCGCAGGGTTCGATCACGCCCGCCGGGATGGTGCCGCGCCTCAAACAGTTCCGCGTGGTGGGCATCTTCGAGATCGGCATGGCTCCCTACGACAACACGCTGGCACTGATCAACATTAACGATGCACAGAAACTGTTCCAACTGGGCGATGCGGTGACCGGCATCAGCACCAAATTGCGCGACATCGACGCGGCACCGCGCGTGGCACGCGAGCTGCAACAGCAGCTGCCGCCGGATCTGTATGCCAACGATTGGACGCACCAGAACAGCAATTATTTCCGCGCGGTACAGACGGAAAAGAAGATGATGTTCATCATCCTGTCGCTGATCGTCGCGGTCGCGGCATTCAACATTGTTTCCACGCTGGTGATGGCCGTCACCGACAAGCAGGCCGACATCGCCATCCTGCGCACGCTGGGCGCATCGCCGCGCAGCATCATGAAAATCTTCATCGTGCAGGGCGTGGTGATCGGCCTGATCGGTACCTTGCTGGGCGGTATCGGTGGGATCGCGCTGGCATTGAATCTCGACGTGGTCGTGCCCTTCATCGAGCATCTGTTCGGCGTGCAGTTCCTCGCCAAAGACGTGTACTACATCAGCGAGCTGCCCTCCGATCTGCGCTATCACGAAGTGTTGCTGGTGACGGGCATCTCCTTCCTCATCAGTTTGCTCGCCACCTTGTATCCCAGTTATCGGGCCGCGCAGACCCAACCGGCGGAGGCACTGCGTTATGAATAACCAAACCGTTCGTCCTGAGCCTGTCGAAGGACGATTTTCCGCTCATGGTTCGACAAGCTCACCACGAACGGAAAATCAAGACACCATCATTTCCTGCCGCGATTTGAACAAGACCTTCACGCTGGGCAAACAGCAAGTCCCTGTGCTCAAGAACGTCAATCTCGAGGTGCGGCGCGGCGAACGACTCGCCATCGTGGGCGCGTCCGGTTCGGGGAAAAGTACGCTGCTGCACCTGTTGGGCGGACTGGACAAAGCGAGCAGCGGCAGCGTGCATATCCTGGGACAGGACGTGCAGGCGATGAACGAGGCACAGCGCGGCGAAGTGCGCAACCGGTCACTGGGTTTCATCTATCAGTTTCACCACCTGTTGCCGGAATTCACCGCGCTGGAAAACGTCGCCATGCCGCTGCGGATACGCGGCATGAGATCCGCCGAAGCCGGGCCGCGCGCGGCTGCCATGCTGGAACAAGTGGGTCTGGCACACCGCCTGCACCACCAGCCCGCCGAGCTGTCGGGCGGCGAACGCCAGCGCGTCGCCGTGGCACGAGCCCTGGTCACCGCACCCGCCTGCGTGCTGGCCGACGAGCCAACCGGCAATCTCGATCGCAACAGCGCGCAATCCCTGTTCGACCTGATGCAACAGCTCAACGAACAACTGCACACCAGCTTTATTGTCGTCACCCACGACCTCGAACTCGCCTCACGCATGCCGAGTTGCATGCGCCTGATAGACGGCCAACTGGACCATGAAGCGCGCTAAACAAAAACGCGTTTCCATACCCAGAAACCCGCTGGTCGCGTTGGTGCTGTTCAAGAAATCCGGCGCGCACAGCAAGACCGAAAAAGCCCTGCGCCGCGAAGCCCATGTCGCGATACGAAAGAAAGCGCACTGCGTTGACGAGTAGTCAACCCATGTCGAACGCAGCCACACCCGTTCACAACGCGAGAAGCGTTACCCAGGCGATTATTTCTCTTGCAAAAAATCCCCGACACCCTAGAATTAGTGCAAATAAAATTTGCAGCTACTACATATAGTTGTTTTTGCTTTTTTGGGACACGGCGTCCCGTGCAACCAGGGAGGTCGCATCGTGTCTGACAGCATGGGTATTTCCGATTCATCATCCACCCGCAGCCATTCCAACACCCTGACCTCACCGGGACGACACCGAACACCCAGGCAACCCATCAATACGGCCAGTGACGATACGCAACAGCCCGGGACCGAACCGCAACGCTTTACCGCGCTCGCCACGAACCTGGCTGAGACCTCCACAGATGAAGGAAACATGGCAATGACACAAGAGATCAGCACCGAAGTCCTGTTGGAAAAATACGCGGAAGCGGATGAAACATCGGTGCAAGACGTGCGCCGCCGCGTGGCACGCGGCTTGGCGCAAGCCGAGAAGCCCGAGCAGCGCGCCCATTGGGAAGAAGCGTTCTTCCTCGCGCAGGAACACGGCTTCGTGCCCGCCGGACGCATCAACTCCGCCGCCGGATTGAAGATACAGGCGACGCTGATCAACTGCTTCGTGCAGCCGGTGGGCGATGCCATCTCCGGTATCAGCGATGGCAAGCCGGGTATCTACGATGCCTTGCAACAAGCCGCCGAAACCATGCGGCGCGGCGGCGGGGTCGGTTACGACTTCTCTTCCATCCGTCCCGAGGGCGCGCATGTCAAAGGCACCAACTCGCGCGCCAGCGGACCGATCTCCTATATGCGCGTGTTCGACCGTTCCTGCGAGACGGTCGAATCCGCCGGTGCGCGGCGCGGTGCACAGATGGGCGTGTTGCGCTGCGACCATCCCGACATCGAGAAATTCATCAGTGCCAAGGACAAGGGCGACCTGCGCAACTTCAACATCTCGGTCGGCGTGACCGACGCGCTGATGCAAGCCGTGGAGGCCGATCAGGACTTCGAACTGGTACATGCCGCCGCGCCCTCTGCCACGCTCAAGGAAGCCGGTGCGATGCAGCGCGCCGACGGTCTGTGGATCTATCGCAAGGTGCGCGCCGCCGACCTGTGGAAGCAGATCATCGAGAGCACCTACGACCATGCCGAACCGGGCGTGCTGTTCATCGACCTGATGAACCGCGACAACAACCTGTCCTATTGCGAAGTCATAGCGGCCACCAACCCGTGCGTCACCGCCGATACATGGGTGATGACAGCACAAGGCGCGCGCCAAGTTAGTGAATTGATCGGCAAGCCCTTCACCGCGATAGTGGATGGAAGACACTACGCCACCGAATCGCAAGGCTTCTTCTTTACAGGCACAAAACCTATCCTGCGTTTAAACACGACTGAGGGTCACACATTGCGCCTCACCGCAGACCATCAAGTGCTGCGCGTTTCAAAGCTAACCCGCCACGTGCGCGAATCCGAATGGGTCAAGGCGGGCGAACTCAAAGCCGACGACCAAATCGTATTGAACGACCACCGCGCGTTGACGGCCTGGAGTGGCGCACATACCGAAGCGGAAGGGTATCTGCTCGGCTTGTTGATTGGCGATGGCACACTCAAGAACGACAAAGCCGTGTTAAGCGTTTGGGATAGCGCGGCTTTGAAAGTGGCTAACGGAGGTGATCTGCATCCCTCTGCCGGTATCGCTGCAGTCATGCTTGCTGCCGAACAAGCCGCTCGTTCAATGCCGCACCGTTCCGATTTCACAGGTTGGCAAAAACCCGTTGAAGGTCGCGGCGAATTCCGTTTAGCCAATGGCGCATTGCGCACGTTGGCACTAGAACTGGGCATGACACCAGGCAACAAACGCTTCACACCTGCCATCGAGCAGGCCTCGTCCGATTTCTATCGCGGCATATTGCGTGGCATGTTCGATGCGGATGGTTCGGTGCAAGGTACGCAAGATAAAGGCATCAGCGTTCGCTTAACGCAAATCGACCTTGGCAATTTGGAAGCCGTGCAACGCATGTTGCAACGTCTTGGCATCATCGCCACGATTTATAAAAATCGTCGTCCCGCCGGATTGAAGTCTTTACCTGACGGCAAAGGCGGCAGCAAAGAATACGACTGCCAAGCCCTACACGAACTCATCATCAGTGGCGAGAACCTCGGTCGTTTCGCCTCGCTAATCGGTTTTGCCGACAGCGACAAGATGGACAAATTAAATGGCCTGCTCGCCGATTACCAGCGCAAGCCCAATGCTGAACGCTTCGTCGCCACTGTGGAATCGCTGGAAGACGATGGCGTGGAAGATGTGTACGACGTGACCGTGGCTGATGTACACGCCTTCGACGCCAACGGCCTGTATGTTCACAACTGCGCCGAGCAACCCCTGCCCCCTTACGGCTGCTGCTGCCTCGGCTCCATCGATCTGTCGCGCATGGTGAAGAACCCGTTCTCGGTGCATGCCGGTTTCGATTACGAACCGTTCAAGCAACTGGTGAGGACTGCGGTGCGCATGCTGGACAACGTGCTGGACGTGACCGCTTGGCCGCTGCCCGAACAACAACAGGAGGCCGCAAATAAACGCCGCATCGGGCTGGGTTACACCGGACTGGGTGACGCGCTGGTGATGCTGGGCAAGTGCTACGACACCGATGAGGCGCGTGCTTTCGCCGCCGACATCACGCGCATCATGCGTGACGAGGCGTATCAGGCTTCGGTCGATCTGGCCAAAGAACGCGGCGCGTTCCCGCTACTGGATGCTGATCGGTATCTGGCCGAACCCCACTTCGCTTCGCGCCTGCCTGACGAACTGAAGAACAAGATACGCGAACACGGCATCCGCAACAGCCACCTGCTCTCCATCGCACCCACCGGCACCATCTCGCTGGCCTTCGCCGACAATGCCTCCAACGGCATCGAGCCTGCCTTCTCATGGTTCTACACGCGCAAGAAACGCATGATGGACGGCACGACCAAAGACTATTCGGTCGAGGATCACGCCTGGCGTTTGTTCAAGCAGATGGGTGGCGATGTGGCGCATCTGCCGCCCGCCTTCGTCACCGCGCTGGACATCTCCGCCATCGATCACATGAAGATGGTGGCTGCCGTCGCACCGTACATCGACACCTCGATCAGCAAGACCGTCAACGTCCCCGCCGACTATCCCTACGAGGATTTCAAAGACCTCTACACCGAAGCGTGGAAGGCCGGCTTGAAAGGCCTGGCGACCTATAGACCGAACAGCGTACTGGGCTCGGTATTGTCGGTCACGCCCGAACCCAAGAAGGAGGAGCAACCGCAGGATTTCGTGTTCGACCAGGATAGGCGCATCGTGCTGGAAGCCGCGCCCAAACCCGCGCTCGCCTCGTTGCGCTGGCCCGGTCGCCCCGAACTGCCGGGCGGCAGCGAGGGCTGGGTGTCGCAAGTGGTGAAACATCCGCTGGGCAGTTTCGTGGCCTTCGTGTCGCACACCAAAACTCCGCCCTCACCTCAATCCTCTCCCGCAAGCGGGCGAGGAAACGAACGTGAAAAGCAACTTTCAACTCTGGGTTGCAACCATCCGTTCGAGGTCTGGGTGAACGGCTCGGAACAACCGCGCGGACTCGGCGCGCTGGCGAAATCGCTGTCGATGGACATGCGCACCCGTGACCCGGTGTGGATACGCATGAAGCTGGAGATGCTGATGAAGACGGCGGGCGACGACACCTTTGAGATGCCCATGCCGCCCAGCGGCGAGATGATGCGCATGCCCAGTCTGGTCGCCGCGTTCGCGCATCTGCTCAAATACCGCATTGAAGATCTGGGTGCGCTGGAAATCAACGACCACGTGACCACACCGATGATGGACGCGCTGTTCGCCAAGAAGGAACCCAAGACCGGCACCGACGGCACCATGAGCTGGACGGTGGATGTCGCCAACGCCGGCAGCGGTGATGACTTCGTGCTGGGCCTGAAAGAACTGGTGCTGCCGGACGGGCAACGCCGCCCGTATTCGATGTGGTTATCCGGCGTGTACCCCCGAGCCCTCGATGGTCTGTGCAAATTATTGAGCCTGGACATGCGCGTCATCGATCCGGCCTGGATAGGCATGAAGCTGCGCAAGCTGCTCAACTTCGGCGAACCGCTGGGCGACTTCATGGCACGTGTGCCCGGAGGCGTGAAGATGGAGAGCTATCCCTCAACGGTGTCCTACGTCGCCAAGCTCATCATCCACCGCTACGCCATGCTCGGTCTCCTCGACGAGAGCGGCTATCCGGTGCAGCAGATGGGCGTGCTGGAAATTCCCGCAGGCCAGATCAAGCCGACCGCCATCAAACCGCTGGCGGGCAAGGTGTGCAAGGAATGCGGCAATACCACGCTGATCAAAAAAGACGGCTGCGAGTTTTGCACCAGTTGCGGCGCAATCGGCGCGTGCGGTTAGTTGACCGTCAATTGCGGGAAATTCACATGGAAGAACTGACACATTTTTCAACGGCAGGACGGGCGCGCATGGTGGATGTCGCGGACAAGCCTGTGACCCGGCGCGTGGCCGTTGCCAGCGGTGTGCTGCGCATGTTGCCGACGACCCTGGCCAGGATCCGGGCAGGCAAGATCGCCAAGGGCGACGTGCTGAGCGTGGCGGATGTAGCGGCGGTGATGGCGGCCAAACGCACTGCTGAACTGATCCCGATGTGTCACACCCTGCCCTTGAGCGGCGTCGAGATCGTTTATGACGAAACGCTCCCCGCCGATACGGGCGGATGTGTCGCGCTCAGGGTAGTCGCGACAGTGCGCTGCACCGGACAAACCGGCGTGGAGATGGAAGCTCTGTGTGCCGTGAGCACAGCTTTGCTGACCGTGTACGACATGTGCAAGGCCATAGACCGGGGCATGCGCATCGAGTGTGTGCAACTGGAGGAAAAGCATGGCGGCAAGAGCGGCTCGTGGACGCGAGAGGCACGGGGATGATACGCATCTTGTTTTTTGGCCCGGTCGCGGAGCAGGTCGGCACGCGCGAGGCGGCTCTCGAATTCAAAGCCGGGATGAGGCTGCAAGATGCGGTGACACACATACAGACGCGCTATGCACAGGCGTTCGGTCTGGTCAGCTTCATCGCCGTCAACCATGCGCAAACCAGCGACATGCGAACGCCGTTGAACGACCAGGACGAGATCGCGTTCATGTCGAAATTCTCCGGGGGCTGAGATGTTAGAACCGGTACGCATTCAATTTGAGGATTTTTCCTCGGATGATGAATTGGCAGCGTTGCGCGCCAGTTCGCCACGCATCGGCGGTATCGCCACCTTCATCGGTTGCGCGCGCGATTTTTCCGCAGGGCGCAAGGTCAGCCAGATCAGTTTCGATACCTACGCCAGCATGTCTATCGCGGAGATGAGCGCGCTGCGCAACGATGCCATCGAAAAATTCGCGCTGCTGGATGCGCGCCTCGTGCATCGCATCGGCGTGATCGGGGCAGGCGAACAGATCGTGTTCATCGCTGCGGGTGCCGAACATCGCTTGCCAGCCTTGCAAGCCTGCCAGTGGCTGATCGATGAACTCAAAAAGCGCGTGCCGATCTGGAAAAAAGAGATATCCCCGCAGGGCGATGCATGGGTGACACCCCACCCATGAAC
>JABEVG010000015.1 GCA_013044075.1 Gallionella sp.
CCCCTACCCCCCCGGTCGCCCCGCTCCCGCCGCTGGCCTGGGCCGTGTTGGAGATGGCACTGTCCGCATCACGCGACATGTTGATGTAGTCGATCCGGTAGTTATGCAGATAGGGCGTGTCCGGCATGACCGTCAACGTGCCGTTGTTTAATTCGTAGCGCATGTCCACTTGCTTGGCGATGCGGGTGAGTATCTGCGGCAGGGTCTGGTTGATCGCGTTCACGGTCACCGACCCTTGTATGCCACCTTGTATATCCAGATTGACTTTCGCATCGCGTGCCAGCGCAAACAGGATCTCCTGCGCGGGGACGTTGGCGACGACGACGCTGTAGGTGTCGGTTTTGCTGGCGGGTTTGGGTGGGGGCAACACCACGCTGTCACGGATGGGTTGCGGGATGTCTTTGCTTGTCGTGGCAGCGGCATCGTCGCGCTGTAGATGCAGGCTGGAAGGTTGGATAGGAGTTGTGCCACAACTGGCGAGCAAGACACCGACCGCGCAGATACAAAGTTGTTGGGGTGTGCGCATACTGGATTCCTCCCTTGTTTGGTGCAGCCTAGCAGTTTTGCCATGGCGGCTCAACACGTAATATAAATAATCCCTTGTTATTCGAGCAGGTAAATCGTTGTGGCGAATGCTTCCTGATAACGTGCCGGTAATTTTTTACTGGCCGCTTGCGCCGCTTCGGTTGAGGGGTACGCGCCATACAGGACGCGCAGCCCCTTTTTGCCGTTGAGCTGTGCCGGCAACAGATAGATTTCCGATAACTTGCCCAGGCCTTCGGCGCGTTGCAGGAATCCTTCCATGCGGGCGGGCACGACCGCATCGTTGTAAAACAGCTGGATGCTGGCGACCGCACGATGCTCGGCTAACAATTGTTTACCCGCTTCCAGCCGCTGCTCATAGCGGCTGGAAGCGGCGGTGTTTTGGGGTTTCGCGATGGGGATGGATGCGGCGGCTGCATGGATGACAGGTGCGGATACGACACTGGACGTGGCGGGTGCGGCATTGACCGCGCTGGCTGATGCCGGAGAGCCGACCGCACTGGCGGCCACGCCGGGCAGGATGCCACTCGCGGCAACGGTTGTCTTGAGCGTCGGCGTGCTGACGATACCTGATGCGGCTACGGTGGCGGACGCGGTCGGGCTGATGGTCGTGCGGAGATATTGCCAGGCTGCCCCTGTCAGCAGCAGTACCGTGACGACTGCCGCACCACCGAGTAATGTCCTGTTGTGCAGGTAGTCTTTTTTTGCGGTGAGCTCGCTATCGCGCATCGCGGCCTGGACATGACGCGCCTCGATGCTGTGCGTGTCTTCGACAAAGGCGGCCAGTAATGATTTGTCGGCCAGCACATTGGCCCGGCGCATCAGACCTATCGAGGCATCGGCGATGAGCTTGATGGCGGAGGGGGAGAAAATATTCGGACCGTGGTAACCCGCTTTGCGCATGCGGAACATCAGGTAGTTTTCCAGAATGTCGCGCGACAGCGGCTGCATGTTGAAGTTGTGCACGATCCGGTCTTTCAGCTGCCGCATGTTGGGCTGTTCCAACTTGATGTTCAGTTCCGGTTGGCCGAACAACACGATCTGCAGCAATTTAAAACTGCCCACTTGCAAGTTGTACAGCAGGCGTAATTCTTCCAGTGTGTCTATCGGCATGGCATGCGCTTCATCGACCAGGACTACGACCCGCTTGCCTTCCCGGGCTTTGCCTTCCAGCTTGTTCTGGATGTTCTGCATCATCACGCCGATGCGTTCATGCTCGACATTTAAATCCAGCGCGTCGGCGATGGCGTACAGCATCTCCTCGCGCGACAGACTGGGATTGGCCAGATAGATCGGTTCGATATGCTGGGGCAGTTGTTCGAGAAGCATGCGGCACAACATGGTCTTGCCGCTGCCGACTTCGCCGCTGACCTTGATGATGCCTTCCACTTCGGTGATGGAGTAGATGAGTGCGTCGAGGATCTCTTTGCGGTTTGCGCCGCTGAAGAAAAACTCAGTCACGGGCGTGATCTTGAAGGGCTGCTCGTTCAGGCCGAAATGCTCCAGATACATATTCAGTTTTCCACCTTGAGTTTTTCGTGCGAGTCCATGCGACTGTACAGGGTTGTGCGGTTGATGCCGAGCAGCTTCGCTGCTTCGCTGATGTTATTGGCAGCGAGTTCCAGCGCAACGTCAATATACAAGCTTTCCTGGGTGCGCAGTTCGTGATTCAGATCGAAATGCCCGGCCTGAATCTTTTGCCGAATGCCGGCATGGTCGGCAAGTGGTTTGGTGATCACGGTCGGATCGAATTCTTCCTGCAACTGCGCCGCGCCGATAGTGAGTCCGGGATATTTTGCGGTGAGGCGTATGACGATGTTGCGCAATTCTCGGGTGTTGCCGGGGAAGCTATATCGTTCCCACAAGGCTAGGGCTTCCGGGTGCAATTCAAAGGGGGGGCGTTTGATCTGGCGTGTGTACTGGGTGCGGAAATGCGTCAACAGCAGCAATCTGTCCGAACCCAACTCCCGCAGCGGCGGGGCGGTGATCGAGAAGACATTCAGCCGGTGATAGAGGTCGCCGCGAAATGTGCCGGCGTTGACGGCGGAGCGCAGGTTGCGATTGGTGGCGGCGATGATGCGCGCGCGACTCTTGCGGGTGCTGGTTTCACCGACACGCTGATATTCGCCGTTCTCCAGGACACGCAATAGATTGGCTTGCAGATCCAGCGGCAGTTCGCCTATCTCATCGAGGAATAGCGTGCCATC
Source organism: Gallionella sp. (assembly GCA_013044075.1). GTDB lineage: Bacteria > Pseudomonadota > Gammaproteobacteria > Burkholderiales > Gallionellaceae > Gallionella. Next base: position 2,751 of record JABEVG010000015.1, read on the forward strand.
GGCCGCTTCCTCGAAGAAACCCGGTTGGGCACTGTGCGCTCCCGTGTAAGCCCCTTTGCTGTGCCCGAACAATGTTGCTTCAATCAGGGGCGGGGAGATGGCCGCGCAGTTGAATATCTTGAAGGGTGCATGACTTGCGCTGCTGAGCTTTTGCAACGCGCTGGCGACCAGCTCTTTGCCACAGCCCGATTCGCCTTCGATCAGAACCGGGAACGGCATGGTCGCGTACATCACGATCTGATTGCGTAATGCCTGGATAGGCGGACTCTGGCCCACTATGCCGAGCAGATCAGCGTCCGGCGCATGTTCGTGGTGTTGAATTTCCAGCGCGTCGTGCAAGTACCGCTTTATTTTTTCAGGCGAGCATGGCTTGGCGATAAAGTCGATCGCGCCCAGCGCGCGAGCGTGGCGGGCGTTGCTCTTTTCATCCTGGCCAGACAGGGTGAAAATTTTGATCGTCGCCGAGTGCGCCAGCAATTCCGCGATGAGCTGGAAGCCTTCGTCTGGCCGGTGGGGTACAGGTGGGAGGCCCAGGTCGATCAAAGCCAGTTGGGGTGGGCTGGAGAGGCCGCGCAACACGGCGATGGCAGCGGCGCGGGAATCCGCCTGGTAAACGGTAAAGTCGGTATCGAAAGCCATGGCCAAGCCCTCTCTGATGAGCGAGTCGTCGTCAACGATGAGCAGGCTGGGGCGTGTCGACAGGATGTGCACAGGCGGCAAAATTCCAGTGTTAGGTTGGTGGCGGAGCATAGCGGCAAGCCGATTCGAGCTCAAGGGGTAAAAATGTCTAGATACTTCAGGAGGACAGCGTCTGTTATGTTGTTGAGAAAATGGACGGGAGTGGTTTAGAATGCGCTTCCTTGAAAATCGTGGGCCTCCAATTTGTCTTCCCCAGTGCTAGTCGAAATACGCGATCTTAATTTTGCCTACGATAAACGCCCCGTTCTGCAAGGCATCAACATGACCTTCCATAGAGGCAAGCTGATCGCCATCATGGGGTCGAGCGGTTGCGGCAAGACCACCCTGTTGCGTCATATCGGTGGTGCGCTCAAGCCGACCAAAGGCTCGGTAAAAGTCGACGGAAAAATCATGCACGAGCTGGATCAGGATGGCTTGTATGAGATGCGCCGCAAGATGGGTATGTTGTTTCAGTTCGGGGCATTGTTCACTGACATGTCGGTGTACGACAACGTCGCGTTCCAGATGCGCGAACACACCGATCTGCCGGAGGAGTTGATCCATGATCTGGTGATGATGAAGCTGCATGCGGTGGGGCTGCGCGGCACGCATAATCTGATGCCGTCCGAGCTGTCCGGTGGTATGGCGCGCCGCGTCGCCCTCGCCCGTACCGTCGCACTTGACCCCATGCTCATCATGTATGACGAACCTTTCGCGGGACTCGATCCGATTTCGTTGACGGTGGTCGGCGATCTGATCCGCCGTTTGAATGATGCGTTGGGCGCGACTTCGGTGATCGTCACGCACGATGTACAGGAGTCGCTGAAGATCGTCGATTATGTTTATTTCATGGCGGGTGGTGTAATCGTGGCGGAAGGCACACCGGACGAGATACGCGCATCGGACAAAGAGTTTGTGCATCAGTTTGTGCATGGCGAAATCGATGGGCCTGTGCCTTTCCATTATCCGGGCGGGGATTACCGCCAAGATTTGAACCTGCGAGCCTAACACTATGCCAGTTGCAAAAACCATACAGGTCATCGGTCACCGTACGATCAACGCCGTTTGGCGTATCGGTATGGCTACCCGATTCTTTGCCCTTACCCTGGTGTACTCGGGTAACGGTTTTCGGCGTTTTCGTCTGATCACCAAAGAGCTGTTTTCCACCGGGGTGATGTCGCTCATCATCATCATCGTGGCGGGGCTGTTCGTCGGTATGGTGCTGGGCTTGCAGGGTTACGAGACGCTGAAGCGTTATGGCTCGGAGTCGGCCTTGGGTGTGATGGTGGCCTTGGGGCTGGTGCGTGAATTGGGTCCGGTCGTTGCGGCCTTGCTGTTTGCGAGTCGTGCCGGTTCGGCGATGACCGCCGAGATTGGCCTGATGAAAGCGACCGAACAGATCGATGCGATGGAGTTGATGGCAATCAATCCGATCGCGCGTATCATCGCGCCGCGCTTCTGGGCCGGGGTCATCTCGATGCCACTGTTGGCGGCCATGTTCAGCGCGGCGGGCATCTTCGGTGGCTATTTCGTCGGCGTGGTGCAGATCGGCGTGGACGAAGGTTCGTTCTGGTCGCAGATGCAGGCGGCGGTGGATTTCAAGCATGACATCCTCAACGGCGTGTTAAAAAGTTTCGTGTTCGGTGTGGTCGTGACGGCCATCGCCTTGTTCGAAGGGTATGATGCGCCGCCTACAGCCGAGGGTGTTTCGCGGGCGACGACGCGAACCGTGGTGACGTCTTCGCTGGCAATTTTGATGCTGGATTTTGTGTTAACTGCAATGATGTTCGGGGGTAGTGAGTGATGGAACGTAGCAAGCTGGATTTATGGGTGGGCATGTTTGTGGTGGCCGGTATCGCCGCGTTGGTGATGCTGGCGATGAAGGTTGGAAATCTGAGTACTTACAACGTGTCGGAGACCTATCAGGTCCAGGCTTTCTTTTCGAATGTCGGTGGCTTAAAACCCAAAGCGTCGATCAGGAGTGCGGGAGTGCTGGTGGGGCGCGTGACTGGTATCTCGCTGGATACCGAGCGTTATGAAGCCAAGGTGACGATGAGTCTGGATAAGCGTTACCAGTTTCCCAGGGACACTATCGCCAATATCCAGACTGCTGGATTGTTGGGTGAGCAGTACATTGGGTTGGCACCCGGCGGGGATAGTGAAATGCTCAAGGCTGGTGAACAGATCAAGAAGACACAATCGGCGATGGTGTTGGAGGACTTGATAGGCAAGTTTATTTACAGCAAAGCGGATGCGACAGCACAATAATCAGGAGAATCTCATGCGTGCAATACCGAAAATATTTTTAAGCGTGGCGTTGTTGTGTGCTGCGGGAGCGGTCCGGGCAGAGATGATTGCACCCGACGCCCTGATACAAAACACCGTCCAGGAAGTGCTGGCTGTGGTCAAGCAGGATAAAGAGATCCAGTCGGGCAACCAGGCTAAAGTGGTTGCTTTGGTGGATGCGAAAGTATTGCCGCATTTTGATTTCCTGCGCATGACGCGACTATGCGTGGGCAAATATTGGCGCACCGCGAGCGAGGAGCAAAAACAGGCCCTGGTGAAAGAGTTCAGAACGATGCTGGTGCGCACCTACACCAAAGCATTTACCGGCTATCGCGATCAAACTGTAGAAGTGAAACCGGTGAGAATGGTCGCCGACGATACCGAGGTCACGGTGAGGACCAACATTCTCAAGCCCGGCGCACCTTCCGTGTCGGTCAATTACGAGATGGAAAAAACGCCGGACGGCTGGAAAGTGTTCGATCTCTCCATCGAGGGCGCGGGTTTGGTTCCTACCTATCGCGGTACGTTCGCCAAGCAAATCGAGGATGGTGGTATGGATAGTTTGATTAAAACACTGGCGGATAAGAACGCAAATTCTGCGGCGACCAAGGCGGCCACAAATTGATCTTGCTGGAAGACAATCGTTTGCGGGTGAAGGGAAATTTGCTGATGGGTACCGTGCCCGCATTGTACGCCGAAGGCCTGCAGTACCTGAACCGGGAAAATCTGGTGTTGGATTTCGCCCAAGTTGAAATCGCCGATTCTTCAGCCGTAAGTTTGTTGTTGGGCTGGCTGAGGGTCGCCCAGCAAAACAAACGCGAATTGCAGATTGAGAATCTGCCTGAGAGCCTGGTGAATTTGGCCGGTTTGTATGGCGTGGCAGATTTTATTCCTTCCCAAGTAGTGTGACTTTCTTCGCCTCTCGGGTTTTGTGCCGCGCGCTTGAGCGGTGTTTTTTTAGTATGATGCGCATCACTTTGTCAAAGTGATGCGCTTTTTTGTCGGGTATGCCCACGCTTGAAGCCACTTATCCCAATTTACGTTTCGACTAGCCAATGACAGTCACGCCAGAAAGTATCCGTCTCAATATCGAGCAAGGCATGCACACCTCGCATCTGACCGTTGTGGGTGATGGGCAGCATTTTGAGGCGGTGGTGGTGAGTGACGCATTTTTCGGCAAGAGCAGGGTGCAACGTCACCAGCTGGTGTATCAGACCTTGGGTGACCGGATGCGGGCCGAGATACACGCGCTTTCGATGAAAACCTTTACGCCACAAGAGTGGCAGAACCAGTCGTAAAACGTAAGTTGACAGTTGTTATAGCTGCACACCTTACGTCTTGCGTCTGACAACCAAATTCTATGCAAAAACTAGCGATACAAGGTGGGGTGCGACTCAACGGTGAGGTGCGTATCTCGGGTGCCAAGAATGCGGCATTGCCTATTATGTGTGCCAGTTTGTTGAGTGCGGATGATCTGCACCTGAGCAACCTGCCCGATATGCACGATGTCGAGACTATGGCGCAGTTGTTGCGGCAAATGGGTGTGCAGGTGACGGCAGTTGTGCAGGGTGCGACATTCAACGCGGCACGGGTCGATAAACTGGAGGCTCCGTATGACATGGTGAAGACCATGCGCGCCGCGATTCTGGTGTTAGGCCCGTTGTTGGCGCGCTTCGGCGAGGCGCGAGTCTCTTTGCCTGGCGGCTGTGCTATCGGCTCGCGCCCGGTGGATCTGCATATCAGGGGTTTGCAGGCCATGGGGGCGGAAATCCACATCGAGCATGGCTATATACACGCCACGGCCAAACGGTTGCGGGGCGCGCGCATCTGCTTTGATGTGGTGAGTGTGACCGGCACGGAAAATTTGATGATGGCGGCGACCTTGGCGGATGGTGTGACGACGCTGGAAAATGCGGCGCGCGAACCCGAGGTCGTTGACCTGGCGAATTGCCTGATCGCGATGGGTGCAAATATCAGCGGAGCGGGTAGTGACACCATCAGTATCCGGGGGGTGGCCAGTCTGCATGGCGCGAACCATCGGGTGATGCCGGATCGTATCGAGAGTGGCACCTTCCTGGTCGCAGCGGCGGCAACGGGCGGGTGTATCACCTTGAGCGAGACGCGCGCCGATATTCTGGATGCCGTACTGGATAAACTGCGCGAGGCCGGAGCTCGGATCGTGGTGGCTGACAATCACATCACGCTCGACATGCATCGCCGCCCCACTGCGGTCAATCTGCGCACTGCGCCGTATCCGGCTTTTCCGACCGATATGCAGGCGCAATTCATGGCGTTGAACACCATCGCCGAGGGGAGTGCGATGGTGGTCGAAACGATTTTCGAGAATCGCTTCATGCACGTGCAAGAGTTGCGTCGTTTGGGCGCGCAGATCGCTATCGAGGGCAACACCGCTATCGTCAAAGGCTGTCCGCTATTGGAAGGCGCGACCATCATGGCGACCGATTTGCGCGCTTCGGCATGTTTGGTCATCGCCGGTCTTGTGGCGCAAGGCGAGACCATCGTCGATCGCATCTATCATCTGGATCGTGGTTACGAACATATAGAAGCCAAGCTATCCGCGCTGGGTGCGCAGATACGCCGTATCAAATAAATTAACAGCAGGTTAAGTATGATTACGATCGCACTGTCCAAGGGACGCATATTTGAAGAGACCTTGCCGTTGTTGGCGGCGGCAGGCATCGCCGCGCTGGAAGACCCCGAGACTTCACGCAAATTGATCCTGTCCACCAACCGCGCCGACGTGCGGCTCATTATCGTGCGCGCGTCGGATGTGCCGACATATGTGCAATATGGCGCGGCGGACATCGGTGTGGCAGGCAAGGATGTGCTCAATGAGCATGGCGGGGCGGGGTTGTATCAACCGCTGGATCTGAATATCGCACGCTGCCGCATGATGGTCGCGGTGCGTGATGATTTCGATTATGCGGCAGCGGTACGTCAGGGTGCGAGGCTGCGCGTGGCCACCAAGTATGTGCAGACCGCGCGCGAACATTTTGCTGCAAAAGGCGTGCATGTCGATCTGATCAAACTATATGGTTCGATGGAGCTTGGTCCGTTGGTGGGTTTGTCCGATGCCATCGTTGATCTGGTGAGTAGCGGCAACACGTTGAAGGCTAATCATCTCAAGG
>JABEVG010000016.1 GCA_013044075.1 Gallionella sp.
CAAGCGCGAACTGTTCGGCCAGCAGAATGCCATCGGTGCCTGGGTGCGTCTCGGTGACCGGCGTTTTCGCGTGGTCGGCGTGATGGCGAGCCAGGGCGAATCGATGGGTTTCAACACCGACGAGATCGTCATCGTGCCGGTCGCTTCGGCGCACCTGCTGTTCAATACCTCCGGCCTGTTCCGCATCCTGGTGGAAGCGAAGAGTCGCGACACCATCCTTGCCGCGCAACGCGAGACGGAGGCAATCATCGTGCGGCGGCATCATGGCGAACGCGACGTGACGGTCATCACGCAGGATGCGGTGCTGGCGACCTTCGACCGCATCCTGCGCGCGCTGACGCTGGCGGTCGGTGGCATCGCGGCGATCAGTCTGTCCGTGGCCGGCATCCTCATCATGAACGTGATGCTCATCGCCGTGTCACAACGCGTCAAAGAGATCGGCCTGCTCAAAGCACTTGGCGCACCGGCGGTGCAAATCAGGAATTTATTTTTTGCCGAAGCTATCCTGTTGTCCGGCATCGGCAGTGTGGTCGGCTTGCTGTTGGGCGAAGCAGGCGTACTGCTGATAGGCCAGATATATCCCTCCTTGCCCGTGAGCGCGCCGTGGTGGGCGGTGGTGGCGGCGATAGGCACGTCGCTGGGGACGGGGATTTTATTCAGCGTGTGGCCGGCGCGGCGCGCGGCGCGGCTCGATGCTGTGACGGCACTGGCGGGAAGATAGACATGCTCCTAGCCGATCTCTTGCGTCTCACCACCTCCAGCTTTCTGGCCTACCGCATGCGCAGTTTTCTCACGGGGCTGGGCATCGCCATCGGCATCACGGCGGTGATCCTGCTCACCTCCATCGGCGAAGGTTTGCATCAATTCGTGCTGGCGGAATTCAGTCAGTTCGGCACCAACCTGATTACCATCCAGCCCGGCAAGGCGCAGACGCAGGGCGGCAGCGTGGGTATATTCGGCTCGGTGCGTACCATCTCGATCGACGATGCGCAGGCCCTGCGCCACTTGCGCGATATACAGTTCGTCAATCCCAGCGTGACCGGTAATGCCGAGTTGCGCTTCGGCGGCAGGACGCGGCGTGCGACGGTGTTCGGTGCGGGGCACAATCTGCCCAAAGTCATGGCGAGCAGCGTGGCACTTGGCAGTTTCCTGCCCGATGACGATCCGGTCCAGCCGCGCGCGCTGGTGGTGCTGGGTTCCAAAGTACGGCAGGAATTGTTCGCCGGACAGAATCCGCTGGGCAACTATCTGCGCGTAGGCGGACAGCGATATCGCGTGGTCGGCGTGATGGAACCGAAAGGTCAGATGCTGGGCTTCGATCTGGACGACACCGTGTTCATCCCGGCGGCGCGGGCATTGGAGTTATTCAACCGCCCCGGCCTGATGGAGATCCAGGTGAGCTACACACCCAACGCCAGTCTGGACAGCGTGCTGCGTTCCATTACCGCGCTGCTCAAGGAGCGTCATGGGCGCGAGGACTTCACCCTCATCCCGCAAGAGAAGGCACTCGAAGTTTTGGGCTCGGTGCTGGATGTCATCACCTTCGCGGTTGGCGCGCTGGGCGGCATCTCGCTGCTGGTGGGCGGGGTCGGCATCCTCACCATCATGACCATGGCCGTCACCGAACGTACTGCCGAGATCGGCTTGCTGCGTGCCTTGGGCGCGCGCGAGGGACAAGTGTTGACGCTGTTCTTGGGCGAGGCGATCCTGCTCTCGGCACTCGGTGGCTTGGCCGGATTGGGTTTGGGGGTGGGCATCGCGCAGGCGTTGCACGGGCTGTTTCCGGCACTGCCGGTGCATACACCGTGGGTGTTCGCCGTGCTGGCAGAATTGAGTGCGATCAGCATCGGCCTGGTCGCCGGTGTCGCACCCGCGCGGCGCGCGGCGCGGCTTGACCCGGTGGAGGCGTTACATGCGGAGTGAAAATGCGCAAGCAAGAAAATGATCGTGAGTTGAGCCGGATACCCGCAAGCGTGTGGGTGCTGGGCTTCGTCAGTCTGCTGATGGACGTTTCTTCGGAGATGATCCACAGCTTGTTGCCGCTGTATATGGTCACGGTGCTGGGTATCAGCGCGTTGATGGTAGGCGTGATCGAAGGTGTGGCCGAATCCACCGCGCTGCTGGTGAAGGTTTTCTCCGGCGCGTTGAGCGATTATATGGGCACGCGCAAAGGGCTGGCGGTGTTCGGCTACGCGCTGGGTGCATTGACCAAGCCGATGTTCGCGCTGGCCTCGACTGCGGGCACGGTGCTGACCGCGCGCTTTCTCGATAGGGTGGGCAAAGGAATACGCGGTGCTCCGCGCGATGCGTTGATTGCCGACATCACGCCCGCCGCGATACGCGGTGCCGCGTTCGGTCTGCGCCAATCCCTGGACACGGTGGGTGCGTTCCTCGGACCGTTGATCGGTGTCGGCCTGATGCTGTTGTGGGCCAACGATTTTCGCGCGGTGTTCTGGGTGGCGGTGATTCCGGGATTGCTGGCAGTGGCGTTGCTGTTGTTCGGTGTGCTCGAGCCAAAAAAGCGGGAAGCACACCAGCCTGTCAATCCGATCCGCCGCGAGAATTTGATTCGTCTCGGCACCGCCTATTGGTGGGTGGTCGGCATCGGCGCGTTGTTCACGCTGGCGCGTTTCAGCGAAGCCTTTCTGGTGTTGCGCGCCGCGCAGGGCGGTATCCCTGTCGCGCTGGTGCCGCTGGTGATGGTGGCGATGAATGTTATCTACGCCGCATTGGCTTATCCCTTCGGTAAACTCTCCGACAGCATGAGTCACACCAGGTTGTTGGCACTGGGGCTGGTGGTGTTGGTCGCTGCCGATCTGGTGCTGGCCGGCAATGATCATTGGACGATGGTGTTGCTCGGCGTCGCGTTGTGGGGCGTGCATCTGGGCATCACCCAGGGTTTGCTGGCGCGGATGGTGGCCGATGCGACTCCCGCCGATCTGCGCGGCACGGCGTATGGATTCTTCAATCTGGTGAGCGGTATGGCGATGCTGGTCGCCAGTGTGCTGGCCGGATTGTTGTGGGATCGCCTCGGCGCGTCGTTTACCTTTTATGCGGGCGCGATGTTCTGTGTGCTCACGCTGGCCGGTTTGTGGGTACGGCTAAAACGGGAGCAAGCCTGACATGCGGCGTGATTTTTCTGCGGGGTTGCGTTGCGATATTTTTTGCAACGTCATCGACAACTATGGCGATATCGGTGTGTGCTGGCGGTTGGCGCGTCAACTGGCGAACGAGCATGGACTGGCCGTGCGGCTATGGGTGGACGATCTGGCGAGTTTTGCCCGGCTCTGTCCGGAGGCCGATGTCACGCAGGACAGCCAGCATAGACGCGGGGTGGAAGTGTGCGCGTGGCATAAACAATTTCCTGACGTACAGCCCGCATCCATCGTCATCGAAGCGTTCGCTTGCAAGTTGCCGGAGTCTTATATTGAAGCGATGGCGATTCAGAAACACCCACCCGTGTGGATCAATCTCGAATATCTGAGCGCGGAAGATTGGGTGGAGGGCTGCCACGGTCTGCCTTCGCCGCATCCGCGTCTGCCGCTGACCAAATATTTTTTCTTCCCCGGCTTCACCAGGAAAACCGGCGGGCTGTTGTTGGAGCGTGATCTGTTGGCGCGCCGCGATGCGTTTCAACACGATGTTGCCGCGCAACAGGAATTCTGGCGCGGCATTGGTCTGGAAACGCCATCCGCCGATACCCTGAAAGTCTCACTGTTCGCCTATGAGAATGCCGCCTTGCCGGGATTGTTCGATGCCTGGGCGCAGGGCGAACAGGCCTTGCTGTGCCTGGTTCCGGAAGGACGCATCCTGCCACAACTGGGGCTTTACTTCGGTGTTTCGGCACCTCAAGCGGGAAATGAATACGCGCGCGGCAATTTGCGGGTTCGGGTGTTGCCTTTCGTCGCACAGGAAGACTATGACTGGCTGCTGTGGGCGTGTGATGTGAACTTCGTGCGCGGCGAGGATTCCTGCGTGCGGGCGCAGTGGGCGGGCAAGCCTTTCATCTGGCAGATCTATCCGCAACATGACGAGGTGCACTGGCAGAAGTTGCAAGCCTTTTTAGCTTTATACAATGCTCCCCGTCTGTCAGCGGGAGAGGACCCGCGCGCGGTACTCGCCTTGCAAGGCGTGTGGCGGGAATGGAACAAGGAAGGCGAGGCGGGTGCAACCTGGCCAGCCTTTGTTGCCGCCCTGGATGAGTTGCAGCCCGGCGCGCGCGACTGGGCGGGGCTTTTGGCGAAAAATAACTTGGCTTTGAATTTGCTGGATTTTTGCCGGAAAGTCGGTAGAATGCGCGCCTTCAAAATTGAGGGGCAATGAACATGAAGACAGCACAAGAACTACGCGCCGGTAACGTGATTATGGTCGGCACCGAGCCTATGGTCATCCTGAAGGCGGAATATAGCCGCTCCGGCCGTAATGGTTCGGTGGTGAAAATGAAGATGAAAAACCTGTTGACCGAATCCGCCAAGGAAACGGTGTTTGCCGCTGACGACAAGTTCGACCAGATTATGCTGGATCGCAAGGAAGTGACTTACTCTTACTTCGCCGACCCGATGTACGTGTTCATGGATGGCGACTACAACCAGTACGAGATCGAAGCCGAAAGCATGGGTGACTCGATCAACTATATCGAGGACAACATGCCTTGCGAAGTGGTGTTCTACAACGACAAAGCGATCTCTGTCGAACTGCCCAACACCATTGTGCGCGAAGTCATCTATACCGAGCCAGCCGTGCGCGGCGACACCTCCGGCAAGGTGATGAAACCTGCCAAGATCAATGGCGGATTTGAGTTGCCTGTGGCGGCGTTCGTGGAGATTGGCGACAAGATCGAGATCGACACCCGCACCAACGAGTTCAAGAAGCGCGCGTAACTCACCGGCGCATGACACGAAAAAGCCAACCTCGCGGTTGGCTTTTTTTGTTGTCCGGCGGCGCATCGCGACACAAGCCGGGTTTTTAGAAATGTCCTGTAAACCTTTGCGGATAACTGCCGATATAGATTGCAACGGAGCGAGGTTCTTGCTCCGCAATCTAAATGCCGGAGGTGTGACATGCGCACGATGACGATGGATATGAGCAGTTATGCGGTTGAGTCTGATCACCCGGCGACTGTGGAATATGGGGATGAGGTGTTGGATGCGGGCTGGAATCCGCAGCTTGCCTTGCAGCAAAATGTTCCCGGCGAGCATCGGGACATGCCGCGCTGCCTGGTTTTGGAAGATGTGTCGGCTTTTCTGAAAAGGATGTACGTGAGTCAGCGTTAAGGCCGTGCCGAATGCCTTTCCGCATTGGTGCAGCCTTAAATCCGTGCTTCCTTCACCGCGTTGCGGACTTGTTGCGTGAGGTCGGCTGACAGGCAATCGATCGGGATTACATCCGGCGTGGAGCGTAGCCAGGTGAGCTGTCTCTTCGCCAGTTGCCGCGTGGCGGCGAGCCCGGTCTCGAATAATTGCGCCTCGTTGATTTCACCGTCGATGAATTGCCAGGCTTGGCGATAGCCGACGCAGCGCATCGACGGCATATCCGGATGCAGTTCGTAACGCGCGCGCAAGCCGCGCACCTCGTCCACCAATCCTTGTTCAATCATTTGTCCAAAGCGCGTGGCGATACGCCGATGCAGCACGGCTCTGTCGCTAGGTAGCAGCGCGATGTTGGTGACGCGATAGGGCAGGGTGTGCTCGGGCTTGTGTTTCAACAATTCCGACATCGGCGTACCCGTGAGCAGATAGATTTCCATCGCGCGCTGGATGCGCTGCGTGTCGTTGGGATCTAGCCGCTGTGCGGTTTCAGCATCGACCTTGGCCAGTTGCTCATGCAGCTTGACGATGCCGCACTCGGCGATCATGCGATCGAGTTCGGCGCGCACGGCGGGGTCGGCGACAGGCAGGTCGCTCAAGCCATTTTGCAACGCGCGAAAATACAACATTGTGCCGCCCACCAGTAACGGTATTTTGCCGCGCGCAGTGATGTCCGCCATCAAGCGCAGCGCATCGTTGCGGAAGGTCGCGGCGGAATAGCTCATCGTCGGGGTGATGATGTCGATGAGATGGTGCGGCGCGAGCTTGAGTGTTGCCGCATCAGGCTTGGCCGTGCCGATGTTCATGTCGCGATACACCAGCGCGGAGTCCACGCTGATGAGTTCAACGGGCAGCGTTTGCAGCAGTTCCACAGCCACGCCCGTCTTGCCGCTGGCGGTCGGACCCATCAAAAAAATGGCAGGTGGTAAATGCGTCATGTTAATTCCTTATCGCGTGTTTCATTCATCGCCCAGGCTGCGATCAAGCTAATCGCGGCGGCGACGGAAACATAGCCGCCCACCCAAGTCAATCCACCGTGCGACACCAGTTGCTGTGCGATGTAGGGCGCGAGCGACGCGCCCAAAATTCCGCCTAAGTTGTATGCCGTGCCAGCACCCGTGTAGCGCACGGCGGTGGGAAATAATTCGGGCAGCAATGCGCCCATCGGTGCGAAGGTTGCGCCCATCAAAAATAATTCTAGCGAGAGGAAAGCCGTGATCTGAAAAGTCGAACCGCTAGCCAACATCGGTGCGAGTAAAAATCCAGAAAATAATGCGGCCCAACCTGCCGCCAGCAACACCGGACGACGACCAAAGCGGTCGCTCGCCCATGCCGAAAGCGGCGTGGCAGCCGCCATGAAGATCACCGCGACACACAACATGGCGAGGAATTGCGCGCGCGGAATATGCAATTGGCTCACGCCATAACTCAAGGCGAAGACCGTCGAGATATAGAACAACGCGTAACACACCACGAGGGATAACGCGCCTAGCAGCAAGGGTTTGGTGTGCAGGGTGCAGAGTGTGACCAAGGGAAGTTCAGTGGGGTAATGCGTTTGTTTTGATTGCGCGAACACAGGTGTCTCGCTCAATGTCAAGCGCACATACAGCCCCACCATCACCAACACCGCACTGGCGAGAAAAGGGATTCGCCAACCCCAGGCGCGAAATTGCGCATCATTGAGAAAATTCGCCAGCAATAAAAAGCTGCTCGTTGCCAGCAAGAATCCTACTGGCGGACCGAGCTGCGGGAACATGCCGAACCAGCCACGCCGACCTCGCGGTGCATATTCTGCCGCCAACAACGCCGCGCCGCCCCATTCGCCGCCCAGCCCCAGGCCTTGTCCAAAACGCAGCAAACACAACAGCACGGGAGCGGGCCAACCGACCAGCTCGTAACTGGGCAATACGCCGATGAGCGTGGTACAACTACCCATCAGCAGCAGCGATGCCGCCAGCGTCGTTTTGCGTCCGATGCGGTCGCCGAAATGTCCGAACACGATTGCACCGATAGGGCGCGCGAGGAAGGCGATGCCAAAGGTGAGAAAGGCATTCAGGGCTTGCGTGGCGGAGTCGCTGCCAGGGAAAAATACTGGCCCAATTACCATCGCCACCGCGAGTCCGTAGATATAGAAATCGTAAAACTCGATGGCGGTGCCGATGAAGCTGGCGAAGGCAATGCGGGTGAGGGAAGGTGTCATCTTGGTTGCTGGTAGGTGGTTGGTGTTGTCACTGCGCGGCTTTAACTGGCCACTAAGGGCTAGCGACTGTCTTCAACTGTTTTTCTACTGCCCGCGCATGAACATTTTGTCGATGTCATGGAGCGAGAGTTGAAACCAGGTCGGGCGTCCGTGATTGCATTGACCGGAGCGTTCGGTGAGTTCCATCTCGCGCAGCAAAGCGTTCATTTCGGTGACGCTCAAGATGCGGTTGGCACGCACCGCGCCATGACATGCGAGGGTGCTTAAGAGTTCGTTGCGGCGTTCGGTGAGCACACGGCTCGCGCCGAATTCGCGCAGCTCATCTATCAGCTCGCGAGCCACGATCTCCGCCTCGGATTGTTTGAGCATCACCGGCATGGCGCGAACAGCGAGGGTGGTGGGCGAGAGTAGTGCGATATCGAAGCCTAATTTCTTCAACTCGGTTTGGCTGGCTTCGACGCTGGCGATGTCCAGCGCGTCGGCATAAAAACTCACGGGTATCAACAACGGTTGTGTGGCGATTCGCTCTTCATCCAAAGCATTTTTCAGTTTTTCATACACGATGCGTTCATGCGCGGCGTGCATATCCACCACGATCAAGCCCTGCGAGTTTTGCGCGAGGATGTAGATGCCCAGCAGTTGGGCTAAGGCATAGCCGAGTGGATGCTCGTCTGGTGATTGGGAAGTGGGAAGGGGTGAGTAGGGCGCGTAGTTGCCACTGGCTGTATCCGCCGCGCTGCTTCTCCATTCACCACTCATCACTCCCGACTTCCCCGCACCCGTTTGCATATCCCATACCTGATAACTGGCGTTGTTTTGCGCGAGACTAAAACCCTGTTGCGTGGGCGCGTAGTGCGACTGCTCGGCAACAGGCGCAGTGCTTTGCGCAGGGATCGCCAGGGCGTTTTGGAGCGTATGAAAAATAAATTGATGTATGCCCTGGCTGTCACGAAAGCGCACCTCAGATTTGGCGGGATGCACGTTCACGTCCACGCCCGCAGGCGGCAGGGTGAAAAACAACACGAAAGCGGGATGACGTTGGTGATGCAGGATGTCTTGGTAAGCCTGACGCAGCGCGTGGCTGGCGACTTTGTCGCGCACGAAGCGGCCGTTGACGAAAAAGTATTGCGCATCGCGCGTGGATTTTGCATAGGCGGGCAAGGCGGCAAAGCCAGTCATGGATAAGCCTGCGGCGTGACGCGACACGGCTACCGCCGCGTTGCCAAATTCCGCACCCAGCAAAGTGGTGACACGCGTGAGCCCGTTTTGCTCGGCCGCTAATTGCCAGATGGTGCGACCGTTGTGTTGCAGCGAAAACGCCACGTCAGGACGCGACAGCGCGATGCGTTTAAAGGCTTCTTCGCAATAGGCGTATTCGGTTGCTTCGCTCTTCAAAAATTTGCGCCGCGCGGGCGTGTTGAAATACAACTCGCGGATTTCCACCGTCGTGCCAACGGGATGACTGGCCGGGGAGATGTCGCTGAGCTGTCCGTCGATGGCGGTGATTTGATGCGCGTGATTCGCATCAGCGGTGCGGCTGGTTAAAGTGAGTTGCGCCACCGCCGCCATGCTTGCCAATGCCTCGCCGCGAAAGCCCATGCTGGCAACGCTTTGTAAATCATCCAGCGTAGAAATTTTGCTGGTGGCATGACGCATCAAGGCGAATTCCAATTCATCAGCAGCGATGCCTCGCCCGTTGTCGCGGATGCGTAGCAGCTTGATGCCGCCCGCTTCGAGTTGCACCGTGATGTCGGAAGCACCCGCATCGAGGCTGTTTTCCAGCAGCTCTTTAAGCGCGGAAGCAGGGCGTTCGATCACTTCGCCGGCGGCGATTTGATTGATGAGTAGCTCGGGTAATAGCCTGATGAAAGACATGAGTGCAGGGGCAGGGTTGGATGGCGGGGGATTATAGCGGAGAAGCGCAATTGCTTTGAGAGGGTAAAGCCAATGGTTGTGGAACGACTGTGCGGTTCTGGGTGGCTAACAACGGCGTTCTAAAGCGGCTTGATTTATTTTTGAAGAAGGCGCAGATTTGCGCGGTAGTTGACTAAACTACTAGCGTTTTCTTAAAAGGAGAGTGTCATGAAACAATCTAATGCTTTATGTGTTGCATTCGTCTTGCTTGCATTAGCCGGCCCGGTATCGGCAGCTGATACCGCCGGTTCGATTACGATCACCTCGCCGGCAAACGGTGCGGTTCTGCAGAGTACCACCGGGAACAAGCTGGAATTTAATGTTCACTTGAGTCCCAATGGCAATCATGTCCACATCTATGTAGATGACCAAGACCCTATCGTGGATCGTGACATCAGTCGTTGTCCATGCAGTATTGATTTACCGAAGCTCTCCCCTGGAAGACATACCGTTGTGGTGAAAGAAGCGACATCTGGGCATGCAATGACCGGGGTGCAGGGTGCTGTTACAGTCTCAGTTAAATAGCTTGTGCAGGCGTGCAAAATTTTATTTACGCGCTCATTCAAGTAATCCATAACTTTGGTGCGGTGACTGTGCTCGGTGTCGCCGCATCCGCGTTGTGGATGGCTCGCGATGCTGGTGCGGCACAGCATCGGCTTGCCTTGTTATCGGCCGTGGCGTGGGCGGTTCAGGCCGCTACCGGTGTGCTATTTGGTATCTCGACTTTTTATTTTGAAGGCCACCTGCCGGACATTCACGGCATAGCGGTGGATGCGCTGATCATCAAGATTTTCTGCGCCTCGAGCGGATTTGTTTTGGCTGTTGCTTATCTCAAATGGGATTTGGTATGGAACGCAACGAGGCGAATTTTAGCGTGGCGTGTTTTGTTGATGCTTGGTGTTGTGGCACTTGGCTCTGCCGCTTTCTTGCGTTGGTTTTCCTGATGGGCAATCAAGTTCAATTGGCATTTGCTTGGTCATGACAAACACAGTGCGGGTATAATCGCCAACACGGTTCATCTTGGGTAGTCTTGATGGTTTTGTCTCGGAACCGGATACCTAAAAACCCCACAATCAAGGAGAAATTCATGCGTATAGGCATTCCTGCGGAAACGCGCGCAGGCGAAACTCGTGTTGCAGCCACGCCGGAAACGGTGAAAAAAATGCTGGCAGTGGGGCACACGGTGATGGTGCAGAACGGCGCAGGTGCAGGTGCGCATATTCCCGATGCTGAATTTGCATCGGCGGGCGCGCTGCTGGTTGCGGCGGACGATTTGTATTCCCAGGCGCAGATTGTGCTAAAAGTTAAATCCCCTACTGCTGAGGAGCTGATAAAGTTTCCTCGCGAGACTGTGTTGATTGGTTTGCTCACGCCCCATCTTGCCGAACAAGTCGCCGCATACACGCAGCAGGGTATCACTGCATTCGCCATGGAAAAACTGCCGCGCACCTCGCGTGCGCAGGCGATGGATGTATTGTCTTCGCAAGCCAATATTGCGGGATACAAATCGGTGATCGTTGGCGCGAATCTGTATCAGCGTTTCATGCCGATGCTGATGACGGCTGCCGGCACGGTAAAAGCTGCACGGGTACTGATTCTGGGCGTGGGTGTGGCCGGCTTGCAAGCGATTGCCACGGCTAAACGGCTCGGGGCGGTGGTCGAGGCGTCGGACGTGAGACCTGCAGCCAAAGAGCAAGTGGAATCTTTGGGGGCAAAATTCATCGACGTGCCCTACGAGACCGACGAAGAGCGCGAGATCGCCAAAGGTGTAGGCGGTTATGCGCGTCCCATGCCTGCAGCGTGGATGCAGCGTCAAGCGGCACTGGTCGCGGAACGTGCCAAGCAAGCCGATATCATCATCACCACCGCACTGATTCCAGGTCGTGCCGCACCCGTGTTGTTGCACGAAGAAACTGTCAAACAAATGAAGCCTGGCTCAGTCGTGGTTGACATGGCGGTTGAGGCGGGTGGCAATTGCCCGTTGTCGGAAGCGGGAAAGACCTTGGTCAAGTATGGCGTTACCATCGTCGGCGAAACCAACCTGCCAGGCCTGGTAGCGACCGATGCGAGTGCTCTGTATGCGCGCAACTTGCTCAACTTCCTCAATCTGCTGTGCGACAAGACGGGTGCGATGAACATCAATCTGGACGATGACATCATCGCCGGAACTTTGTTGTGCAGGGATGGCGCGGCTTTCATTCCCGCCGCTAAATAATCACGGAGAAGAATATGTCTGGTGTAGTCGATCCCTTTGTTTTGAATCTCACGGTGTTTGTGTTGGCCATCTTCATCGGCTACCACGTGGTGTGGAATGTCACTCCCGCACTGCATACCCCTTTGATGGCGGTGACCAATGCGATTTCCGGCATCATTATTGTCGGAGCGATGTTGGCCGCAGGTCCCGAGCATCTTGATATCGGTACGGTGTTGGGCTTGATCGCGGTGGCACTTGCTGCGGTGAACGTGTTTGGCGGTTTCCTCGTTACCCAGCGCATGCTGGATATGTTTAAGAAGAAAGGTAAATAAGGATGTCGGCAAACTTTGTTGCGCTGGCCTATTTGGCTGCTGCGGTCTTGTTCATTCTCGCGTTGAAAGGTTTGAGTTCTCCTGTTTCGGCAAGACGTGGCAATTTGTTTGGCATGGTGGGCATGACTATTGCCGTGTTGATCACTCTTACGGTGACGCATAACTGGTTGTATGTGGTGCTGGCGATTGCCGCAGGGGGTTCGGTCGGCGCGTTAGTGGCGCGACGCATACAGATGACCGCGATGCCGGAACTGGTTGCGGCAATGCATTCTCTCGTTGGTCTGGCCGCAGTGCTGATTGCGATGGCTGCGTTCAATAATCCTGTCGCTTACGGAATAGGTGAAACGCTGCATGCGAGCAATCGTATTGAATTATTCATCGGGACATTCGTTGGTGCGATCACCTTTACCGGCTCCATCATCGCGTTTGGCAAGTTGTCCGGCAAGTTGGGTAGCAGACCTCTGCGTTTTGCCGGCCAGCACTGGTTCAACTTGCTGCTTGGTGCGCTGATGGTCGCCTTCGGTGTAGCGTTTTTCCTTACGCAGAGCTGGACACCATTTTTAATTATGACCGTCATCGCTATGGTCTTGGGCGTATTGCTCATCATGCCGATTGGCGGTGCCGATATGCCGGTAGTGGTATCTATGCTTAATTCCTATTCCGGTTGGGCTGCCGCCGGAATTGGTTTCACGCTCAACAATAACATGCTGATCATTGCGGGTTCTTTGGTGGGTAGCTCCGGTGCGATCCTGTCATACATCATGTGCAAAGCGATGAATCGTTCGTTCTTCAATGTCATCTTGGGCGGTTTCGGTGGTGAGACCATTGCAGATGCGGCAGGAGATACGGCGCAGAAGATTTATCGGAGCGGTAGTGCGGATGATGCGGCTTTCCTGATGGGTAATGCCGACTCGGTGATTATCGTTCCTGGTTACGGACTGGCGGTGGCGCGTGCGCAGCACGCTATTAATGAAATGTCCAAGATTCTTAACGAGAAGGGTGTCAAAGTGCGTTACGCAATTCATCCTGTTGCTGGACGGATGCCGGGTCATATGAACGTGTTGCTGGCCGAGGCCGAAGTGCCGTACGAGCAAGTGGTGGAAATGGATGAGATCAATAACGAGTTCGCTGATACCGATGTGGTGTTAGTAATCGGTGCGAACGACGTGGTAAATCCTTCTGCCAAGAATGATAAGTCCAGCCCCATTTATGGTATGCCGATTCTGGATGCATATAAGGCTCGCACGGTGTTGGTGGTCAAGCGCAGTATGGCCACAGGATATGCAGGGTTAGATAATGAACTGTTCTATTTAGACAAGACCATGATGGTGTTTGGCGATGCGAAAAAAGTCGTCGAGGATGTCATCAAGGCGCTGGCGTAACAATCGTAGTTGCGACAAAGACAAAGAGCCGCTAATGCGGCTCTTTGTCTTTGTGTTGGCGGATGAGCGTTTAGAGATTTTGCAGTGGAGTGAGTGGGTTTTGTTAAATAGTGTTTGACTACGGTAGGTTGATTCGATATAGTGCCGGACTTCGCTGACGCGGGGTGGAGCAGCTCGGTAGCTCGTCGGGCTCATAACCCGAAGGTCATAGGTTCAAATCCTGTCCCCGCA
>JABEVG010000017.1 GCA_013044075.1 Gallionella sp.
AAGCCCTTTGCATCGTTGAACCATTTAACTGTACCAGTTGCCATGTGATTACTTCCTTACTAAAAAAACGGAGAAACCCTCCGCGAAACTGTTTGAGTCCAAGATCGCACACGGCAAGACCAGTACTGCAGATACTTTGATTCAAACACCAGCGCGCTTTTTACATTGCTTAGACTGCCGCCGTCAAGCATTAAATAATAATTTTTTGCATAAGCTTGAAAAAAGGCCTCTATTCCTCCATAACGTCAGGCAAGCCCTGCTTCAGAATACAGGTAGATCATGAGTCCCAAACACCAAACCAGCAATATCCTCGCACCGGAGCGCGCCAAATCCAGGCCGCCCCAGATGTATAAGGTGATTTTATTCAACGACGATTACACGACGATGGAGTTTGTGATCGAGGTGTTGCAACGTTTTTTTGCGATGAATCTTGAACGTGCGCAACAGGTGATGCTCAAAGTACATAACGAGGGATCGGCGATATGCGGCGTTTATTCGCGCGATGTCGCTGAAACCAAGATTTCGCAAGTCACAGCGTTTGCTAAACAGCATGAGCATCCGCTACGATGCGCCATGGAGGAAAGTTAAAATGATTGCGCAAGAATTGGAAGTCAGCCTGCATTTGGCATTTGTCGCGGCACGACAAAAACGCCACGAATTTATCACGGTCGAGCATTTACTCCTCGCCATGCTCGACAACGCCTCTGCGGCGCAGATTCTGCGCGCCTGCAAAGTGGATATCGAAGAGTTGCGCACGGTGGTCAACGAATTCATCTATAGCCATACACCCGTGATACCCGGCACTGGCGAAGCCGATACCCAACCCACAGTCGGCTTTCAGCGCGTGATACAGCGGGCCATCCTGCATGTGCAGTCCGCCAACAAAAAAGAGGTGTCGGGTGCGAACATCCTCGCCGCGCTGTTCGGTGAAAAAGATTCCCACGCCGTACACTTTCTCACCGAGCGCGGCGTGAATCGTCTGGATGTAATCAACCTGCTGGTCAACGGTCTCAACCCGGAAGAACAGACCAGCACCGGCACAATACCGAATGAAACCGCACAGCCTGCCGGCGATGACAGCGCGCTGAAGAGCTATGCCACGGATTTGAACGCTCAGGCTTTGGCGGGCAAGATCGACCCGCTGATCGGTCGCGATCTGGAACTGGAACGCGTCATCCAAACCCTGTGCCGCCGCCGCAAGAACAATCCGCTGTTGGTGGGGGAGGCCGGCGTGGGCAAGACCGCTATCGCGGAAGGATTGGCGCGCCGCATCGTCGCAGACGAGGTGCCGGACATCCTCAAGGACGCAAAAGTTTATTCGCTGGATATGGGCGCATTACTGGCCGGAACCAAATATCGGGGCGACTTTGAACAACGCCTCAAAGCGGTATTGAAAGAGTTGAACAGCACACCCGGCGCGATTTTATTCATCGACGAAATCCATACGATGATAGGCGCGGGTGCTGCTTCCGGCGGCACGATGGATGCGTCCAATCTGCTCAAGCCCGCGCTGTCGAACGGCTCGCTCAAATGCATAGGTGCGACCACCTATCAGGAATATCGCGGCATCTTCGAGAAGGATCACGCGCTGTCGCGCCGCTTCCAAAAAGTGGATGTGCCGGAGCCTTCCGTCGAACAGACCATCGCGATTCTGAAGGGTTTGAAATCGCGCTTTGAAGAACACCACAGCGTCAAGTTCAGCGCGGCGGCGATTACCAGTGCCGCCGAACTTTCCGCGCGCTACATCACCGACCGGCACTTGCCAGACAAAGCCATCGACGTGCTCGATGAAGCCGGTGCGGCACAGCGCATCTTGCCGAAATCCAAACAGAAAAAACTGATCGGTAAGCACGAGATCGAGGAGATCATTTCCAAAATCGCACGCATCCCGCCGCGCACGGTTTCCAGCGATGATCGCAACACGTTAAAGACGCTGGATAGAGATTTGAAAGCCGTAGTGTTCGGTCAGAACAAAGCTATCGACGCACTCGCCACCGCAATCAAGATGTCGCGCAGCGGTCTGGGCAATCCGCAAAAACCCATCGGCAGTTTTTTATTTTCCGGACCTACCGGCGTGGGTAAGACCGAAGTGGCACGCCAACTGGCGTACAGCATGGGCATGCCGCTGCACCGCTTCGACATGTCGGAATACATGGAACGCCATGCCGTGTCGCGCCTGATCGGCGCGCCGCCTGGCTATGTTGGTTTCGACCAGGGAGGCCTGCTCACCGAAGCCATCAGCAAGCAGCCTCACTCGGTACTGTTGCTCGACGAGATCGAAAAGGCCCACCCGGACATTTTCAACATCCTGCTGCAAGTGATGGATCACGGCACACTCACCGACAACAACGGACGCAAGGCCGACTTCCGCAACGTGGTCATCATCATGACCACCAACGCGGGCGCGGAAGTCCTGAACAAGAGCAACATGGGCTTCACCCAAAGCAGCACCAGCGGCGACGAAATGGCCGACATCAAACGCACCTTCACGCCCGAGTTCCGCAACCGGCTCGATGCCGTCATCTCTTTCGCACCACTCGACCACGAAGTCATCCTGCGCGTGGTGGACAAGTTCCTGATGCAGCTCGAAGAACAACTGCATGAGAAAAAAGTCGAGGCGGTATTCACCGACGCGCTCAAAGACTATCTGGGCAAGCACGGCTTCGACCCCAAGATGGGCGCGCGCCCGATGGCAAGATTGATCCAGGACACCATCCGCTCCGCGCTTGCCGACGAACTGCTGTTCGGCAAGCTGGCAAACGGTGGCAAGGTCACCGTAGACGTGAAAGACGGAAAAGTGGGATTGGAGTTTGAGGAAGAGTCGATCACCGCATAATCTAGCGCATCGTTTTTCTTCAGCGCGTAGGTCGGATGAGCATAGCGTTATCCGACATCAGGCTCGCGCAACCTCAACGTCGGATAACGCCGTCGACTCATCCGCAAAATCGTATGACATTTTCAACTGATTATCGCGGGCGTTTCGCCCCCTCTCCTACCGGCCCTCTCCACTTCGGTTCACTCGTTGCTGCACTCGGCGGTTACCTGGATGCCAAACATCATCACGGTACGTGGCTGGTGCGCATGGAAGACCTCGATAAACCGCGTTGCATTCCCGAAGCTGCGGACGATATTTTGCGCACGCTGGAGACCTATGGATTGCACTGGGATGAAGCGGTGTTATATCAAAGCCGGCGCAGCCCGGCTTATGAAGATGCCTTACAGCAATTGAAAGATATAGGCGCAGCGTATCCATGCAGTTGCACACGCAAAGAGATTGCGGATTCCGCGTTGCAAGGCATCGAAGGACCGGTCTATCCCGGCACGTGTCGCAATGGAATTCCGGCGGGACGCGAAGCGCGGGCGTGGAGAGTTAAAACAAATATTGACACCTTCGCTCGCCCTGAGCCTGTCGAAGGGCATTCTGAATATCCCGCAGTTCATTGTTCATCCTTCGATAAGCTTAGGACGAACGGCTCAATGATTACATTCGACGACGCGCTGCAAGGTCATATCGCGCAAGACTTGGAGCGCGACATCGGAGACTTTGTGGTGAAGCGTGCGGATGGCTTGTTCGCGTATCAACTCGCGGTGGTAGTGGACGATGCGATGCAGGGCATCACGCATATCGTGCGCGGTGCGGATCTATTGCTTTCCACACCGCGTCAGATTTATTTGCAAAAATTATTGGGCTTGCCCACGCCGGAACATTGGCACTTGCCTATCGTGGTGAATGCTCAAGGTGAAAAACTCAGCAAACAAACACTGGCGCATCCGATAGAAAAAAACAAGGTAAGCGAAACTTTATTTGCCGCGCTGGAATTTTTGCGTCAGCAACCTCCCGCCGAATTGAAGTCCGGCAAGGCTGAAGAAATTTTAGACTGGGCGGTCGCGCATTGGCGACCGGGTTTAATTTTGCCTTAGGCTGATACGGCGACTTGTCGCACCACATCTGCAATGTTTTTAGCAGATTGTTCAACTAAAGTTTTATCTTCCCCTTCCACCATCACGCGCAACAACGGCTCGGTGCCGGAAGGACGCAACAGCACGCGACCTTTGTCATTCAATGCGCGTTCCGCATCTGCCACCGCCGTTTTGATCTGAACGTTTTCCAGCAGCGATACCGCTTTTTCGACGCGAATATTGATTAACACTTGCGGGTACATCACCAGATCCTGCGCGGCCTGCGCCAACGTTTGTTTGCCGGTCCGCAGCGCGTGCAGCACTTGCAATGCCGACACGATGCCGTCGCCGGTGCTGTGTTTATCGAGACACAGGATATGGCCGGAATTCTCGCCACCCAGTTGCCAGCCTTCTTGTTGCAACACGTCCATGACATAGCGGTCGCCCACGTTGGCGCGTTTGAAGGGGATACCCAGCTTACGCATGGCATGTTCAAAGGCCAGGTTGGTCATCAACGTACCCACCACGCCGCCCTGCATCTTGCCGTTAGCTTGGCGATGCTTGGCGATCACGTACAACAGTTGGTCGCCGTCATACAGCTTGCCTGCCGCATCGGCCATGATAAGGCGGTCGCCGTCGCCGTCCAGCGCGATGCCGATATCCGCGTGATGCGCCACCACCGCCTTGCGCAGATTTTCGGGCGCGGTCGCACCGTAGCCATCATTGATATTCTTGCCGTTGGGTTCCGCGCCGATGGCAATGACATCCGCACCCAATTCATGGAACACGTGACGCGCGATGTGATACGTCGCGCCGTGCGCGCTGTCCACCACGATCTTCATGCCGCGCAGATCCAGATCGGATGGGAAAGTGCTCTTGCTGAATTCGATATACCGCCCCGCCGCGTCATCCAGACGTTTCGCTTTCCCCAAACCGTCGGAGGCGTTGCTGACCAGCGGTTCATCCAACACGGCTTCGATCGCGATCTCGGTCGCATCGGGCAACTTCATGCCGGTGGCAGAAAAGAATTTGATGCCGTTGTCCTCGAAGGGATTGTGCGAGGCGGAGATCACCACGCCCGCCTGCAAACGCAATGCGCGGGTCAGGTAGGCGACCGCCGGAGTGGGGACCGGACCAGCCAGATAGACATCGATGCCGGCAGCGATCAACCCCGCTTCCAACGCCGATTCCAGCATATAGCCCGAGATGCGCGTGTCCTTGCCGATTAACACCGCCGGACGTTCACCGGCAGCATGGGCGGAACTTGCCAGCACCTTGCCTGCCGCATAACCCAAGTGCATCACGAACTGCGGCGTGATGGGATGATCACCCACGCGCCCGCGTACGCCATCCGTACCGAAATATTTTCTGCTCAAGTCATTTCTCCATTCACCGCATACCAAATTTTCAGCGCGTCCACCGTCGCCCGCACATCGTGCACGCGCACGATGTGCGCACCGCGCTGCACGGCGATCAACGCGGCGGCGACACTGGCCGGCAACCGCTGCCCGACTTCCTGCCCGGTCACCGCGCCCAGCATGGACTTGCGCGACAATCCCGCCAACACCGGAACGCCCAGCTCGGCCAGTTCCGACAAGTTTGCGAGCACAGAAAAATTATGCGCCACCGACTTGCCGAAGCCGAAACCAGGATCGATGACGATGCGATCCATATCGATCCCCGCTGCTTCAGCTGCTGCGATACGCTCACGCAAAAATGCGCTGACTTCCGCCAATACGTTTTGGTAGCGCGGCTGCGCCTGCATGGATTTCGGGTCACCTTGTTTGTGCATCAAACACACAGCGACATTGCTCTGCGCGACGACACGCATCGCCGCCTCGTCTTGCAGCGCGTTGATGTCGTTGACCATCTGAGCACCTGCCCCTATCGCCGCACGCATTACCTCGGGCTTGAACGTGTCTATCGAGATCGGCACGCCTACGCCGCGCAAACCTTCGATGATAGGTACGACTCTATCCAGCTCTTGCTGTACAGACACGGGTTCCGCGCCAGGCCGTGTCGACTCGCCACCGATGTCGATAATATCAGCACCTTCGTTGACGAGTTGATGCGCGTGGACAATCGCCGCATCACGAGACCCGTACAGCCCGCCATCTGAAAAGGAATCCGGGGTGACATTGACGATACCCATCACCAAAGGACGGGACAGTTCAAATTGGAATGAGCCGCAGAGAAGCATGGATTTTAGCTGGTTACCGCTAGTAGGTAGCGGGAGCGAATTGCATGGATTTGCTACCCGCTGCCAATACCCGCCACACGCTGCTTTTCAGGTTCCTTGCGCGGGCTGATGGGTAGCCGTCGCTGTTGGTGGTATGTCTTTGGGTGACACCACAGGTGCCGTCGTAGCCTGACTGGGCTTGGGCGGACGGGGAGGATTGCCGGCCATGATGTCGTTGATCTGATCGGCAT
This sequence comes from Gallionella sp., assembly GCA_013044075.1. GTDB lineage: Bacteria > Pseudomonadota > Gammaproteobacteria > Burkholderiales > Gallionellaceae > Gallionella. Next base: position 6,331 of record JABEVG010000017.1, read on the forward strand.
CGATGGTTTCCCATTCCAGCAAAGCAGCCGCCATGGCTTCGATCTTATCGCGATGGGTTTCGATCAGGTGCCGTGCCAGATTGTATTGCTGGTCTATGATGCGGCGAATCTCGGTATCCACTTTCTGCATCGTCGCTTCGGAAATGCTGCGCGTGAAATTAGGACGATCCGCATGACCTTCTTCCTCGCCATACACCATGGTGCCCAACGATTCGGACATCCCCCATTGCGTCACCATACGGCGAGCCATCGCGGTGGCTCGCTCAAAATCGTTGGACGCGCCGGTGGTCATCTGATTCATGAACAGTTCTTCGGCGATGCGCCCGCCAAACAGTACCGCAAGGGTATCAAGGATGCGGTTCTTATCCATACTGTAACGGTCTTCCGAGGGCAGCTGCATGGTCAAGCCCAGTGCGCGCCCGCGGGGAATGATGGTGACTTTGTGTACCGGATCGGTCTTGGGCAACAGTTTGGCGACCACAGCATGACCAGATTCGTGATACGCGGTGTTGCGACGCTCTTCTTCCGGCATCACCATGGAACGGCGTTCTGTACCCATCATGATCTTGTCTTTGGCGCGCTCGAAGTCGTCCATCTCGACGAAACGCTTGTTACTGCGCGCGGCGAACAATGCCGCTTCATTCACCAGATTGGCCAAGTCCGCACCGGAGAAACCCGGTGTGCCGCGCGCCAGGATTTCCGCTTTGACATCATTGCCCATCGGAATCTTGCGCATATGCACCAACAGGATTTGTTCGCGACCGCGTATGTCCGGCAAACTGACCACCACCTGGCGGTCAAAACGACCGGGGCGCAACAACGCGGCATCCAACACATCGGGACGGTTGGTCGCGGCGATCACGATCACACCGGACGCGCCTTCAAAGCCGTCCATTTCCACCAGCAATTGGTTGAGCGTCTGCTCGCGTTCATCATTGCCGCCACCCATGCCCGCACCGCGATGACGCCCCACCGCATCGATCTCGTCGATGAAGATGATGCACGGAGCCTGTTTCTTGGCATCCTCGAACATGGAGCGCACACGCGACGCGCCCACACCCACAAACATCTCAACAAAATCCGAACCGGAGATAGAAAAGAACGGCACCTTGGCCTCACCCGCAATGGCTCTCGCCAACAGGGTTTTACCCGTACCCGGACTCCCGACTAACAGCACACCGCGCGGAATACGTCCGCCCAAGCTTTGAAACTTGGTCGGATCTTTCAAAAAATCCACCAATTCGGAAACTTCTTCTTTGGCTTCATCGCAACCCGCCACATCGGCAAACGTGACGCGTTCCTTGCTCTCATCCAGCATACGGGCGCGCGATTTACCGAACGAGAACGCGCCTCCCTTGCCGCCGCCCTGCATCTGGCGCATAAAGAACACCCACACCCCGATCAGCAGCAGCATAGGGAACCATGAGACGAAGATACTCATCAGGAAAGACTGTTCTTCTTCCGGCTTGGCTTCGATCTTCACACCGTTTTTGAGCAGATCGGAAACCATCCACAAGTCGCTGGGCGCATAGCTGGTGATGCGCTTGCCTTCGGTCGTCGTGGCCTTCAGGGTACGGCCTTCTATGGTGACTTTGGAGATGTGACCCTGCTTCACTTCATCGAGGAATTGTGAATAATCCAGCTGCGCCTGCACAGACTGCTGCTGGTGATTATTGAATTGGTTAAACACGGTCATCAGCACCAAGGCGACAACCAACCAAATAGCGACACTCTTAAAATTATTCACAATTATTCCTTAATCAGCCCCCGGCTTGTTCACCGAGAACCGGCATTAAACTATGGTTTGCTTGATTACTCAAGCTACACGCTGAATTTCCCGCTCGCGAGCAGATACAACTCACTGCTGCGATCTCTGGAGGCTTTGGGCTTGCGCGTCACCACCTTGCCAAAGCGACTGCGCATCAACTTCAAATACTCCTCGAATCCCGCGCCCTGAAACACCTTCACCAGAAACTGCCCATCGGGCTGCAACTGCTCGATGGCAAAGTCCATCGCCAGTTCCGCCAGATACAATGCGCGGGCGAGATCCGCAGTCAGCACGCCGCTCATGTTGGGCGCCATGTCCGAAATTACAAGTCCTACCTGCCTGCCTGCCAATAAGTCCTGCAATTGTTTCAGCACACTCTCTTCGCGAAAATCGCCCTGAATGAAATCCACCCCTGTCAAAGGATCCAACGGCAGCAGGTCCAGTGCGATGACCCTGCCGGCACGCCCCACTTCACGTGCCGCGATCTGTGACCACCCCCCCGGAGTCGCGCCTAGGTCCACCACCACCATGCCGGGCTTGAACAGCCGGTCTTTGTCGTTGATCTCCAGCAGCTTATACGCGGCGCGCGAACGATAGCCGTCCTTTTGCGCCATTTGCACATAAGGATCGTTGACATGCTCGCGCATCCATTGTTTGCTGGTTTTAGAAGGCTTCATCGTTTAGAATCCGTCCCTTAATTTTTGAAAGTCATTATGCTCACGCTCACCGTATCCGAACGCCTCGCTTTGAAAAGTCGCGCCCACGCCCTGAATCCTACGGTGATGGTAGGGAATGCGGGGCTGACCGAGTCCGTGTTAAAAGAAATTGCGGCAGACCTGAAACGCCATGAGCTGATCAAGATTCGTGTCATGGGTGGTGACAGAGCGTTACGTGAAACCATGATGACTGAAATCTGCACCCAACTGCACGCCGCACCGGTACAGCACATCGGAAAAATTCTGGTGGTCTACCAACCGAATCCTGAGGCGCATCTCATCGCAATCAAAAAGATGCCCAGACACAAGGGAAAAAAACTCACCAAGAAACAGCTGGGAAGTCGATAACACCAGAAACTAGCGCCTAACAACTAATAACTAGCAACTGCCTTCCTAGATATACTGAACCTGAACCACTTCGTATTCGCGTATACCCCCGGGTGCTTGCACCTCGGCGATATCCCCGCTGTATTTTCCAATCAGCGCGCGTGCTATCGGTGAACTGATCGACACTTTACGCTCCCGGATATTGGCCTCGTCTTCCCCCACGATTTGATAGGTCACCACGTCACCGTTGTTGACATCTTCCAACACCACCGTGGATGCAAAAACACAGCGTCCATCGGCATTGATGGTTCGGGGATCGATGATCTGCGCGCTGCCCAATTTACTTTCCAGCTCTTGGATGCGGCCCTCCACAAATGCCTGTCTTTCCTTGGCGGCATCGTATTCGGCATTCTCCGACAAATCACCTTGCGCACGCGCTTCAGAGATCGCCGAGATTACGGAGGGACGCTGCACCGTTTTTAAGTTATGCAGTTCTTGGCGCATTTTTTCCGCGCCTATCAATGTTAATGGAACTTTGCTCATATTCAAGTCGCTCAAAAAAGTTGCTTCAACCGCAAGTGCTGGCTTTGTAGATCATAAACCTGCAAACCCGTCAGGTGCTGCATTCCCAAACAAGCCGCGCGCGCACCGGCCAGTGTGGTGTAGTAAGTGACACGCCCCTGCAACGCCGCGTGACGTATCGAATACGAATCGCGCATCACCGACGGTTTGCTGTCGACAGTGTTGACGATGAGACTCACTTCGCCGTTCTTGATCATATCGACGATATGCGGACGACCCTCGGCGACTTTGTTCACCACGGTCACCTCCACACCCTCGGCCGCGATCACGGATCCCGTGCCGCGTGTCGCGAGTATGGTGAAGCCCAGCTGACTCAGGGTACGCGCGATTTCTGCCGCACCGTGCTTGTCTTCCTCGCGCACACTGATGAACACTTTGCCGCTCTTCGGCATCTTCACGCTGGCGGCGAGTTGCGATTTGACGAAGGCTTCGGCAAAGGTCTCGCCCACCCCCATCACCTCGCCGGTGGACTTCATCTCGGGGCCGAGGATGACATCCACACCGGGAAATTTGATGAACGGAAACACCGCTTCTTTCACCGAAAAATAAGGAGGTATCACTTCTTTGGTGATGCCTTGTTGCGCCAATGACTGGCCGGCCATGCAGCGCGCGGCGATCTTCGCCAGCGGCACACCGGTCGCTTTCGACACGAAAGGCACGGTGCGCGAAGCGCGCGGATTCACTTCCAGCACATACACCGTCTCGCCCTGGATGGCGAACTGCACGTTCATCAATCCGACCACATTGAGTTCCTGCGCCATCGCAACGGTTTGGCGACGCAATTCACCCTGCATCTTGGCCGACAGCGAATAGGGCGGCAGCGAACACGCCGAATCGCCGGAATGCACACCCGCTTCTTCGATGTGCTCCATGATGCCGCCGATGATAACTTGCGTACCGTCAGACACCGCATCCACATCGACTTCGATGGCATCGTTCAGGAAGCGATCCAGCAGAATGGGCATGCGTTCGGGATAAGTCTTGGACATCTCTTCGGCATCGCGCATGTAGCGTTCCAGATCGGATTGCGCGTGGATGATCTCCATCGCGCGACCGCCCAGCACGTTGGAGGGGCGCATCACCAGCGGGTAGCCGATCTCGACCGCCCCCGCAACGGCATCGGCCACATTACTGGCGATACGATTCGGCGGTTGTTTCAATGCCAGTTTGCGCAACATCTGCTGGAAGCGCGCACGGTCTTCCGCGCAGTCGATCATGTCCGGCGTTGTGCCAATGATGGGCACGCCGTTCTTCGCCAGACCGTGCGCCAGCTTCAGCGGAGTCTGCCCGCCGTATTGCACGATGACACCGACAGGTTTTTCTACCTCGATCACTTCGAGCACATCCTCCAAAGTGAGCGGCTCAAAATACAAACGGTCAGAAGTGTCGTAGTCGGTGGAGACCGTTTCGGGATTGCAGTTGAGCATGATGGTCTCGTAGCCGTCCTCGCGCATCGCCAGCGCGGCATGCACGCAGCAATAGTCGAATTCGATACCCTGCCCGATGCGGTTCGGCCCGCCGCCCAGCACCATGATTTTTTTCTTGTCGGTCGGTTGTGATTCGCACTCTTCTTCGTAAGTGGAGTACATATAGGCGGTGTTGGTGGCGAACTCGGCCGCGCAGGTATCCACCCGCTTGTACACCGGGCGCACACCCAAGGCGTGGCGATAGGCGCGCACCGCCGCATCATCCGTATCAAGTAACGCCGCCAGACGCGCATCGGCAAAACCGCTGCGTTTCAACGCGCGTATCTCATCGGGTTTGAGACTTTCGAGATTGCGACCCGCCAATGATTTTTCCTGGCGGATCAGGTCCTCGATCTGCACCAGGAACCACGGGTCGATCTTGCTGACGGCGAATACTTCGCTCACGCTCATACCGAGGCGGAAGGCATCACTCACCGCCCAGATGCGATCCGGCCCGGGATTGCCGAGTTCGGCGCAGATGGCTTCGCGGTCACTGTACTTGCTGTCCAGTCCGTTCACGCCCACTTCCAAACCGCGCAGGGCCTTCTGGAATGATTCCTGAAAGGTACGACCGATGGCCATCACCTCGCCCACCGACTTCATCTGCGTGGTCAGACGGTCGTTGGCCTGCGGGAATTTTTCGAACGCGAAGCGCGGGATCTTGGTCACCACGTAGTCGATGGAGGGCTCGAACGAGGCCGGCGTTGCGCCGCCGGTGATGTCGTTCTTCAACTCGTCCAGCGTGTAACCCACCGCCAGCTTGGCCGCGATTTTCGCAATCGGAAAACCGGTCGCCTTGGAGGCCAATGCGGAAGAACGCGACACGCGAGGATTCATCTCGATCACCACCATGCGCCCGTCTTCCGGGTTGATGGAAAATTGCACGTTCGAGCCGCCCGTTTCAACACCGATCTCGCGCAACACGGCCAGCGAAGCGTCGCGCAGAATCTGGTATTCCTTGTCGGTCAGTGTCTGCGCCGGGGCAACGGTGATCGAATCACCGGTATGCACACCCATCGGGTCGAGGTTCTCGATGGAGCAGATGATGATGCAATTGTCATTGCGGTCACGCACCACTTCCATCTCGTATTCTTTCCAGCCCAGCAGCGATTCTTCGATCAGCAGCTCGCGCGTCGGCGACGCTTCCAGACCACGTTCGCATATCTCCATGAATTCTTCGCGGTTGTAGGCGATACCGCCGCCGCTGCCACCCATCGTAAATGAGGGGCGGATGATGGTGGGGAAACCCATCACCTGCTGCACCTGCAATGCCTCTTCCATGCTGTGAGCGATCATGGATTTCGCCGAAGCCAGCCCGATGCGCGTCATCGCCTGTTTGAATTTCTCGCGGTCTTCGGCCATGTCGATGGCATCGCGCGACGCACCTATCATTTCCACGTTATATTTTTCCAGCACGCCATGCTTGGCCAGATCGAGCGCGCAGTTCAGCGCGGTCTGCCCGCCCATGGTCGGCAAGATCGCGTCGGGACGTTCCTTGGCAATGATTTTCTCAACCATCTGCCAGGTGATCGGCTCGATATAAGTGGCGTCCGCCATGTCCGGGTCGGTCATGATGGTGGCCGGATTCGAGTTCACCAAAATGACACGGTAACCTTCCTCGCGCAACGCCTTGCAGGCCTGTGCGCCGGAGTAATCGAACTCGCAGGCCTGCCCGATGACGATAGGGCCGGCACCGATGATAAGTATGGATTTTAGGTCGGTACGTTTTGGCATATCAGTTGTTAGACGTAAGTCGTAAGTCGTAAGTTAAATCCGGTTTGACCAGCAACTTGCGTCTTACGTCTTACGACTATTTTCCTCCATCATTGCTACAAATTTATCGAACAAGCCATCCACGTCATGCGGACCCGGACTTGCCTCGGGGTGCCCCTGAAAACAGAACGCGGGTTTATCGGTCAACTCGAAACCTTGTAGCGTGCCGTCGAACAGCGATATATGGGTCACGCGCGCATTCGCTGGCAGGGTCGCCGCATCCACCGCAAAGCCGTGGTTCTGACTGGTAATCATCACGCGCCGAGTTTGCGTATCCTGCACCGGGTGATTCGCACCGCGATGACCGAACTTCATCTTGACCGTCTTCGCGCCTATCGCGAGACCGAGTATCTGATGCCCGAGACAGATGCCGAACAGCGGCACACCGACTTCGAGAAATTTCCGGGTCGCGTCGATCGCGTAATCGCACGGCTCGGGGTCGCCGGGGCCATTAGACAAAAACACACCATCAGGCTTCATCGCCAGCACATCGGCGGCAGGAGTTCTGGCAGGCACTACGGTGATCCGGCAACCGCGCTCGACCAGCATGCGCAAGAGATTACGCTTCGCACCAAAGTCATAAGCCACCACATGAAAGGATGCAGGATTCGGGGTTCGGGATTCAGTTGAACCCGCCGCTCCGCCTTTACCTGAGTCCTGCATCCCTAATCCTGAATCCTGTATCCCGAATCCTGAGTCTTCATACCCCACACCCAACGCCCACTCGCGCTGCTTCCATTCGTAAGGCTTATCGCAGCTCACCACTTGAGCCAGATCCATCCCCGCCAATCCGGCGAAACCACGCGCGGCAGCCAGTGCCGCCCCCACGTCATCACCTGTGGCGATGCAGCCGTTCTGCGCGCCCTTGGAACGCAGGATGCGGGTCAACTTGCGCGTGTCGATTCCGGCGATGGCGACCACGTTGTTGGCTTTGAGATATTCGGGAAGAGATTGTGTACTGCGGAAATTGCTCACCGTCATGGAAAGATCCCGAATGACCAAGCCGCCGGCAAATACCTGGCGCGATTCCACATCCTCAGGATTCATACCAACATTGCCGATGTGCGGGCAAGTCAAGGTGACAATCTGCTTGCAATAGGAAGGATCCGTCAGGATTTCCTGATAGCCTGTCATCGAAGTATTGAACACAACTTCGCCGACGCTGCTGCCGGAAGCCCCGATTGCAATACCGCGAAACACCGTCCCATCGGCAAGCACAAGAATGGCAGGGTTAGTTAGCGACACCGGATACTCCCTAGATAGACATAAAGAAGCGGGACGAACCGTATGTTCATCCCGCTGTTAGTGGCGCGCATTATAGACGATTAGGGCGGCCTCATCAATCGCCGCGACCCTGCTTTGAATTAGCGCATGAAGTCCGCCCTTAGCGCACCAGCAAGCCGTTGATCGCCAGCACATCCGCCTCCGACAACACCCCCGCTGCGGCCTTGAGTTTCAGTCCCGCCAGCAAGGTGTCGTAACGCGACTTGACCCAGTCGCGTCGCGACGCAAACAGTTGCTGCTGGGCACTGAGCACATCGCTGTTGATGCGTATCCCCAGCTGGTAACCCGCCTGGTTGCCCTGCACCGAACTTTCCCCAGCTTCCACCGCCGCTTGCAAGGCCTCGGCCTGCGACAGCCCGTTGACGACAGCCGCATAGGCGGTGCGGGCTTCGGCCCCGGCTTTGCGGCGGGCTTCTTCCAGTTGCGCGGCCAGTTTGTCCCGGTTGGCCAGGGCTTCGCGGATATGCGAACGGGTCATCCCCCCCTCGAAGATCGGCATGGCGAACTGTATCCCGGCCACGTTCGATTGCACCCGCGATTCATAGCTGCCCGGTATCACGACGCTGCCAGACGAGAAGTTCGTCCAGGTCGAGGCGACGAGCGGGACGGTCCCGGTCGCGATCGTCCGGCTCGACGCCGCGAACGCCGAGGCGCTCCAGGCCATCTGCACCCACGCCGGCTGCACCGTGAACCCCCTCGATCC
>JABEVG010000018.1 GCA_013044075.1 Gallionella sp.
ATAGACGTGTTCTATGCCCAGATTCTGCGCGCGCAGGGTCACGCATTTCGAGGTGCGGCCGGTGATGATCGCCACTTGTACGCCGGTGGCTTTGAGCAGTTTGATGCCCAGTCCGTCCAGCGTGTTGAAGCGTTTGAATTCATTTCCGGAGTCCGACAGGTACAGCCCGCCGTCGGTCATCACGCCATCCACATCGAAGGCGACCAGTTTGATTAGTTTGGCGCGGCTGAGCAGCATAAGGTTCTCCGGTAAAGTTATATGACCTTGGCGTGCAACAGGTCATGCATGTTGAGTGCGCCGACCAGACGATTGTCCGCGTCGACGACCAGCATCTGGTTGATGTTGAATGTCTCCATCGTCTGCACCGCTTCCACCGCAAGCGCGTCGGGTCCGATGCAGCGCGGATGCGCCGACATCACGCTGCGTACCGGTGTGGTGTTGAAGTCGAGACGTTTTTCCAGGGTGCGGCGCAGGTCGCCGTCGGTATAGATGCCCAGCACATGCAGTTCGGCATCCACGATGGCGGTCATGCCCACGCCTTTTTTCGAGATCTCCAGCAGCGCGTGGCTCAGCATGGCATCCTCTCTGACGGCGGGCAGGCGCTCGCCGCTGCGCATGATGTCGCGCACATGGGTCAACAGCTTGCGCCCCAGGCTGCCGCCCGGATGGGAACGGGCGAAATCGTCCGCGCCGAATCCTTTGGCATCGAGCAATGCCACGGCCAGGGCATCACCCAGTGCCAGTGCAGCCGTGGTGCTGGCGGTGGGGGCAAGCCCCATCGGGCAGGCTTCTTTGTCCACTGCCGCGTTGAGATGCACGTTCGCGATGACTGCCAGACTCGACGACGGGAAGCCCGTCATGCTGATGAGCTTGGCACCCTGGCGTTTGATCACCGGCACGATGGTCATCAACTCCTGGCTCTCGCCGGAATACGACAGCGCGATGATGACATCGTCTGATGTGATCATGCCCAGGTCGCCGTGGCTGGCCTCGCCCGGATGCACGAAATAAGCGGGTGTCCCGGTGCTCGACATGGTCGCCGCGATCTTGCGCGCGATGTGCCCCGACTTGCCCATGCCGCTGACGATCACGCGACCTTTGCAGGACAGGATCAGATCCAGCGCGCGCAGGAAGTGATCGTCCAGACGGCTGGCGAGTGTGCTGACGGCATCGGCTTCGATGTTCAGCACCTCGCGTGCGAGGGCGAGGGCGCGGGGCGTTGCGGAGAGTGGTTTATTCATGCGCGGCATTATAGCAAGGTAGATGCCAGAGGTGAGCGCGAGTAGCGAGTAACCCTTTGCAAATCCACTGTCAGTGCGGCATCATCGGGACGGTTGAAACAACGCACCCGACACGATGGACAATTCACTTTCACTGGTTCTGATTTTGCTCGCCACGGCGGTCGGGGTCGTGGTGTTGTGCCGTATCTTGCGGTTGCCGGTGATGCTGGGCTATCTGACCGTGGGCATTTTGATCGGGCCGCATGCCTTGGCATGGATACCGGAATCGATGGGCACGCAACACCTTGCCGAATTCGGCGTGGTATTTTTGATGTTCAGTATCGGTTTGGAATTCAGCCTGACGCGCTTGATGGCGATGAAACGCACCGTGTTCGGGCTGGGCGGTGCGCAGGTGTCCGTCACCTTGCTGCTGGTCATCGCGGTCACCATGCTGTTCGGTCTGGACTGGCGCGCCGGACTTGCGTTGGGCGGCGTGCTGGCGATGTCTTCAACCGCCATCGTGAGCAAGATGCTGGTTGAGCGCGCCGAATTGAATCTGCCTTACGGGCGGCAGATGATGGGCGTGCTGCTGTTTCAGGATCTGGCGGTCGTGCCGCTGTTGATCATCATTCCCGCGCTCGCTTCCAACGCCGCCCAGCTTACCACTACCTTGTTATATGCGACTCTGAAGGCCGCGTTGGTGCTGGTGGTGTTGCTGGTGTTCGGGCAGCACGTGATGCGATCGTGGTTCCATATCGTGGCGCGGCAAAAGTCTTCCGAGCTGTTCATGCTCAATGTGTTGCTCATCACGCTGGGATTGGCCTATCTCACCGAGCTGGCCGGGTTGTCGCTGGCCTTGGGCGCATTCGTAGCGGGCATGTTGATCTCGGAAACCGAATATCGCTACCAGGTGGAGGAAGACATCAAGCCGTTCCGCGATGTGCTGCTGGGCCTGTTCTTTGTCACGATAGGAATGAAGCTGGACTTGGGCGCGTTCGTCGGCGACCTGGTTTGGGTGCTGCTGGCCGTGACCGGCTTGATTGTTTGCAAAGCTCTGGTGGTGGTGCTGTTGGCGCGCGCGTTTGAAGGCGACTGGGGGGTGGCCTTGCGCAGCGGCATCGGTTTGGCGCAGGCCGGTGAATTCGGTTTCGTGTTGCTGACGCTGACCGATAACGCGCATCTGGTAGATGCCGAACTGTTGCAGATCTGCCTTGCCGCAATGTTGATCTCGATGTTGGCCGCGCCTTTTCTGATACAGCACGGCGAAGCCATCGCGCGGCGATTTTCGGCGGCGGAATGGACCAATCGCGCCATGCAGATGCATCAGATTGCCATACAAAGCATGGGCAACAACGGGCATGTGATCATTTGCGGCTACGGGCGCAGCGGTCACGCGCTGGCGAATTTTCTGGAACAGGAGCATCTGCGCTTCATCGCGCTGGATCTCGATTCGCGCCGGGTACGCGAGGTGCTGGCAGCGAAAAAAAGTGTGGTCTATGGCGATGCGGCGAAGCGCGAGGTGCTGATGGCGGCAGGGTTGATGCGCGCCAGCGCGCTGGTGATCTCGTACAAGGACAAGCACTCCGCGCTGGCGATCCTGCGCCACGTCAAAGAATTGCGCCCCGATCTGCCCGTGGTGGTGCGCACCAATGACGAGGCTGACGTGGAGGTCTTGAAGCAGGCGGGGGCAGCCGAAGTCGTCGCCGAAGTGGTGGAAGGCAGCGTGATGCTGGCTTCGCAGGCGTTGCTCATGGCCGGTGTTCCGCTGAACCGGGTGATACGCCGCATCCAGGAGAGTCGCGCGCGGCGTTATGCGGTGTTCAGCGGCTATTTCCGTACTGCCACCGATGTCGGCGAAGTCACCGAGCGATTGCAACCGAGATTCCTGCGTGTGTACCTCAAACAAGAGCATGTCGCGGTCGGGAAACGGTTGCGCGAGATGGAGCTGGATAAATTGAACGTCGAGGTCAATGCGGTACGCAGGCACGGCGCGCGCGATGCGCAACCCGGCGAAGAGATCGTGCTGCAAGTTGGGGATGTGTTGGTCTTGCTGGGTTTGCCCGAGGCATTGTCGCAAGCAGAATTGAGGTTGCACAAAGGCGGCTAGCGTTCGCAGTGCTATTCCGCACGTCTCCGATACAACCGATAGCGTTCGTTCTTATCATCCATGCGGCTGCCCTCCCATATTTTTTCCCAGTGTGTCGTGTCCTGCATGGACTGGGATATTTTCTTGCCCTGGATGAGGCGCAGATCACAATCTTTCTGCACATCCTTTTGCGTGGTGATATCGCCGAAATAATGCAGCATGGCGCGTTGCCCGTCCCCCAGATTCTCGCGCCGTATGCAGTTGTACTGGTGGGGCATCGCACGTTTCAGGCTAACGACCATATTGCGATAACTTTTTCCGCTATCCAGCCAAGGCAACCACAGGGTCATGGACAATATCCATATCAGGGTGATGCCACCGGCCCAATTCACCACTGCACGGCGCATCGAGCGGCCCATGCGCCACACCAGTATCAGCCACAGCACTGTGGCCACGATGGCGAGGGTAAAGGCGGTGGGGTGTAAAGCGGGTTCAAAACTCGGCTGATAGTCTTTTAACCAGTGGGTGATCTTGGCCTGATTGTCCAGCAACAGCCCTGCCCAGCCCCACCACATCAGGATGGCGAGCAACGCAAACACCATCAGACCGAACCAGTCCAGCGCGTTGGCCGCGCCGCGCTTGAGCATGGAAAGGGATGCGGCGGCCAGCAACGCTATGGGCAGCAGCATGGGCAGGGCATAGGCTTCCTGGATGTCGGGCACCAGGCTCAGCGTCACCAGCATCACCGCAAAGCTCACCAGTGGCAATTGCAAGTCATCGCGTTGCGCAAGTCGGTGGCGGGATTTCCATACCACCCAGACCGCCAGCGGCAGCGCGGGCCAGGCCAGCCAGGGCAGGTTCTGCAAATAATAGAAAGATTGCTGGCCCACTCCGCTCCTCGCGTAGTTGAGCCAGCGTCCGATGTTATGCGTCCATGCCCATTCGGTGAACAGCTGCGGTGAGTGTTGATATAACAGCCAGGGCCAGACAGTCAGCCAGGGTAATGACACCAATGCTGCGATGCCGAGACTCGAAAGATACTGACGTTTGCGCCAGGCTTTGAACAGTGCCGGTAAAAGCGCGGCGATCAGGACAAACAATATCGCGGCGATAAAACCTTTGGACATAAATCCTATGCCGACACCGAGACCTATCCAAATCCCCGCGCGCAGCGAGCGTTCCTGGCTATGGGAAAAACCGTACAGCATCATTGCGCAACCGCTTAGCAAGGCCAGATCGGTCAGTATCTGGTGGGCATGTACCAACATCCCCAGACACCCGATCAAAATGATGGCTGTCGCCCAGCCGCGATTCTCACCGTACAGCTTGCGCCCGGCCAGTCCGGTGAACAGCAAAGTCAGCGTGCTATAGAAACCGCTGGCGAGACGCGCGCCGTCATGCAGCGGCAGCAGGTGCGAGAACAATTTGGCAAATACCGCTGCCGTCCAATAGAACAGCGGCGGCTTATCCATCAGCGGTTCGCCCGCCAGCGTGGGTACCAACCAATCACCGCTGTGCAATATCGAATAGATCAGGCCGAAGCTGTACGCTTCATCCGGTTTCCACGGGTCATGACCGACCAGTCCTGTGCCCAGCCAAACCAGACACAGCAAGCCCAGCATCACGGCTTTGCCTGGGGTGATGGGATAAGGGTCGGTGGGTTTGATGAAATACATAGGCTCGCTTGTTCGACTATCTTGAACCGTTCTCCGGTGTAAGGTTGCCCGCTCGGATGATACAGGCTGGTGAGTCGTCGGATGGTCTCTGGTTTTTCCGATGTGCCTTGACTTCCTGCCTCATGGTCGGTGAGTGTGGCCGTATGTACAGCGCATTCCCGGGACGGCTAGCGATAAATGAGAAAGGCAGCTTGCGCTGCCTTTCTCACACTGCTCATCTCATCCTCGCGGTCACCAACGTTACGTCAGCCAGCAGGTTCGAAGCTTACGCGCTAGCTTTAGTACCATATTTTTGACGGAACTTATCGATCCGACCGGCTGTGTCCATAATCTTTTGGGTGCCGGTGTAGAACGGGTGGCACTCTGCACAAACTTCGACGTTCAATGTGGGTTTTCCGATCACAGACTTGGTTTTGAAGCTGTTGCCACAGCTGCAAGTGACGGTGATCTCTTGATAATTTGGGTGGGTATCGGGTTTCATTTGGTTTTCCTAGCCAGTAATTTTGTGCGGCGGGTGTACGCACTCAGGGGTTTCACGAAGGCGCGCATTATCCATAAAAACAGGTTGCTGCGCAAATTTATATGCTTTAGTGAATACAGAAGCCGGCTTGCGCCGGCTTCGCGTGATACTGAATAGCCAAGGTCTACTTGGTGGACAGACCTTGTTCGAACTTGACCAATTCGGTTATGTCGGCCTTTTTGGCACCTGTCGGGTCGTTCGCCGGCATGGGCATAGAACCCCAGTTGCCTGCTCCGCCCTGGGACACTTTCATCACCAATCCTTCGATCAGAGGGTACTCTTTGCCTTTGTAGGTGTACTTGGTCACGCCGCTACCCGTGTATCTTTTGGCGACATCCCGCCAGGATGGTCCCACCACTTTTTTGTCTATGGCATGACAAGCGGTGCAGTTGAGTTTTTTGGCCAAGGCGGGCATTTCTTCCGCCATTGCGCCCGCCGCGACCATCACACCCGCTGCGATCATCATACTTGCGATAATAGATTTCATATGCTCTCCATTGTTAGTGTTTAAGACTCGAACAGTTGAATCAGGACTCCGCTGCGGTTCGACTATACCCTTGGAATCGGCACATCTTGCATCGGTAGTCGAGTAACGCGGTGAGGCACTGCCTCGTTGACAGTCTTAATCTTAGAAGGATATCGCGCGGTATTCGACAATCAGCGTGTGCCGGGTTCCGGCCGCCACTTTCACGACGTTGTCGATGGCATTGACCGATTCCACGCACACCATTTCGCGCCAACCATCCGGCTGTCCCATGTCGCCCATCTTGCCGGCTTTTTCAGTCCAGGGCGTCCAGACCACGGTGGACAGACTACCCGATTTTTTGATGTGGATACGACGCTTGAGCTTATCGTCCTCGATCACACATTCGGCGGATGTGTTGATGTAGACGCGATCTACTTCGCCGGTAAAGCTGACCGAGCCGACTTGATTTTTCAACTCCGAGCCGCCGACTTTGTCCCAATATTGGCAGCCTTCCAGTCCGGTCACGCGCACCGCGCCGATGTCGCCGATCTGCAAATAGGTGTGCAAAGCCTCACCAATCACGAAATCGGCGGTGCCGGTATTCTCGGTCGCCATTTCCATGCGCAAGGTGTCGCCGACGATCACGGTCAGATCGACATTGCAGGCGTGATCCCATTGCGCGCGGGTCTTGTCGCTGGACACGAGGCGCAACGTCAGGCGCGTTGCGCCGTTCGGTTCGATACCCGATTCCAGGACTTGCCAGGGCACGGTGCGGGCGAAGCCGTGTCCGGGAAACCCGGCTTCGGTTGCATGTGCGCCGAACCACGGCCAGCACACCGGCGCGCCGCCGCGTATGGATTTTCCCGCCGCCAGTTTGGCATCGCGCGAGAGCCATACCACAGGCTTGCTTTGGCTTCTTGGCTGCCAGCTCATCAGGTGCGCGCCTTGCAGACACAGCGACGCGGTGGCGTGGGCGTTATTGAATTCCGCGACCACCAGGCCGCTCGCGTCATCACGAAAGGTTAGTTGCCCCGCGATGCCGAATTGTTGATTCAGATGTTGCGCTGTCGTCATGCTCTGCTCCCAATAAAATTAACGATGTTCAATTTGTGTCACATCGCGCACCGCGCCTTTATCGGCACTCGTGGTCATCGCGGCATAAGCGCGCAATGCGACCGAAACGTGGCGCTCGCGTGTGAGCGGTTTCCAGGCTTGCTTGCCGCGCGCTTGCATCGCGGCACGTCTGTTGTTCAGCTCCGCATCGGAAATTGCCAGCCTGATGCCGCGTTGCGGAATATCTATCTCTATGGTGTCACCTTCTTCGATCAGCGCGATTGCGCCGCCTTGTGCCGCTTCCGGTGAGACATGGCCTATGCTCAAGCCGGATGTGCCGCCCGAGAAACGTCCATCGGTCAGGAGTGCGCAAACTTTGCCCATCCCTTTGGACTTCAGATAGCTGGTCGGATACAGCATCTCCTGCATGCCGGGGCCGCCCTTGGGGCCTTCATAACGGATCACCACCACATCACCCGCCACGATCTGGTCGGCCAAGATCGCGCTGACCGCGTCATCCTGGCTTTCGAACACGCGGGCGCGGCCGGTGAATTTCAGGATGCTCTCATCAACACCAGCAGTCTTGACGATGCAGCCATCCACGGCGATGTTGCCATGCAGCACGGCGAGGCCGCCGTCTTGGCTGTAGGCATGTGCCGCGTCGCGGATACAGCCGGTGCTGCGGTCATCGTCCAAAGTCGGATAGAGCATGGACTGCGAGAAGGCGATGGTCGTCATGATGCCGCCCGGTGCCGCGCGGAAGAATTTCTTCGCCGCTTCATCGTTGGTCTGGGTGATGTCCCATTGCTTGAGCCCCTCGGCCATGGTGGCACTGTGCACGGTATGGGCATCGCCATGCAGCAGCTTGGCACGATGCAGCTCACCCAGGATGGCGGGTATTCCACCCGCTCTGTGCACGTCTTCCATATGGTATTCGGAAGAAGGGGCGACTTTGCATAAAGTGGGCACGTGGCGTGACAAGCGATCCATATCCTTCATGGTGAAATCGACTTCCGCCTCGCGCGCAATGGCGAGCAGATGCAGCACGGTGTTGGTCGAGCCGCCCATCGCGATATCCAGCGTCATGGCGTTCTCGAAAGCCTCGAAGCTGGCGATGCTGCGCGGCAACACGGTCGCATCGTCCTGCTCGTAATAGCGTTTGCACAGATCGACGATCACGCGACCGGCGCGCAAAAATAATTGCTTACGTTCCGCATGGGTCGCGACCAATGAACCGTTGCCGGGCAAAGATAATCCCAGTGCCTCGGTCAGACAGTTCATCGAATTGGCGGTGAACATGCCCGAGCATGAACCGCAGGTGGGGCAGGCGGAACGTTCGATGGCTGCGACTTCCTCATCGCTGCATTCGCTGTCGGCGGCCGATACCATCGCATCGACCAGATCCAGCCCCTTGGTCTTGCCGCCCCACGTCACTTTGCCCGCTTCCATGGGGCCGCCGGAGACGAACACCACCGGGATATTCAAACGCATCGCCGCCATCAGCATGCCGGGGGTGATCTTGTCGCAATTGGAGATGCACACCAGCGCGTCGGCGCAATGCGCGTTGACCATGTATTCCACGCTATCGGCAATCAGATCGCGCGAGGGCAGCGAATACAGCATGCCGCTGTGACCCATGGCGATACCGTCATCCACCGCGATAGTGTTGAATTCCTTGGCGATGCCACCGGCGCGCTCGATCTCGCGCGCCACCAGCTGGCCCATGTCTTTCAGATGGACGTGACCGGGTACGAACTGGGTGAAGGAATTGGCGATGGCGATGATGGGTTTGCCGAAATCACCCTCGGTCATGCCGGTGGCTCGCCACAGGGCGCGGGCACCGGCCATATTGCGGCCATGCGTGGAGGTCTTGGAACGGTAGTCTGGCATGATGTCTTCTCGAATGTGGAGCGCGTTGAGCGCGAATACGGGATAATTCAGCGTCCGATTCTAACCGATTACATTATGTTCGTTCATCCACAATTCGACCCTGTCGCGATTCATCTGGGCTCATTCGGTATCCACTGGTACGGGCTGATGTATCTGGCGGGATTCATCACGTTTATCTGGCTCGGACGCAAGCGCATCGTCATGCTGGATCACCCGCAGCTCACCCCCAAACTGCTCGATGACCTGCTGTTTTATGGCGTGTTGGGTGTGGTTGTCGGCGGACGCCTGGGCGAGGTGTTGTTCTACAACCCCGGCTATTATTTTTCGCATCCGTTGAAGATTCCTGCCGTGTGGGAAGGCGGCATGTCGTTCCACGGCGGGTTCCTGGGTGTGCTGGTGGCGATGGCATTCTTCGCGCACCAGCAAAAAATGCGCTGGTTGGCATTGATGGATTTCATCGCACCTCTGGTGCCGCCGGGTTTGGCATTTGGCCGGCTCGGCAATTTCATCAACGGTGAGCTGTGGGGGCGACCCACCGATGTGCCGTGGGGCATGGTGTTCCCCAACGTGGACAATATCCCGCGCCATCCTTCGCAACTCTACGAATTCGCGCTCGAAGGCGTGCTGTTGTTTTTGATACTGTGGTTCTATGCGCGTAAGCCGCGTCCCGTCGGTTCGGTGTCGGGACTGTTCCTGATCGGCTACGGCAGCTTCCGGTTCATCGGCGAATTCACACGAAATCCGGACGATGGCATTTTCGGTTTGATGACTTTCGGCATCAGCATGGGACAGTGGCTTAGTCTGCCCATGGTGGTCGCCGGTATCGCCATGATGGTGTGGAGCAAGCGCAAGGCACAGGGTACAGATGTAATGTCTTGACACCCGCGCACGGCTTACCCGATACTCGAACAACATCATACGGCCACAGCATTCCTTGGAATATTTTTCGCTGTTCACCCTGTTTTTTTTCCTGTTGCTGCTGCTCGTTCTGAGCGGATTTTTTTCCGCGTCCGAAACCAGCATGATGGCGATCAACCGTCACCGTCTCAACCACCTGGTGCGCAAAGGTAACAAGAGTGCCAAGCTGGCCGCGCGGCTGTTGGGGAAAGTGGATCAACTGCTGGGTTCGATCTTGCTGGGCAATACGCTGCTGAATGTGGCCGCCGCGACACTGGCGGAAATCATCATCCTGCGTTTGTACGGGCATAACGAACTGGCCATGTTGCTGGGCACGTTGGCGATCGCTTTTGTGATTCTGGTGTTCAGCGAAATCATGCCCAAGATCATCGCTGCGACGCACCCCGAACGGGTGGCATTGCCGTCGAGCTATTTACTCGCGCCGCTGGTGAAACTGTTTTATCCCGTCGTTTTTATTGCCACCGCGATCGTGCGCGGGCTGCTGTGGGTGCTGGGGATCAAGATCCAAACCGACCAGAGCAAGCACAAGATGACGCTGGAGGAATTGCGCGGATTGGTTCTGGATGCCGAGCATTTTTTGCCGCGCAAACACCAGAAGATGCTGCTCAATCTGGTGGATCTGGAGCGCATCACGGTGAACGACGTGATGGTTCCGCGCAATCAGATCGAAGCACTGGACCTGAGTGCCGATCGTGATCAGCTGCGCCAGCAAATCATTACTTGCCATCACACACTGCTCCCGGTTTACGAGGATATGCCCGGCAATATCGTCGGAATCCTTCATGTTAAACGCGCGCTGTCTTTGTTGCAGGGCAGCACCCTTGATTTGCAGGAGTTGAAAAGCGTGCTGAACGAGCCGTATTTCATCCCTTCCGATACACCGCTGCTCAAGCAGTTGCAGCAATTCCAGGAGCGTCATGCCAGGCTCGGTCTGGTCGTGGATGAATACGGTGAGCTGCTGGGTTTGGTGACGCTGGAAAACATACTGGAAGAGATTGTGGGTGAATTCACCACGCAGTCGCCCACCCAGACCGGAAAATTTTTGCGTCACGACGACGGCAGTTTTTTGCTGGAAGGGGGCAGTAGCCTGCGTGAGTTGAACCGCAAACTGGGTTTGCATTTTCCCTTGGGTGGGGCGAGGACGTTGAATGGCTTGATTCTCGATCATCTGGAGGATATTCCCGAAGCGGGTACCAGTCTGAAGATTGCGGGTTATCCGATAGAGATCATTCAAACCCAGGACCGGGTGGTCAAAGTGGTGCGTATTTTCCCGGCGCAGACCCGCACGTTGCAATAACAATCTGATGCGCGCGGTGCAAGGACGCGTGGTATCGCGGGTACCGAAGTGATGCGCGTGGCGGTGGCTTTACATTAAACATAAAGCTCGGCATGATACCTGGCAAGAATCAACAGTGAACCGAACGGAGACACCTATGGCTGTCGCACAAAAAATTCAAAAACCCAAAGAGTTCTCTTATCTATGGGAAGGCAAAGACAAATCCGGGAAGGCGGTCAAAGGCGAGATGCGCGCGGCGGGTGAAGCCAGTGTTTCCGCTTACCTGCGTCGTCAGGGGGTCAATGTCAGCAAGGTCAAGCGTCTGCGTTCCAGCAGCAAAACGGTTTCCGAGAAGGACATCTCGTTGTTTACCCGCCAACTGGCCACCATGATGAAAGCCGGTGTGCCGTTGCTGCAAGCGTTCGACATTGTCGGTAAAGGACACAGCAATCCTGCCGTGGCGAAGTTGTTGTTCGACATCAAAACCGATGTGGAAACGGGCAGCAGTTTGCAGCAGGCGTTCAAAAAATATCCGCTGTATTTCGATGAGCTTTACTGCAACCTGATCGGTGCCGGTGAAGCGGCGGGTATCCTGGACAGTCTGTTGGAACGTTTGGCGACCTATAAAGAAAAGATCCAGGCCATCAAAGGCAAGATCAAGTCCGCTCTGTTCTATCCCATTTCGATCATCGTCGTTGCCGTCATCATCACCGCCGTGATCATGATCTTCGTGATCCCGGCGTTCAAGGAATTGTTCTCCAGCTTCGGCGCGGATCTGCCCGGGCCGACTCTGGTCATCATGGCGATCTCGGATTTCTTCGTGGCCTACTGGTGGGCCATTTTCGGTATCAGCGGCGGGAGCGTGTACGGCTTCTTTTATTTTTGGAAGCGCAGCAAAAAAATGCAGGGCATCATGGACCGGCTGTTGCTCAAGCTGCCGATCTTTGGCGAGTTGATACGCAAGGCGAGCATCGCGCGCTGGAGCCGCACCCTGTCCACCATGTTCGCTGCGGGCGTGCCGCTCGTTGAAGCCTTCGACTCGGTGGCGGGTGCGGCGGGGAATGCGGTTTATTTTGACGCGACCAAAGCCATTCAGCGCGAGGTGACTACCGGTAACAGTCTGACCGTCGCGATGCAGGAAACCAAGGTGTTCCCCAGTATGGTTCTGCAAATGGTGGCCATCGGCGAGGAAGCGGGCTCGCTGGATGCGATGCTGTCCAAGGTCGCCGACTTCTACGAGGAAGAAGTGGACAATGCGGTTGAGGCTTTGTCGAGTCTGATGGAACCCATCATCATGGTGGTTCTCGGAACATTGATCGGCGGTATGGTTGTTGCCATGTACCTGCCTATCTTCAAAATGGGTCAAGTGGTCTGATGGGCGGCGGGCGTTCCCCGTTGCCGGGCAGGCAGAATCGGTGTGCCGGGTTCAGCGTCAGCGACTATCCGTTCTTCCATTTCCAATTTCGGCTATTCAGCCCCGTCCCCGTACTATGAGTTTATTTCAGGTTCTGCAAGCGGTTCCTGCCGCATTCGTGCTGGCGTGCCTGCTCCTCGGTTTGATAGTGGGCAGCTTTTTGAATGTGGTGATCCATCGCTTGCCCAGGATGCTGGAGCAGGGATGGCAACGGCAATGCGCCGAGTTGCGCGGTGAAGATGTTGTACCTCACGCCGCTTACAATCTGCTTGTCCCGCGTTCGGCCTGCCCGCATTGCAACCACGCGATCACGGCCTGGGAAAACATTCCTGTGTTGAGTTATCTGTATCTGCGGGGCAAATGCAAAGGATGCGGAGCACCAATTTCGCCGCGTTACCCGGTCATCGAAACGCTTACCGGGTTGCTGTGCGCCTACGCCGCGTGGCATTTCGGGTTCGGTGCGGCGGCACTCGGCGCACTCCTGCTGATCTGGGCACTCGTGGCCTTGACGGCGATAGATTTCGATACCCAGCTGCTGCCGGATGACATCACGCTGCCTTTGCTCTGGACCGGTCTGGTGTTCAATGTGTTTGGCGTGTTTACCACTTTGTCCGGTGCCGTGCTGGGCGCGGTGTGCGGTTACCTGGTGCTGTGGAGCGTTTACTGGGTTTTCAAGCTGGTGACGGGAAAAGAAGGCATGGGTTACGGCGACTTCAAGTTACTCGCGGCCTTGGGTGCGTGGCTGGGTTGGCAAATGCTGCCGCTGATCATCCTGTTGTCTTCATTGGTCGGGGCTGTGGTCGGCATTACACTGATCGTCGCGTTGAAGCACGGTCGCAACATCCCCATCCCATTCGGTCCTTATTTGGCGGGCGGCGGGCTGATCGCCTTGTTCTGGGGGGCGAGTTTGACGCAAAGTTATTTGCAGCTACTCGCCGTCCCATGAGTCTGTGCGTTGGACTGACCGGTGGCATAGGCTGCGGCAAATCAACCGTGGCGAAGATGTTTCAGGAGCGGGGCGCGTGCGTTATCGATACCGATGAGATTGCGCACCGGCTCACCGGTGCCAACGGTCGCGCGATAGACGCGATACGTGCCGCGTTCGGTGACCGCTATATTGCGGAAGATGGTTCGATGAATCGGAGCAGGATGCGCGAGTTGGTCTTTTCGGATGAGCTCGCGAAGCAGCGGCTGGAGCGACTGCTGCATCCCCTGATACTCGATAGCACGCAAGCTCAACTCCGGCAAGCCTACCCCGCCCCTTATGTCGTGCTGGTCGTGCCGCTGCTGTTCGGCAGCCCGGATTTTTTGCGCCTGGTGCAGCGCGTCCTGGTGGTGGATTGCGCTGAGAGCCGCCAGATTGAGCGGGTGATGCGGCGCAGTCAACTGGGCGAACCCGAAGTGCGCGCCATCATGGCTCGGCAAACCGGACGTGCGGCGCGCTTGCGCGGCGCGGACGATGTGCTGCACAACGATGGTGATCTGTCCGGCCTGGCCGGGCAAGTTGCGGCGTTGCACAACATCTACTCGGCGATGTCCGCACAAAACGGCGATTGACGGGATGAGTATATTCAATATATCTTTCGCCGCTGATATTTCCCCGGCCAACCAGATGGCGACAATCGCGTGATCAGCTACGAATTTCCACTCAATGAAAAAGTGCGCACGATGTTGCGTCTGGAGGACTTGTTCGAGCGTATCGCCCATTTCATCGCCGCCGATTTGAGCGTGGACCATCACGCCGCATTGACCACCCTGTTCGAGATTCTCGAGGTTGCCAGCCGCGCCGATCTGAAGTCCGAGTTGTTGCAGGAGCTGGAGCGGCAAAAGCGCGCGTTGTCCAATTTACACAACAACCCGGCGATCTCCGAACAGGCATTGGATGAGATTCTGGCGGAGATCGAAACAGCCTCCATTGACGTGCTCGCGATGACCGGAAAGATCGGCCAGCATTTGCGCGAAAATGAATGGTTGATGGGCATTAAACAGCGTGCCGGTATGCCGGGTGGCACTTGCGAGTTCGACTTGCCTTCCTATCATTATTGGCAGGAGCAACCGGCCAGTTTGCGCCGTGAAAACCTGCGCCAGTGGCTGGCACCGCTGCTTCCTTTAAGCGTGGCGATCGGCATCGTGCTGCGCCTGTTGCGCGAGAGCGGCAAGGTATTGAGCTTTACCGCCCGTCTGGGCGCGTTCCAGCAAATGCAGGGCGGGCGGGTCGCGCAATTGTTGCGCGTGAGTCTGAGTCGGCATCTGGTTTGTCTGCCTGAGGTGAGCGCGAACAAATATGCGATCAACATCCGTTTCGTCGATGCCAACTATGCGGCCAAGTCCACCGTGTTCGAATTCGACGTTCCCTTTGAAATGACTTTCTGCAGCCTCTCACTATGAAATCCACCCAGCAAGCCCCGGTCGTCACCTGCCCGCACTGCAAAAAATCCTCGTTATGGGATAGTCAGAATCCGTTCCGTCCATTTTGTTGCGAACGCTGCAAGCTGATAGACCTTGGTAAATGGGCGAATGAGGAATACCGCGTCGCCCGGCCCGTCGACGAGCAAGACTTCCTGGAGTCAAATCCAGGCCTGACGCAGTAGCGCGATCCCATGCGCACCGTGTTGTTGCGCGACGGCCAGGTCATCCGGCTGCAATCCGCCCAACGCGTATACCGGCAATGCCGTACCGGTGATCATTTCCGCGAATCTTTCCCAGCCCAAATGCGCCGCGCCGGGATGACTGAGCGTCGGCAGCACCGGGCTTAACACCGCGAAATCGAATCCCAGCTCGCTTGCGTGCTTCAATTCTGCCGTGCTGTGACAAGACGCGGCGCACCATTCCACGGCCGGCCGCGTGCTGCAATCCTGCAACTGTTTGCCGCTGTAATGCACGCCGTCTGCGCCAGTATGCATGGCTAATTCCGCATCCCCGTTCACCATCACTCGCGCGCCGTAGCGATGCGCCAGCGTCACGACTTCGCGGGTGAAGCCCAGCCTTTCTGGTGCGGACAGATGCGGTTCGCGCACTTGCAACAGACGCAGACCGTTCTGCAAAGCGATGTCCAGTCGCCGTAAGAATTCTTCGTTGCCGAGCTCGGCGGCATTGCTGATCGCGTAGCGCGTGGGCAGGGATAACGCCCGCAACAGCGGCGCATTCCCGGGCAGCACCGGGGTCACGGAAAGTTGCGCCAAGTGTTGCCAGCTGAGTTGCTGACCTTCCAATCCTTGCGGCTCACCCGCCCAGGCAAACACGCGAAACACATGCAGTCTGACGGTGGCGGTCGGATAACGGAAAATGCGGGTGAGCCAGGGCAAGGCCAGGGGTGCGGTGATGCCCAGTTCCTCGTGCAATTCTCGGCACAAAGCCTGATGTGGCGATTCGCCCGCTTCGATCTTTCCGCCGGGGAATTCCCAGTAGCCGGGGTAAGGCTTGCCGACAGGCCGTTGCGCCAACAGGAACGAGCCGTCGGCGCGAATCAGAACGGCAGCGGCGACTTCAATGATTTTTGTTGGGGTCATGTTGTGAGTGTATTCCGGCGAATTTATTGATGCCGTCATTCCCGCGCAGGCGGGAATGACGTGTTATTTGCTGAATAAACTATTTATTCAGATGTTGCCCGCACCAATCTCTCGCGAACTGTCCCGCCACCCGGCCGCTGCGCGAACCGCGCGACAGCGACCATTGCAGCGCGGCGCGGCGCACGTCTTCGGTCATGCCCGCCGTCCATCCGTGGTGCCGCAACCAGTGCGCGGCGATGTCCAGATATTCGTCCTGGCTGAAAGGGTAGAACGAAACCCACAAACCGAACCGCTCGGAGAGCGAGACCTTTTCTTCCACGCTTTCCGCCGGATGTATTTCATCGCCGACGTATTTGGTCGCGAGGTTATCGGTCATGTAGTCCGGCATCAAGTGGCGGCGGTTCGACGTGGCGTAGATCAGCAGATTGTCGGAGAACGCCACCAAGTCGCCATCCAGCGCGGCCTTGAGCGTTTGGTAGCCATCCTCGTCGGCGTTGAACGACAAGTCATCGCAATACAGAATGAAACGTTCCGTGCGACCCTGCACCATGCCGATGATCAGCGGCAGATCCACCAGACCCTGTTTGTCGATCTGGATCACGCGCAGACCCAGTGCCGCATATTCGTTGAGCAGGGCCTTGACCAGCGACGATTTGCCCGTGCCGCGCGCGCCGCTCAACAGCACGTTGTTGGCCGTGCCACCCTGCACGAACTGGCGGGTGTTTTGCTGGATGCGCTGCTTCTGGTCGGCGATGCCGAGCAGGTTGGCGAGTTGGATGCGCTGAAAATTGACCACCGGATTCAGCACGCGCTGGGCATGGTCCCAACGAAACGCGCACGCCGCATCCCATGCCGGTTCCGGCGGGGTGGCGGGCGGGAGGAATTTTTCCAGACGCGCGAGCAGGTCGTGCGCATGGGCGATCAAGCCGGAGAATGCTGAGGTCGTCATAGGGGGGGATTCTAGTCAGTGGAAGCCAAAAAACAAAGCCCGCCGAAGCGGGCTTTGAGTGTCACGCCGGAGTTGTGGTTTAAACGCCCATACAGACAGTGACAATGTCAGCGTCATTGATGGATGTCGTAAGGGTGGCTTGTACACCTTGGGTGTAAGGCGTACCCAAACTCGTGTCAAACGCCATCATCGATCCCGTTTGGGTATTGCCATCATCCAGTTGTATGTCTAGTTGTTTGGCAAACTTGCCGAGGATGTTAGGCGAGCAGATGATGTATGTGCCACGGATAGGAACATTGCTGGCATCTTTCATCGGGGTCGCAGTTAGTGATGACGTGCCGCTCTGTATGCCGATGTTACCCCCTGCCGCATTGACGGGCAGATAAACAGCCGCAGGTGTAGCGGTAGTGGTGTCGGTAGAACCGGTTGTCAAACCCGCCAAACGCACATGTTGCCAGAATACGTAGCTCTCGCTGGCAGCACTGGTGTCGTTCCAGTTGCCGTCGATCAAACCGTTGCCCAGGACGCATTTCCCAGGAGTATTAAGTGGGGCGCACGTTGCGGCAGGTGCCGGCAAATGAGGGGTTGCGGTGCCGATGGTAGGATCGTCGCCCGGCAATGCCTTGAATTTATCCTGATAACCATAGATGAATACCGGGATGTTGCGGAAGTCGGTGGCGAGGTTTTTTACCTTCGCGCTGTTAATGAGTTCCTGGCCTTTCAGCACACCGCCCAGCAGCAGGCCGATGATCACCAGCACGATGGCGATTTCGATTAAGGTAAAGCCGGATTGATTGCGTTTCATGATGTATTCTCCTTGTTGTGTAATTTGTGCTGAATACACAGCAAGTCTTGTGCCATGTAATGCCAGAACGATTTTTTGAACGGCGTGATGATAACCGAAAGCCATACAGTATCAGGCGGGTAGTTTGGTTTGGATGACGGAACCGGGGAATGGGTGAGCGGGTTGGGCGCGTATATTGCACGGTGCGGCCAGGCTGCTTTGACGAAATATCAACAGGTGGGTGATGGAATGCTGACGCTGAATATAGGCAATCGTTTGCGTGCGGGTCGCTGGTTGTTGCTGGCGATGTTGCTGGTCTTGCATGGCGTGTTGCTGGTGGGGGTGAACAGCCCGTGGGCGCATCCGCTGATGCTCGCCCACTTGGGGCTGTTCCTGATCTGGCAACCGCTGTGGCGGGGCGACGGGCAAGTGAGTGTCCGCGCGCTGGTGTTCATCGCCGTTGCCGCGCTGGTAGTGGTGTTCTATTTGAATTGGTGGGTCATGGCGTTCTGGCTGATCGGGCTGTTCGGCCTGGTGGGTGGGCGGGTGCTGGCATACCGCTCGATCTGGGCGCGCGTGTTCAGCCTGACACAGATGGTCTATCTGCTGACGCTGCTGTTGCTTTGGGTCGTGCCCAATTTATTCGCCGCCGAACACAGTATCGAGATTGGTCGCCTGCTGCTCAGTTATGTCCTGCCCGTGTTGCTGCCCGCGTTGTTGTTGTTGCCCGCAGATGATCGCGGGGCAGAGACGACCCAGACCATCGATTTTTTCTATAGCCTGCTGTTGTTCATGCTGCTGGCATTGGTGGTGCTGGGTTGCCTGGCGTTCATGACGCTGGCGCATGTCGATTATCTCGATGCGCTGCTGCGCACCTTGTTTCTGATGGGGCTGATCTTGCTGGCTATGGGCGGATTGTGGAATCCCCTGTTCGGTTTCAACGGGCTGCAAGTGGTGTTCTCGCGTTATCTGCTGAACATCGGTACGCCGTTTGAGAATTGGCTGATGCGGCTCGCGGATGCCGCGCAGCACGAACCCGATGCGGAAAGTTATCTGGCCTCCGCCATGCTCTTGCTGGTCGATCTGCACTGGTTGTCCGGATTGTCCTGGCAGACACCCGGCAAGGCGGGGCAGCTCGGCCAGTTCAGCCCGCACGCGGTGGTGATGCACGAGGCCGATTTGCGCCTGACCGTCTATGCCAAGCAGGCACTCAGTCCCACCGTGACGATGCATCTGCGTTTGCTCAGCCAGTTGGTCGGGTATTTTTATCAGGCAAAACAACGCGAACAAAGTCTGCGCGACATCACGCGTATGCAGACCGTCTATGAGACCGGATCGCGCCTGACCCACGACTTGAAGAACATGCTGCAATCCCTGTTGTCGCTGACCGTGATCGCGCAAAGCGGCGAAGCGCGCGCGCAACAACTTTTGCAACAGCAGCTCCCCTCGCTGACCCGGCGTATCGAGCAGACTCTGAGCAAGCTGCAACTGCCGCCGACCGAGGACAGCGACGCATCCATGCTGCCGCTGTCGGCATGGTGGGATGGTCTGCATCAGCGCAACCAGCACTTGCAGATCGCCTGGCATGCGCCGCAGGAGATCAGCGATCAATACATTCCCGCCGCGCTGTTCGATTGTGTGCTGGATAACCTGCTGGATAACGCGCTGCACAAACGGCAACTCCAACCGGACCTGTTGGTCAAGGTCGAACTTCGCTGCGCGGGGGCATTGTCCATCAGCGTGTGTGATAGCGGCTCCCCCGTCCCCGCGAACACACTGCCCAATCTGCTGCAATCCGTGGTCGTCTCGCAACAAGGGTTGGGCATAGGGTTGTATCAAGCCGCCAAGTGGGCAGCGCAACTCGGCTACCGGCTGGAATTGACCTGCAATCAAAACGGAAAAGTATGCTTCGAGTTACGGGGTTAGGATGGGTTCGTCCCGGATAATCCATTGGCAAAAAACTGCGTCATTCCCGCCTGCGCGGGAATGACGGGCTAATGGATTTTCTGGGTTCGATGTCATTGGCAGGAGCGCGATTCATCGCGCGATGGTTACAGCGGATCGCCCGATAGCGTTGCATAAGCAATCGACGAAGCGACAAGTCGCTGGTCGCTGCTATTGATCCGGCACGCTTTGAACCTAATTGCCGTTCGTGCTGAGCCTGTCGAAGCACAAGAATCCATTCACATTTCGACAAGCTCAATGCGAACGG